>NZ_JBFOCV010000029.1:0-82516 GCF_040907975.1 Aeromonas sp. s10 | reverse complement strand
CATTTCAGTCATATCCCAGGTCGTTTAGCTCAGCTGGGAGAGCACCTCCCTTACAAGGAGGGGGTCACTGGTTCGAGCCCAGTAACGACCACCATATTGAAAAGCCCGCAGCGATGCGGGCTTTTTCGTTTCCGTCTGCCATCAGGTTCGCAGTCGATCCAGCTCGCTTGCCAGGGTGGTGGCCGCCTGTTCCAGTGCCTCGCTCAGACGCTGGCTGGCATTGGCCTCTTGTCCCAGGGTGGTGGCGGCGTCACCGATGCGCATCAGGTTCTGGTTGATGGTGTCGCTCACGGCACTCTGCTGCTCGGCGGCGGTCGCCACCTGGCTGATGTGATCATGGATCTGCTGGATCTGGCTGACCACCTGATTGAGTGCCTCGAAGGCCTGCTCCGTGCCTTCAACCGTGCTCACCGAGCGGGCGATCCCCGTGCTCATCAACTGCTGGCTGCTGGTGACCTCGGTTTGCAGGCTGCCGATGAGCTGCCCTATCTCGTCGGTGGATGAGCGGGTCTTGTTGGCCAGCGCCCTCACCTCGTCCGCCACGACGGCAAAACCCCTGCCCATGTCGCCGGCCCGCGCCGCCTCGATGGCTGCGTTGAGGGCCAGCAGGTTGGTCTGTTCGGCAATGGCCCGGATCACATCGAGAATGTGGCTGATATTGGTGCTGCGCTGGGCGACCTGGGCGACCGCCTTGTCGGCCTGATGCATGTCCTCGACCAGGGTATGGATCTCGCTACGGGCCCTGCTCAATGTCTGCTGGGCCGTGCTGACATGGTGGGTCGCCGCTTCCGACTCCTGCGCCGCCTGTTCCGCATAGCCCGCCACGCTGACTGCCGTGGTGCTCATCTCGTGCATGGCACTGACCACGCTCTCCAGCTCCAGGCTCTGATCATCCAGGCTGCTGCGCATGGCATCGGCCGTCTGTTTCATGCCCCTGGCCTGCTGATGCACCTGTTGCCCTATCTGCTTGCTGCCCTGCACCATGGCCCTCAGCTTGCCGAGGAAGGCATTGAGATGCCTGCCCAGCTCGATGAGCTCCTGGTGGGTGTCGATACGCATCTGCTGGGTCAGGTCGCCTTCATTGCTGGCGAGGTGGGAGACGTGGCGGCTGATGAGGGAGAGGGGCGCCGTGATGGTCTGGATGAACCAGACAAGCAAGCCCAGGGCCACCAGGGTGATGACAACGATGGCAACCAGCTGCTGCTGCTGGGTAGCCTGCAACAGGCTGCCGAGCTGCTGGCTGATGGTGTTGGCCTGGCTGAGGGCGAGGGCCTTGGGCACCTTGATCATCAGCCACCACTGGTTGTCGGCAGCCTCGATCCGTATGGGCTGCTGCAGGATGAAATCGCTGTCGGTATCGGCGGGGTGTCCATTCGGGGCAACCAGTCCGGCCTCTGTCAGGGGGCGCCCCAGTTTGTCCGAATGGCGGTTGCTGCCGACGATGAAGCCCGCCTTGCTGACCAGGGTGACCTCGGCCTGGTTGTCATAGAGGCTCTTGCCAAGGTGCTCGGCCAGTTGCTGGAAGATGGGCAGGTTCATGTCGACCCCGGTGATCCCGGCAAACTTGCCATCCTTGAGGACGGGCACCGTCAGGCTGGTCATCAGCATCTTCTGGCCAGGGCTTATCTCGTAGAGGTAGGGTTCCATCAGGCAGGGGCGACGAGTCTCGCGACCGCAGAGATACCACTCGCTGTTGCGAATGCCGAATTCATTGCGCGAGGTGTCGAACTTGGCATCACTGGTGGCGGCATCTATGGTCTGCTGCGCGATGTTTCCGTTCTGTTCCCGGGTGAAGTAGACCTCGAGACTGCCCTTGCCGGCAACCGAATGGCTGGCGCCCGTCTGCCAGTCGGCGTCCTGTTCGTCGTAACCGTTGGGTTCGAACTGGGCGTAGATGGAGCTGATCCCGTTTGCCTGGCGCAGGCGGCTGCCAAGCAGAAGCTCCACTTGCGGGCGACTCAGCCGCTGGTCCGGCTGGGCCATGCTTCCTTCAAGCTGCGCCGCCATGCCGAGCGGTATCTGATAGGCCTGCTGCAACTGGTCTTCGATCTGCACGGCATACCGCTCTGCCTGGAATTGCAGGGAACGGGAAACCTCCTGCTCCAGGGCGCCACGGGTCTGCGCCATGATGTCATCGCGCAGGCCGTTCAGCGAGGAGGACTGTATCCATGTCATGGCGACGCCACTGGCGAGAAAAAGTCCCAGCGTGAGCAACAACAACTTGGTCTTGAGCGAACGTTGTTTCATTCGACAACTCCTTTTGGCAAGAATGACAACGATATGGTCGGAGCGGGTCCTGACAGTTGTACTGTACTGGATTTGTTGATGGGTTTGTGCACGGCTTCTGGTTATAATTTTGGCCTTCCCGAGCGTTGATGGAACAGTCGCAATGAGCAATGCACTGAGCAGTATTCCGCCGGTAGTCGAGATGGACTACCCCTTCCCGGCCAAACCACAGCCCCTGACTCCCGAGCAGAAGGCGACCCTGATCGCCGAGATCAAGGTGCTGCTCGAGGCGCGCCAGGCTGTGCTGGTTGCCCATTACTACACGGATCCCGAGATCCAGGCCCTGGCAGAAGCCACCGGTGGCTTCGTGGGTGACTCCCTGGAGATGGCCCGCTTCGGTCGCGACCATGCAGCCCAGACCCTGATCGTGGCCGGTGTGCGCTTCATGGGAGAGACCTCCAAGATCCTGAGCCCCCACAAGCGGGTGCTGATGCCGACGCTGGAGGCCGAGTGCTCTCTTGATCTGGGTTGTCCCATCGACCAGTTCTCCGCCTTCTGCGATGCCCACCCCGATCACATCGTGGTGGTCTATGCCAATACCTCGGCAGCGGTGAAAGCACGGGCCGACTGGGTGGTCACCTCCAGTATTGCACTGGAGATCGTCGAACATCTGGACAGTCAGGGTCACAAGATCATCTGGGGCCCGGACCGCCACCTCGGCGCCTATATCGAGAAGAAGACAGGGGCCGAGATGCTGCGCTGGCAGGGTCACTGCATCGTGCACGACGAGTTCAAGGCCAAGGCGCTGCGCGAGCTCAAGGCCCAGAACCCGGATGCCGCCGTGCTGGTGCACCCGGAGTCCCCGGCCTCCGTCATCGAGCTGGCGGATGCGGTGGGTTCCACCAGCCAGCTCATCAAGGCCGCCAAAGAGCTGCCCCAGCAGAAACTGATCGTGGCGACCGATCGCGGCATCTTCTACAAGATGCAGCAGGCCTGCCCGGAGAAAGAGATGGTGGAAGCGCCCACCGGCGGTGATGGTGCCACCTGCCGTAGCTGCGCCCACTGCCCCTGGATGGCGATGAACGGCCTGGTAGCCATCAAGGAGGCCCTGACCGACGGTGCCGAGCGTCACGAGATCCATGTGGATGAGGCACTGCGTCTCAAAGCGCTTGTCCCGCTCGATCGCATGCTGGATTTCGCCGCGGAGCTCAAGCTCAAGACCCAGGGCAACGCCTGACTGACGCTGATGGCAAGATGCAAAGAGGGCTCCCGCGGGAGCCCTCTTTATTTGTCCGTCATCTGTATCGTCAGATGATGACGGTGGAGAAGCTGTGCTCCTCGTCGGGCGGGACGGTGATCCCGTCCTCGGCGGTGATGGCCGCCTCGACACAGAGCATGGTGCGATAACCGTTGTCACTCATGTCGGCCATGGCGCTGGCCCCTTCCTGCCAGGGGGTCCAGACCACCACGCTGTCGTGGTTGCCGTTGACCACCCGGGTGGTGCGCTCACCATCCTGCACGCTGACCATGGCATCGGGCTGGCGGTAGATGCGATCCATGGCTGCGGTGACGGTCAGCGCTCCCTGTTGCAGTTCGTTTCGGCCGGTCAGCTTGTCCAGATAGGGTTCGCCGAGGCCGGTCACGGTCACCGCTTCCGGCGCACTGATCTGCAGGTAGGTGTGCAGGGCGGCATTGTAGGTGAGCGCTGACTTGCCGGTGTTGCGGGTGGTCAGCACCAGGGAAAGCTCCTTGCCGACCAGTACGTCCAGCTCCAGCTCGAAGGCATGGGGCCAGAGTGTCCTGCTGGCATCGTTGTCACGCAGGGAGAGGTGGACGAGTGTGCCATCCCCGTGATCGGAGACCCCATCCAGCGTCCACAGGCAGTTGCGTGCGAAGCCATGAGCCGGCTTGCCGCTGCCAACGCGAGCGGGAGAGGGGCCGAACCAGGGCCAGCAGAGGGGAATGCCGCCGCGAATGGGCTTGCTGCCATCCAGTATCGCCTTGTCGCTGAGCCAGAGGGAGGCCGGCTCACCATGGCGTTGGTAACGCAGCACGTGGGCGCCAAACAGGCTTATCTCGGCCCTGGCGTGCTCATTGTCTATGGTCAGCAGGGGCAGGCCATCCTGGCTCAGGGTGCAGTGGGCAGTCAGCGTACGTGTCGGTGTCATAAAGGCTCCAGTGCTCGGGGACATTCAGAAAGGGTCCGTGATTCAGAATACAAAAAGGCGGCCATTGGCCGCCTTTTTTCAAGCTACGCGATTGCGCATCCCAAATTACTTGGAGATGTGAGCGATCAGGTCCAGAACCTTGCTGGAGTAGCCCATTTCGTTGTCGTACCAGGAGACGACTTTCACGAAGGTCTTGTTCAGCTGGATACCAGCCTTGGCATCGAACACGGAAGTCTGACGCTCACCCAGGAAGTCGGTGGAAACCACTTCGTCTTCGGTGTAGCCCAGCACGCCCTTCATGGCGCCTTCGGAGGCAGCCTTCATGGCCTGGCAGATTTCAGCGTAGGACGCTTCTTTCTTCAGGTTGACGGTCAGGTCAACAACGGAAACGTCCGGAGTCGGAACGCGGAAGGCCATGCCGGTCAGCTTGCCGTTCAGTTCCGGGATGACCACGCCAACAGCCTTGGCAGCACCGGTAGAGGACGGGATGATGTTCTGAGCCGCACCGCGGCCACCGCGCCAGTCTTTGGCAGACGGACCATCAACGGTCTTCTGGGTAGCAGTGGTAGCGTGAACGGTGGTCATCAGGCCGGATTCGATACCGAAGGTATCGTTCAGAACCTTGGCGATGGGGGCCAGGCAGTTGGTGGTGCAGGAAGCGTTGGAAACGATGTCCTGGCCAGCGTAGGAATCCTGGTTGACGCCCATGACGAACATCGGGGTAGCGTCTTTGGACGGACCTGTCAGTACGACTTTCTTGGCACCGGCAGCGATGTGCTTGCGAGCGGTTTCGTCGGTCAGGAACAGACCGGTTGCTTCGGCAACAACGTCAACACCGATTTCGCCCCATTTCAGGTTGGCCGGGTCACGTTCAGCGGTAACACGTACGGTTTTGCCGTTGACGATCAGGTTGCCGTCTTTGACTTCAACAGTGCCCTTGAAGCGACCGTGAGTGGAGTCGTACTTCAGCATGTAAGCCATGTAGTCAACGTCGATCAGGTCGTTGATACCAACCACTTCGATGTCAGCACGCTCAGCGGCCAGACGGAAAACGAAACGACCGATACGGCCAAAACCGTTAATACCTACTTTGATAGTCATAATTGGTTACCTAACTGTTCAGTAGTCAAAGAAAATTCCGTTTGTAAATTTACTAGAACTCCCTCGCGAGTCAACCAACAATCTGCGCGAAATTGCGCTATATCATGAAAAACTGTGAAATTTATTTTCGGTTTATGTAACTGGCTACCAACTTTTGTTGAATGCATCATCAGCAAAGTCGGTGGCAGAGAACAACAATAGTGCCTGCCCGGTCACACATCCAGCCGGGGAGATATGTAAAAATGTGCGCGGTTTAGCATGGCCAAAGAGCCACTGTTCAAGTACCAACCATAAAAATTAATCACAAAATAGCGTAGACAGAATCCACAGCGGGAATTCTCAAACTATGACCACCCTGATTGAACAGCTGGCTGCCGCCAAAGGCATTGCCAGTGAGTATGTTGATGCCTGGGGCCAGCCGGCCCTGGTATCGGAAGAGAGCAAGGCCGCCATGCTGGGCGCCATGGGCTACCGCGTCGATGACGAGGTCGCCCTGTCCGAACAGCTTGAGCAGGAGCACCGCCAGCACTGGCTGCGCGCGCTGGATCCCGTGATGGTGGTACGCAGCGGCGACGCCGTTACTCTTGAGGTTCGCCTCCCCATCGAATTCGTCAACGATGCCCTCACCTGGCAGCTCCAGCAGGAGCAGGGTGCAGTGCTGTCCGGTCAACTTACTCCCATCGAGGGTGAGCTGGTCGGGGTGGCCGAGTTCGAGGAGATGGAGTGTCAGGCCTATCGCGTCACCCTGGATGTGCAGCCTGCGCTGGGTTATCACCAGCTCATCCTGCTGGAAGAGGGCAATGACGAGCCGCTGGCCACCATGCGTCTCATCGTCGCCCCCAATTCCTGCTACAAGCAGGCACCCATCGCCAATGGTCGCAAGGTGTGGGGCCCGAGCGTCCAGCTCTACTGCCTGCGCAGCCGCCACAACTGGGGCATCGGCGATTTCAGCGATCTCGGCCAGCTGGTTGAGAATGCAGCCGCCTGGGGAGCCCACTTCGTCGGTCTCAACCCCATCCACGCCCTCTATCCGGCGAACCCGGAGAGTGCCAGCCCCTACAGCCCCTCTTCCCGTCGCTGGCTCAACGTCGCCTATATCGATGTGGAAGCGGTGCCCGAATTCCTGGGCAACGATCGCCTGAAAGCGGAAGTGGCGAGCCCGGCCTTCCAGCAGCACCTCACCTCCCTGCGGGTCAAGGACAATGTGGATTACACCGGCGTCATCCAGACCAAGATCGGGATGCTGCGCCAGGTGTTCGACCAGGCCAGCTTCAGCGCCGAGCGTCAGGCTGCGTTCGATGCCTTTGTGGCTGCAGGCGGTGACAGCCTGCAACAGCAGGCAGCGTTTGACGCCCTGCAGGCCCACTTCTATGCCAAGGGCGAGAATGCCTGGGGCTGGCCGGTCTGGCCCGAGGCGCTGCGCGATTACCACAACCCCGAAGTGGCGGCCTGGATGGCCGAGCACCAGCAGGATGTGGCCTTCTATCTCTATCTGCAGTTCCTGGCTGATGAGCAGCTGGCCCGGGCCGATGCCCGCGCCAAGGCCGCCGGCATGGTGATGGGGATCTACCGGGATCTGGCGGTCGGCGTCTCCGAAGGTTCCACCGAGATCTGGGCAAACCGGGATCTCTACTGCCCGAAAGCCTCGGTCGGTGCGCCGCCCGACATTCTCGGCCCCCTCGGCCAGAACTGGGGCCTGCCCCCCATGAACCCGAACCAGCTGTTCGAGGCCGCCTACCAGCCCATGGTGGATCTGTTCCGTGCCAACATGCGCTCCTGCGGCGCCCTGCGCATCGACCACGTGATGGCCTTGCTGCGCCTGTGGTGGGTGCCGCCCGGAGAGTCGGCCGCCAAGGGGGCCTACATCTATTATCCGGTGAACGATCTGCTGGGGATCCTGGCCCTCGAGTCTCATCGCAACCAGTGCCTGCTGATCGGCGAGGATCTGGGGACCGTGCCGGAGGGGATCGACGTGACCCTGAAAGAGAACGGCGTCCACTCCTACAAGGTGTTCTTCTTCGAGCGCTCCAAGGACGATGGTGGCTTCATCTCCCCGGCGCACTACGCCGAGCAGGCGATGTCCGCCCTGACCACCCACGACATGCCGACCCTCAAAGGCTTCTGGCACTGCGACGATCTGGCGCTGGGACGCGAACTGGGCCTGTACCCGGATGAAGACGTACTCAAGACCCTGTATGCTGATCGCCACCAGGCCAAGCAGCGGATCCTTGACAGCCTGCATGCTCATGGGGTCATCTCTGGCAATATCAGTCAAGACGTGAACTGGGTCGGCATGAATACCGAGCTCAACCACGGTCTGCAACTGCACATGTCCCGCGGCAGCTGTGCCCTGTTCAGCACCCAGCTCGAAGACTGGCTGGAGATGGACAAGCCGGTCAACGTGCCGGGTACCAGCTACGAGTACCCCAACTGGCGTCGCAAGCTCTCCCGGGATCTGGAGGATATCTTCGCCGACGAGGCGCTCAAGAATCTGGCGGGCAAGATGAGCCAGGCCCGTGACGAGGCCAGCCGTTGAGCCTTGAACGCCAACATGTGACTCACTTTCATCCGCTTCGGCTTCGGCCGAAGCGGATGTTCAGCCATCAAAGGAAATGTCGATGCCCGTTGAACGTTTGGTTGCCGCCCGCTGTGCCGATCCCTTCTCCCATCTAGGCCTGCTGGCCAATCCGGATGGGCCAGGCCTGAAACTCACCGCCTGGTTGCCCGATGCACTCGAGGTCCGGGTCAGGGATCTCAAGTCAGGCAAGATAGTTGCCACCCTGACCGCCGCTGACGAAGCGGGCCTCTTTGAAACTGTTTTCACCCGCCGCAAGAATCCCTTCCCCTACCAGCTCATCGCGACCTACGCCGACGCCAGTGCCGACATCATCGACCCCTATCAGTTCCAGGCCGCCGCCTGGGAGGGGCTGGCGGAACTCACCTGGCAACCGGAAAACCTCTACCACACCCTCGGCGCCCAGTTGCGCACCGTGACGCACCTCGGCCAGCAGGTGGAAGGGGTACGCTTTGCCGTCTACGCGCCGAGCGCCACCGCCGTGAGCCTCATCGGCGATTTCAACTTCTGGGATGGCCGCCGTCACCCCATGCAGCGCAGCCAGTGCGGCCACTGGGTGCTGTTCGTGCCGGGGCTCAAGGCCGGGGATCGCTACAAGTTCGAACTGAAAGACCCGGCGGGCAATCGCCTGCCCCACAAGAGCGACCCGGTGGGCTTCTACTGCGAGCAGTACCCCTCGTTCGCCTCCGTGGTCTATGACCACGGCCAGTACCAGTGGCAGGACGCCGACTGGCGCGAGAGTCAGCTCAATGACAAGCGCGAGCAGCCCCTTTCCATCTACGAGCTGCACGTGGGTTCCTGGAAGCGTCACTCCAACGGCGACAGCCTGAGCTGGCGCGAGCTGGCGGTGGAACTGGTGGATTACATCAAGGAGATGGAGTACACCCACATCGAGCTGCTGCCAGTCTCCGAGCATCCCTTCAGCGGCTCCTGGGGCTACCAGCCGGTGGGCATGTTCTCCCCCACCAGCCGCTACGGCACGGCCGACGATTTCAAATACTTCGTGGATCAGTGCCACCAGGCGGGGATCGGCGTGATTCTGGATTGGGTGCCCGCCCACTTCCCGTCCGATGCCCACGGCCTGGCCCGCTTCGACGGCACGCCGCTCTACGAGTACGAAGATCCGCGCCGTGGCTGGCACCCGGACTGGAACTCCTACATCTATGACTTCGGTCGCGACACCGTGCGCCAGTTCCTGGTGGCCAGCGCCCTGTTCTGGCTCGACAAGTTCCACATCGACGGCCTGCGGGTGGATGCGGTCGCCTCCATGCTCTATCTGGATTACTCCCGCAACGCCGGTGAGTGGGTGCCCAACGTCGATGGCGGCAACCACAACTACGAGGCGATCAGCCTCTTGAAGTGGACCAACGAGGAGGTGTACGGCAAGTACCCCCACGCCATGACCATCGCCGAGGAGTCCACCGCCTTTGCCGGGGTTTCCCGTCCCACCTTCCTTGGCGGCCTGGGGTTTGGCTTCAAGTGGAATATGGGCTGGATGCACGACACCCTCAGCTACATGCAAAAAGAGCCCATTCACCGTCGCTACCACCACAACGACATGACCTTCTCCATGGTGTACCACTATGACGAGAACTTCATTCTGTCCCTCTCCCACGACGAGGTGGTCCACGGCAAGCACTCACTGCTCTACAAGATGCCGGGGGACGAGTGGCAGCAGGCCGCCAACCTGCGTGCCTACATGGGCTTCATGTATGCCCACCCCGGCAAGAAGCTCAACTTCATGGGCACCGAGATCGCCCAGAGCAACGAGTGGAATCATGATGCCCAGCTGCCCTGGCACCTGTTGCAGTACCCCAGGCACGGCGGCCAGCAGCGGCTGATCCGGGATCTCAACCACCTCTATCGTCATGAACCTGCCTTGTATCAGGCGGATTATGAACAGGCCGGTTTCCGCTGGCTGGATCACCAGGACGCGGACAACAGCATCTTCGCCTGGCTGCGGGCCGACAAGCTGGGGACCCATCCGCTGGTGGTGGCCTGCAACTTCACCCCGGTGCCGCGCATCGGTTACCGTCTCGGGGTGCCGGCTGCCGGTCGCTATCGGGTGGTGCTCAACACCGACAGCGAGCATTACTGGGGCAGCAACTATGATGTGGGTCTGGTCTTCGTCGCCGAGGCGACCCCCTGGCAGGGGATGGCACACAGCCTGGTGCTGGACTTGCCGCCGCTCGCGACCTTGTTCATCAAACAGGAGTCCTGATGTTTGAAATGGAAAACGGGGTAGATCACCCGCTTGGCGCCCGTCTGGACGAGACGGGCTGCCACTTCTGTGTCTGGGCTCCCCAATCGGACAAGGTGGAGCTCTGCCTGTTCGACGAAGAGGAGCAGGAGCTGGCGCGTCTCCCCTTGCCCGGTCGGCGCGGCCAGTACTGGTTCGGCCACGTGCGCGGCGTCAAGGCCGGTCAGCGCTATGGCTACCGGGTGCATGGCTCTCCCCAGGAGGGGTTGCTGTTCGACCCGGACAAGCTGCTGATAGACCCCTATGCCCGGGCACTGAGCCGTGCTACCCACTGGGACGACGCCCTCTACGAGGGGGACAGCGCGGCCATGGTGGGCAAGTCGGTGGTGGTGGACGATGCCTTCGACTGGCAGGGGGTCGGCAAGCCCGGCATCCCGCCGGAGCGGGTCGTGCTCTACGAGACCCACGTCAAGGGGTTCACCCGCCAGCACCCTGGCATCCCCAAGGCGCTGCAGGGCACCTATCTGGGCATCAGCCACCCGCTGATGATCGAGCATCTGCAGGGGCTGGGGGTGACCTCGGTCCAGCTGATGCCGGTGGCGGCCTTCATGTCCGAGCCCAGGCTCGAGCAGCTGGGGCTGACCAACTACTGGGGCTACAACCCCATCGCCTTCTTCGCGCCCGAACCGCGCTACGGGGCGCAGGATGCGGTGACCGAGTTCAAGACCATGGTGCGCGAGCTGCACCGGGCGGGGCTCGAGGTGATCCTGGATGTGGTCTACAACCACACCGCGGAGTCGGGCTTCGACGGCCCCATGCTCTCCCTCAAGGGGTTTGACAACGCGGGTTACTACGCCTTCGAGTCGGGGGCCCACGGTCCGGATTACCATCGCCACGCCAACGTCACCGGCTGCGGCAACAGCGTCAATCTGGATCACCCCAATACCCTGCGACTGGTGCTCGATGCCCTGCGCTACTGGGTCACCGAGATGCAGGTGGACGGTTTCCGCTTCGATCTGGCGGTCACCCTGGCGCGGGAAGCGGGGGAGTTCGATCCCATGAGCGCCTTCTTCAAGGCCATGATGGCGGATCCCGTGCTGGCGCGGGTCAGGCTCATCGCCGAACCCTGGGACATCGGCCCCTTCGGCTATCGTCTCGGCCAGTTTCCGAGCCAATGGCTGGAGATCAACGATCGTTACCGCGACACGGTGCGCGCCTTCTGGCGCGGGGATGCGGGCAAGATGGGGGATTTTGCCACCCGTCTGGTGGGCTCGCGGGATCTCTTCCCGAAGAACTGGCGCTCCCCCCACACCAGCGTCAACTACCTCTGCTATCACGACGGCTTCACCCTCGAGGATCTGGTCTCCTACAACCAGCGCCACAACCAGGCCAACGGCGAGGACAACCGGGACGGTCACGGCAACAACCTCTCCAGCAACCACGGGGTGGAGGGGCCGACCCTGGACCCGCGCATCAACAACCTGCGCCAGCAGCAGAAGCGCAACCTCATCGCAACCCTGCTGCTGTCACAGGGGACGCCCCACTTCCTGGCCGGGGACGAGATGGGCCGCAGCCAGCTCGGCAACAACAACGCCTACTGTCAGGACAACCAGATAAGCTGGGTGAACTGGCAACTGCGCCCGGAGGACGAACGGCTGCTCGCCTTCACCCGCCAGATGATGGCGCTGCGGGCGGAGTCCGGGGTCTTCTCCAACCTGCAACTGAGCGACGACGGCTGGAACGGCAAGGCGACCAGCTGCCACCAGGTGAACTGGTATCACCCGGACGGCCATCAGCTCACCGATCAGGACTGGCACGCCCCCATGGGGCAGGCGTTTGCCATGGACATCGGCATGATCGGCTGCTCCGGGGAGCGCTGGTACGTGCTGTTCAACGCCAGCGACTATGACATCCAGTTCCGCCTGCCGCCACCGGGGGAGGGCATGGAGTGGATCCAGACCATCGACACCGCCACCAACGACGGCCTGCCCTTCCTGCCGGACGACATCAAGCGGCAGGTGGCGGTGGGGCGTGCCCACTCCCTCAAGCTGCTGGAGCGGGTCGCCCTGCCGGCGGCGGTGCTGGCGAGTGAAGGGGTGGTGGCAGCGGATGTTGTCGCCGTGTTGCCAACGGGATCACAGTTCCCGCTGGCGGGGTAGAGCCAGGCGCCCTGACTGGGTATGCTGGGCACCGTTATCAGTGGTGAGGAGCCGGAATGAGCAGTAACAACCCTGAACAGTGGCGCGACAAGCTGAGTGCAGAGCAGTTCCACGTCTGCTGGGAGAAAGGGACCGAGCGTCCCTACAGCGGTGCCCTGCTGCACAACCGCAAGAGCGGCGATTACCACTGCGTCTGCTGCAAGCAGGTGCTGTTCCACTCAGGAGCCAAGTTCGACGCGGGCTGCGGCTGGCCCTCTTTCGACCGGGCCATCGAGGGGACGGTGACCTACACCGAGGACAACAGCCACGGCATGAAGCGGGTGGAGATCACCTGCAGCCAGTGCGGCTCCCACCTCGGCCACGTCTTCCCCGACGGGCCGACCGAGACCGGCCAGCGCTACTGCGTCAACAGCCTGAGCCTGGATTTCGAGCCCGACGCCTGATCCCCGACACGACCAGCGGCGCCTCCCTTCGGAGGNGGCGCCGCTTTTTTATCTCCCCCTGCCAGGTGCCGGGCTATGCCAGCGGCAGGTAGATGTCGGTGACCAGCTCATGGGTGGGCACCTCGTGTACAAAGTTGTGGTAGTGGAAGAAGAGCGGAAAATCCCGCAGCTCTTCGCCGCTGGCGGGCAGCCAGTCGCGGTAGAGCGCCCGGGCACAGTCGGCCAGGAGGTCGTGGGAGCCGTGGTGGCGTACCACGGCGCAGCGCCCGGCCGGGATGAGGGCATTCTTCACGCCCCACTCATTGTCCTCGGCGACGGGGGCCTCGACGCTGCCACAGAGGGTAAAGCGAAACGCCGCACCCTCCGTCGTGGCGGGGTCGTCCGGCGCCAGGCCATAGGTCCGGCTGGTGGCGACCGGGGAGCCGCCCGTGGCCTTGCGCCACTGGATGAAGCGCGCCGCGGTGTCGTTGATGCGCTCGGGCAGGCCCTGATGGGTCAGGGCGGCGACGGCGGTCTGCGGGAACTGGATGATGTCGACTCGCATGGGGTCAATCCTCTTTGTGGGGGGCCGTGGCAGGCAGCGATGCCAGCTGGCCCAGTCCGGGTGCTGCCTGAACTGGCTGGGCGTCAGGCCGAACGTCTGCTTGAAGGCGCGACTGAAAGATTCGCCATGCTGGAAGCCGGCATCGAGGGCGATATCAGTCACCTTGTCCAGAGGCGCGAATGCCAACCGGTAAGAGGCCCGCTTCAGCCGCAGCAGCTGGATGTAACGCCCCAGCGGCACGCCGCAGTAAGCGGCAAATTGCCGATGAAAGTGAAAGGGCGAAAAGTGCGCCACGGCGCTGAGCCGCTCCAGCGACAGGTCGTCGTCGAGATGGCGCTCGATGTGCTCTGTCACCGTTTGAAAGCGTCGGCGGTAGGCCTCTGTCTGGTTGTGATCCATGGTCTCTCCTCTGTGTCGCCCACTATCGGCCAACGGGCCCGAGCTGTCCTGACGGATCTTGCTCTCTTTGCCTCCCCTCGGGGATAAGAGCCATGACCGCCAGCCCGGCGGGCGCTGCCTGACTTGTCGCGGGTTCGTCAGGCCAGCAGCAGGGCTGCCCCCGTCAGCAGGGCTGCGAGGGGCAGAACGGGGAGCCGTGGCACCCGCAGCAGGTAGAAGCCGACGGCGGCCAGCGCCAGATCGGTGGGGGAGAGCACGGCGCTCTGCCACACCGGCTGATAGAGGGCCGCCAGCAGCAGCCCCACCACGGCGGCGTTGATGCCGGCCACGGCCCCCGCCAGACGGGGGCGGGCCAGCCAGTGCTGCCAGCAGGGGCCCAGGGCCCAGAGCAGCAAGAAACCCGGCAGGAAGAGCGCCAGGGTCGCCAGCAGCGCCCCGATGAGGGGAGTGGCGGGCAGCAGCACGGCGCCCAGGTAGGTGGCCAGGGTGAACATGGGGCCGGGTACCAGCTGGGCCAGGCCGTAGCCGGTCAGGAACTGCTGCTCGCTCAGGTGGTGACCCAGGCTCTCCTGCAACAGGGGCAGCACCACGTGACCACCGCCAAACACCAGGCTGCCTGCCCGGTAAAAGTCGGCCAGCAACTGGCTGACGGGGCCGCTCGCCACCAGGGGCAGGCCGACGAACAGCAGGGCGAACAGCAGCAGGGTCGGCCAGTGAGGCTGGCGATCCGGAGTGGACGTGGGGCCCTGACTCCCCGGGTGCGGCTCGCGCAAGGCACAGAGCAGGGCCGCGCCGAGCAGCATGGCGACCTGGGTCAGAAGACCGGGGGCGCACCAGAGGGCGGCGGCGGTGGCCACCATGACCCCCTGTTGCAGCGCCGTCTTGCAGAACTGGCGGCTCATGGTGAGCACGGCATCCGCCACCACGACGAGCGCCAGCAGCTTGAGGCCGTGCAGGGCGGCGTCCAGCCAGAGGCTGCCCGCAAGCTGACCCAGACCGACGGCGGCCGCCAGCAACAGCAGGAAGGAGGGGAGGGTAAAGCCGACGAAGGCGGCCAGGGCGCCGCCGATGCCGGCGCGGTGGCGGCCGATGGCAAAGCCGAGCTGGCTGGAGGCCGGACCCGGCAGCAGTTGGCAAAGGGCCAGCAACTGGGCGAACTCCGCCTGGTTCAGCCAGCCCAGCCGCTGGACAAAGGTGCGCTGAAAATAGCCGATATGGGCGGCCGGCCCGCCAACACTGATGCATCCCAGCCACAAGAACTGCATGAATACCTGTCCCATCTTCCCCTCCTCGTCATCATCCTGGCCCGGATAATATGACAAAAAAGTGACAGTTTGGTGACGGTACGCCCTCCCGCGCAGCCTGCCGGTGAGGGTCAGGGGGCAGGTTGTGCCTGGGGCAGGTAGCATTGTCCCGCCAGCCAGCAGGCGATGGACTGGCGACTGGCATCGAAGTGAGGCTCGGGCAGATTGTGCGGGTCGCACCAGATCCAGCCCTCGCATTTTTCCGGCTCCAGCAGTTGCGGCTCCCCGTCCACCTCTGCCAGCAGGGTGACCGAGATGTAGTGCAGGCCGCTCTCGCGCCAGGTCTCCAGGTTGTTGGTGACGGCGATGACGCGAGGCTGGTGGATGACGAAGCCGGTCTCCTCCGCCACCTCCCGGATGGCTGCCGACTCGAAGGTCTCCCCCAATTCCAGATGACCGCCTGCGATGGACCAGTAGGGGGCATGGCTGCCCTTGCGCTTGCCAAGCAGTACCTGGCCCTGGCCATTGGTGAGAATGACGCCGACACCGACGCGGGGATAGGGGGTAGACATAGGGGAGGCTCCTTGCTGAGACGGCGGGGTGCGCCAGGGAAAACGGGCCCACCTTAGGGGGGATGGGCCCGTTGCGCAAGCCGCCTGTTCAAGGGCGATCGGATGCCGATTTTCCATCGCTTAAATGGATGGGTCTGGCGACATTCTATCTGTTAAATAGATGGGAAATGCCCCCGGATCAGGGCAGTCTGACCAGCATCTTGCCGGTATTGTGGCCCTGGAACAGTCCGATAAAGGCTTGCGGCATGCTGGCCAGCCCCTCGCTGACGGTCTCCTCGGCCTGGAGGGTGCCCGCCTCGAAGGCCGGCATGGCCTCGGCCAGGAACGCCCCGTAGTGCTGCCAGTGATCGGAGACCAGCAACCCCTGCATCAGGATGCGCTTGCGGATCACCTGGGAGAGGTTGCGCGGGCCGCTGGCCTGGCCGTTGCTGTTGTACTGCTCGATGAGGCCGCACAGCACGATGCGCCCGTGCACCACCAGGTGGTTGAGGGCGGCATCCAGCATGGCGCCCCCCACGTTCTCGAAGTAGACGTGGATGCCTTCGGGGGCGAGGCGGGCCAGCTCGGCGTCGAGATCCGGGGTCTCCCGGTAGTTGATCACCGCATCGGCTCCCAGGGTCTTGAGGTAGGCGACCTTGTCGGCCGAGCCGGTGGAGCCGATGACCCTGGCCCCCGCCTGCTTGGCGAGCTGGACCGCCATGGTGCCGACCGCCCCGGAGGCTGCCGAGACCAGCAGGGTTTCACCGGCCTTCAGGTGCGCCACCTTGTGCAGGCCCGCCCAGGCGGTCATGCCCGGCATGCCGAGGGCGCCGAGGAAGCGCTGGGGCGGCAGGGTGGTGTCGGGCAGGCGGGTGAGCTGGGCGGCGTTTGCCACGAAGGCATCCCGCCAGCCCAGCATGCTGCTCACCTTGTCCCCCACCTTGAAATCGGGATGGCGCGATGCCTGTACCGTGCCGATGGCGCCGCCGTCGAGGGGACCGTTGAGGGGGAAGGGGGGAACGTAGCTTTTTGCCTCGCTCATGCGGCCGCGCATGTAGGGGTCCACCGACAGCCACTGGTTGGCGACCTGTACCTCTCCCTCCTGCAGGGCGGGCAGGGGCACGTCCCGGAGGGCGAAGTCCTCCAGGGTGGGGAGACCGGTGGGGCGACGCAGCAGTTGGATTTGATGGCTGATGGCATTCATGGGCATTCTCCGGCAGTGGGGCCGCGCGTCGGGCGGCGGCCTGGTATTTTTGTTTGTGTGCAAACTAAAATCAGGGTAGTCCTGAACGCGGGGGCTGGCAACTGTTTTGTGTGCAAACTATTCAGCCCCGAAGTTGATGGGGTATACTGCCCCCCTTGTCGTCAGCGAGGTCCTCCATGAGCGAATTGAAAAAGCAGGTCTGTTTTGCCCTCTACAGCGCTTCCAATGCGGTGATGCGTGCCTATCGGCCGCTGCTGGACAAGCTGGATCTCACCTATACCCAGTACCTGGTGATGCTTTCGCTCTGGGCCCGGGACGAGGTCAGCCTCAAGGAGATAGGGCAGGAGACCGGACTGGATGCGGGCACCCTGACCCCCATCGTCAAGCGGCTGGAGAGCAAGGGGTGGCTGACCCGCACCGTCTCCCACGAGGATGAGCGGCAAAAGTGCATCAGCCTGACCGAGGCGGGACGCCAGTTGCAGCAGGAGGTCAGGGAGTGCTGTCTGGCGGACAGCTTGCGCAATCAGGTGGATCTGGCCGATGCTGAGTTGGCCCAGCTCAAGCAGCTTTGCGATCGCGTGGCGGCGCAGCTGGGGCGCTGATCCCTTTTCCCGTCAGGAGTGACCCGATGAAACCCATGCAATCCCTGCTGCCTCTGTTTGCCATCCTGCTGTGCGCCTGCGCCGATACCTCCTATCCCCGTTCCGAGTTGCAGATCGACGATGCCGATGCCTGGCAGGCCATCTGCAAGGACGGGGTCCGGGTGAGGGCGGTCACCGACGAGGGGATCTGTGCGGATCACCGCGGGGTGGCCATGTGGACAAATAAACCAAGAGCTGCACGGATGGCAGAAGAAGCGGCCAAGTAGTGTGACCTGTACGACATAAAATGACATGACCGGCCATGGGGCCGGTTTTTTTCGCGATCTTGCCAGCACTTTGGCACCTTGTTCATGGTGCACTCATTTTTCTCTTCCCATACTGGCCCTCAAGGTAGCAAACCAACAGGAGAGAGAGATGCAATCATCCATCGTCGGGCTCTCCATTCTGTGGGGGCTGGCCAGCTTTGGTGTTCAGGGGGATTTCATCGAGAGCCGTGATACCGCCTCCCCCTCTTGGCAGGCCGAGTCCAGAGTGGAGATGGAAGGGTACTTGATGGAGTCGTTGGGCGCCGATCGCTGGGTGTTCGACAACGGCAGCGAGAGCCTGGAAATATCTCTGCCCAAAGGGCAGTGGGTGTCGACCGGTGAGCGGCTGCGGCTGCGCGGCGAACCCCTGCAGGAGCAGAGCGGCTGGTTGCTGCAGGTGCAGGACGTCAGCCAGGTCGAGGCATGACGAGGCGTTCGCCACCTGGCGGCGCGAGGGCGCCCGGGTGCTGTGTTGACCGCGAATGCCCTTGATAGCAGAGACAAGAAGAGGAGGCCCGGGCCTCCTCTTGCTTTTGGTGCTCCCCGGATGCGGGGGGTCAGCCCAGGTGGTTGAGGGGCAGGGCGGTCTTGTGCTTGATGCGGCGCAGCACGAAGCTTGAACGCACCCCGGTCACGCCGGAGATGTGGGTCAGCTTGTCCAGCAGGAAGTGCTGGTAGTGCTCCATGTCCCGCACCACCACCTTGAGCTGGTAATCCGCATCGTTGCCGGTGATGAGGTCGCACTCCAGCACTTCGGGCAGATCCTTGACGGCGCGATCGAAGTTCTCGAACCGCTCCGGAGTGTGCCTGTCCATGGAGATGTGAATGTAGGCGGTGAGGGTCAGCCCCAGCTGGCGGGCATTGAGCAGGGTGACATGGGTATCGATGAGACCGGCATCCTCCAGCGCCTTGACCCGGCGCGAGCAGGGGGAGGGAGAGAGCCCGACCAGCTCGGCCAGCTCCAGGTTGCTGATGCGGCCATTCTCCTGCATCAGCTCCAGAATATGCCTGTCTATACGATCAAGTTTCAGCATTCTCCGTACCTCTTCGCAATTACTAATCCACTTTTCCTAGATTAAGGGTGAACTATTGCAAAAACAACTGAAAATACCTGCTACTTCACAACCACTCACCGCATCGCGGGGAGTACCATGGTTACATCTTCCGGTGGCAAGACAGGCGCCCGACCAGGCACCTGTGGTGAAGGACCTTACCGGGTCAAGAGCCCCATCAGCCGTTCGACCTTATCGGGAAACAACGGGCTGGAACGAGAGCACCCCCTCCCCGAAGGCAACAAAGCAGGCATCCCGGCGCCTGCTTTGTTGTTTTTGCGTTCCGCCCGCTCAGGGGCGGGGCGGCCGGATGCGATAGAGGCAGCGGCTGTCCCCCTCCAGCAGATACTGCTCCCGCTCCACCTCGGCCGGCGCCAGCAACCGGCGAAACAGCGCCAGCTCGCTGCGGCAAAAGCCCCGACAGGCTCTGGCCGCACTGCAGATGGGGCAGTGACTCTCCCACCACAGCCAGCTGCCGTCCTCCTCCTGCGACATGTCCGCCATATACCCCTCCTGGGTGCGCAGCGCCTTGAGCGTCATCAGCCTGTCTGCCAGCGCCGGCTGGGTCAGCCTGGATTCATAGCGTGCCTGCATCTGCTGCTCCCGCCGCGCGATGAGCTGCTCCATTCCCGCGTCGCCAAACACCTGCCGGATGTCGTCGATCAGCTGCAGGGTCAGATCGCCATGGGTGTCGGGGAAGCGTTGCCAGGCCTGGTCGGTGAGGTGCCACAGACGCACCGGGCGACCGCGGCCGCGGGCCTCGTCACTAAACCCCACCCAGCCCTCGGACTCCAGGGCCATCAGGTGCTGGCGTGCCCCCATGGACGTCATCTGCAACTGGTCGCCGAGTTCGGCGGCGCTCTGGGGGCCGCGGGTTTTCAGCAGATAGAGGATCTTGTCGGTACTGGCGTTCATGGGGGCTCCGGTGGTGGGTATCGGTGCGGTGACCGCCTGGATGAGGTCATTATGGGTAGCAGGGTGATTTAAATCAACAATCTGCTTTACTTAATGGGCGACCCCTCACAATATAAATAAACCGATGACTTTATTTAATGAGGCGAAGATGGAAGGGATCAAGGGACAGGCGACCCTCTGGGTATTGGTGATGACGGTGACGCTGGCGGTGGCGGGGTTCAGCCTGCCTTCCCCCGTCCTGGCGCCGCTGCTGCTGGATCCGGCCCAGGGCATGTTGACGCCACAGGCGTCGGACTGGAGCCGCAAGGTGTGGCTTGGCGTCATCATGGGGCTCTATCCACTGTTTCAACTGCTGGGGGCCCCCTTGCTTGGCCGCCTCTCCGATCGCCATGGGCGCAAGCCGGTGCTGACCCTCTGTCTGGTGGGGGTGCTGGCGGGGTATGTGCTGATGGCTCTCGGCATCGCCTGGCGTTCCCTGCCGCTCTTGCTGCTGAGCCGGGTGGTGGAGGGCTTCTTCAACGGCGACATCGCCATCGTGCAGGCGATGGCGGCGGACATGAGCACGGCCAGGACCAAGGCCCGCAACTTCGCCCGCATCAATATCGGCATGAACCTGGGCTGGGTGGTGGGTCCCATGATCGGAGGCTATGCGGCCGTGGTCTCGGGAGATTACAGCCTGGCGGCCTGGCTGGCGGTGGGGATGACGGTGATCAACCTGCTGCTGGTGCTCTGGCTGCTGCCCAATCGTCCCCCGGTGCCGGCGACCCGGGATGAGGTTCCTCTCTCGACCCGCCAACTGCTGCTGCAACCTCGTCTCCTGCCCTACTTTGCCCTGACCCTGGCAAGCTATGGGGCGGTGCAGCTCTACTTCACCTACTTCAATGTCTGGCTGGTGGAGCGGCTGGCATGGGATCCGGTGCAACTGGCCCAGGCCGCCGTGCTGGTGAGCGTGCCCATGATGCTGGGCTCCTGGATCGGTGAGCAGCTGGCACGGCACTGGCGCGGCAGCTCCCTTGGCATCGTCGGCCACCTGGTGATGGCGGCGGGCATGCTGATGTTCATCCTGCCGACCCAGTGGTGGGGGCTCGCGCTCACCTTCATCCCGGCCGGCATCGGCATGAGTCTGGGGGAGCTGGCCACCTCGGTGGCGGTCTCCAACCGCAGCCATGCCAGCCAGCAGGGGCAGGCGATGGGGCTCTACCGCGGTCTGGCTGTGGGCAGCGAGATCCTGGCGGTGGTGCTGGGCAGCCTGGTGCTGCTGGCGGGGACCGAGTGGCCCTTCTACCTGGCCGGCCTCTGCGGCGTGATCTGTGCCTTCGGTTTCTACGGATTGCGCAGACGGGCGGACAGGCGAAACATCGTGGCCGGGTGCGCCGAGGCGGGCTGACGAAGGGCGCGGGGATCACAGTTCGGCGACGGGATGGCGGGCCGGACTTGCATCGCGGCGCCGAGTCTGGGACGGTATGGCTCTCTGCTCCGCTGTTCCCGACCCCCCGGCGAGCGCGTCTCCCATCATGGGCCTTGCCATGCCCAGTCCGCATTCCCGGCAGTGAGATGTGTCGTCATGGCACTGGAAACGGGAGGGGATGGCGCCGCACCCGTCTCGACATTTTTGGAGGTGATATGAGTCGTTATCAGGCCATTGCATTGGACATGGACGGTACCCTGCTGAACCGGGATCACAAGGTCTCGTCCGCTACCCGGGCGGCCCTTGCCCAGGCCCGGGCCCACGGCATCAAGGTGCTGCTGGTGACGGGTCGCCACTTCATGACGGCCCGTCCCTTCCACCACGAGCTGGCCCTCGACACCCCCATCATCTGCAGCAACGGTGCCTACCTCTATGATCCGGTACAGGAGAGGATCCTCGCCGGGGATCCCCTGGCCGTGGCGCCCCTCACCGCCCTGCTGGAGGAGGTGCAAGCCCAGCAGATGGGGGCGCTGTTCCACCTGGGGGACGGCATCGGCTACCTGGGCTGCGAGGAGCACGTGGGCCGGATGCGGCGCTGGTCGGCAACCCAGCCGGATCACCTCAAGGTCTCCCTGCTGCCCGCCGAGGATATCGAGTCCTGGTTGCAGTCCCCCATCTGGAAGCTGGAGTTGTTCAACCAGGATCCCGGCCGGTTGCACCGCTTCGTCGGGGAGGTGGTGGAGAGACTGCCCTTCACCCGTGACTGGGCGGCCCCCTATGCGGTGGAGCTGGTGCAGCCAGGTTGCAGCAAGGGCAACCGGTTGGCCCAGTGGGCGGCGAGCGAGGGGATTGCCATGGAGAACCTGGTAGCCTTTGGCGACAACAACAACGACATCAGCATGTTCGAGCAGGTGGGGCTGGCGGTGGCCATGGGCAATGCGGCGCCCCAGATCCAGGCCCATGCAGACCGGGTCACCGCGGATCACAACGAGGATGGCATCGCCCTGGCGTTGCAGCGCTGGGTCCTGCCCGCCTGAGGGGAAAAACAGTCTACGGGATAAACAGAAAGGGGCCATGTCGGCCCCTTTTTGTCAGCTCCCGAAGGAGAACTGGATCACCCGATCCGGGAAGCGCAGCCGGTTGTAGTCCCGGTATACCCCTTCGTAGTGACGGATGGCGCGCTCGCGCTGGGCACGGTAGTAGTCGCGCTGGCGGCTGTCGCTCTCGCCCCGGATCTGCTGATCCAGCTGGTGGATGCTCCGCTCGGTGCGCTCCAGCTCCTGCTGCAATTCGCCGAGGCGCTGCTCCAGCAGGTACTCCTTGCGGCCGCGCTCGAACTGGGTGAGGAAGCTGGTGTCGTTGGGGCAGACCCCCAGGTATTCGCTCCCCTCCCGTCCCTTGCTGTAGGCAAGCTCGGGGATGCAATAGAGCTCCAGCCCCTTGGCGTAGCCGCGCTGCCACTCCGCCTCATCCACCTTGAGGCCGTACTCTCCGCAGGTCTTCTGATAGTCGCGGGTGGCGCTCCGGGTCTTGCCCTGCTCCCCGTCCTGATAGCCCTGGTTGTACCAGCTCATGGCACGGCACTCCTCCTCCGAGAGGGAACTGCACCCGGCGATCAGGAAGGGAAGGGTCAACAACAGGATCTTGGGGGACATGAGGGGGCTCCGACAGCAAAGGGGGTGGGGCATTCTAGAAGAGGAGGCCCGTCCGGGACAAGCATCCGGCGCCAGGCCGAGTTCATGATGTTTTTATCAGTATTTTCAAGCCGTTGTAGACGGGCTTCCGGCAGCCTTTTCTTGCCGGGGGAGGCAGGGTAAACTGCGCCTACTTTTAACTGGCATGTAACATAAAAACAATGAAAGTCCTGACCGTCGATTATCGCTCCCCCGATGCGGCCGAGCGCTTCACCGAATCCCTGCGCACCACCGGCTTCGGAGTGCTGACTCACCACCCCATCCCGAAGGAGCTGGTGCAGTCCATCTATGACAACTGGTATCGCTTCTTCATGAGCGAACAGAAGCAGGATTTCCTGTTCAATCGCGAGACCCAGGACGGCTATTTCCCGCCCTCGGTGTCCGAGGTGGCCAAGGGCCACAGCCAGAAGGACATCAAGGAGTACTTCCACATCTATCCCTGGGGCCAGATGCCGGCAGAGCTGAAAGAGCAGGCGATGGAGTACTACCGCCTGGCCAACGATCTGGCCGCCGAACTGCTGGGCTGGGTGGAGCAACACACCCCGGGCGACATCGCCGCCCACTACAGCTGCCCGCTCTCCTCCATGATCGAAGAGAGCCACAAGACCCTGCTGCGGGTGCTGCACTACCCGCCCTTCGACGGCACCGAGGAGCCGGGCGCCATCCGCGCCGCCGCCCATGAAGACATCAACCTGCTGACCATTCTGCCCGCCTCCAACGAGCCGGGCCTGCAGGTGAAATGTTCAGACGGGGAGTGGATGGATGTGCCCTGCGATTTCGGCACCCTCATCATCAACATCGGTGACATGCTGCAGGAGGCCTCCCGCGGTTACTACCCCTCCACCACCCACAGGGTCATCAACCCGACCGGGGGCAGTGCCGCCAAGTCCCGCATCTCCTTGCCGCTCTTCCTGCACCCCCGTCCGGATGTGGTGCTCTCGGAGCGTCACACCGCCCACAGCTATCTGATGGAGCGGTTGCGGGAGCTGGGGGTCATTTAATCCCGCCAGACCCAGGCAGACAACAAACCGGAGCATCCCCGCTCCGGTTTTTATTTTGTGGCACGATTGGTGGGTTATCCGAATTTTATTGGTTAATGATGCTAAAAACTGAGTTTTATATCGGATATACGCCGAGTGATTGCGCGCCTGCGGGCGTACTCTGAGCGCCATTTCGGGCCTCGCTGGCAGGCCTTTCGCGTGGAGTTCTTATGAAGCAGTCCCAATGGTCATCCCGGCTCGGTTACATCCTGGCCGCCGCAGGTTCCGCGGTCGGTCTCGGCGCCATCTGGAAGTTCCCCTATGTCACCGCCGCCAACGGTGGCGGCGCCTTCCTGCTGGTCTTTCTGCTGTTCAGCTTCACCCTGGGGGTGGCGGTGCTGATGGGGGAGACCCTGATCGGCAGCCTGACCCGGCGCGGGGTGGTGGGCGCCTTTGGCGAACTGATGGGCAGGCGCTGGCGCTGGGTCGGTGCCATGGGCTTGCTGTGCAGCCTGCTCATCTTCTGCTTCTACAGCGTGGTGGGCGGCTGGACCCTGGGGTACACGGGCATGGCCCTGGCGGGGGAGCTGCAACAGGGGGACGGCGCGGCACTGACCGCCCGTTTCAACGACTACGTCGGTGATCCGCTCTGGCCGGTGCTGACCCACCTGCTGTTTGCCGGCTTGACCTGGTGGTTCGTGCGGGGCGGCGTGCAACAAGGGGTGGAGCGCACCCTGCGCTGGATGATGCCGGCCCTCTTCATCATGATCCTGCTGCTGGTGGCCTTCGGCCTCACCCTGCCGGGCGCCATGGGCGGGGTGCGCCACTTCCTGATGCCCGATTTCAGCAAGCTCGGCATGTCGGGTGTGCTGGACGCCATGGGGCTGGCCTTTTTCTCCCTCTCCATCGGCCTTGGCATCCACACCACCTATGGCGCCTACCTGCCTTCCAGCGAAGGGGTCGGTCGCTCCAGCCTCTGGGTAGTGCTGCTGGCGAGCGTCATCGCCGTGCTGGCGGGCCTGATGATCTTCCCGGTACTGGCGGCGACCGGTATTGACCCGGCCTCGGGCCCGGGCCTCACCTTCATGACCATGCCGGCGGTGTTCCAGCAACTGCCCTTCGGCCAGGGGCTGGCGGTGGTGTTCTTCTCACTGCTGGTGGTGGCGGCGCTCTCCTCCTCCATCTCCCTGCTGGAGCATTTGCAGTGTTTCCTGTGCGAGAGCCTGGGCTGGTCCCGCCGCGCGGCGTGCAACCTGGTCATTGCCCTGGTGATGGCGGGTGGCATCCCGGTGAGCCTGTCGTTCGGTCCCTGGGCCACCCTGACCCTGTTTGGCAAGAACATCTTCGAGTTGCTGGACTTCATCACCTCCAACCTGATGATGCCCCTGTTCGGGCTGGCCCTGACGCTGCTGCTGGGCTGGCGGCTCGGCCGCCAGGCGCTGCCCGAAGGGCTGGCTCCCCACTGGCGTGCCCTGCTGATGGGCTGCTGGCGCTGGCTGGCTCCCCTGCTCATTGGCGGCATTCTGGTGCGCGGCCTGGTGTAGGGAGGGTTGGTCATCTCCGCCACTCCCCAGCCGGGGAGTGGCGTGGCAGGATTGACTCTTTATAAAAATCTGTAAATTAAAAATAAATAGAGCAACAGTCTGTTGTTTTGACATTTTATTTTGATTGAATCTGTTTTTGGTTCTGTTTTAGACTATTTCCTGTCAACTTCTCTTGCCATGGTTTAGGCTGTGGCTCCTTTTTACCGTGCAGGCGTCGCCCTCCCATGTCACCCCTTATCGCTCTCTGTGGCCGATTTAGCCCCTTCCTGGAGAGGTGACCTTGCAGGTGTCGTTTGTCTGACTGTTCATTGCAAAGGTCGCCCTCAGGCGGCCTTTTTTGTTGCGGCGCACACCGCGTCTAGCCATGGAGTATCGAACTGATGTTGTCTTGCCCGGAGGTTGTATGAGCCAGGTTCAGTGGTCTTCCCGTATTGGTCATGTGCTGGCGGCCGCCGGCTCGGCGATCGGCCTTGGCGCCATCTGGAAGTTTCCCTATGTGACAGCCACCAACGGGGGCGGTGCCTTCCTGCTGGTGTTCCTGCTCTTCAGCTTCACCCTGGGGGTCGCGGTGCTGGTGGGGGAGACCCTGCTCGGCAGCCGCAGCCAGCGCGGCGTGCTCGGCGCCTTCCACAAGCTGGTGGGGCCGAACTGGCGCTGGATGGGTTACATGGGGATCCTGTGTGGCTTCTTCATCTACAGCTTCTACAGCGTGGTGGGGGGCTGGACCGTGGGCTATGCAGCCCTGGCCGTGGGCGGCGAGCTCAACCTGAGTGAGGCGAGCACCCTCACCGCACTCTTTACCGGTTATGTGAGCGATCCCCTCTGGCCGGCCCTCACCCATCTCGTCTTCGCCGGGCTCACCTGGTGGTTCGTGCAGGGAGGGCTGCAACAAGGGGTGGAGCGGGCGCTGCGCTGGATGATGCCGGCCCTGTTCGTGATGATGCTGCTCCTGGTGGTGACCGGGCTCTCCATGCCGGGGGCCATGGCCGGGGTACGCCAGTTCCTGATGCCCGACTTTTCCCACCTGACGGGGCAGGGGGTGCTCGACGCCCTGGGGCTGGCGTTCTTCTCCCTCTCCATTGGCCTCGGGGTACACACCACCTATGGCGCCTACCTGCCGAGCAGTGACGGGGCGCTGCGCTCCGGGGTCTGGGTGGTCACCCTGGCGAGCTGCATCTCGGTGCTGGCGGGGCTGATGATCTTCCCGGTGCTGGCCTCCACCGGCATCGATCCTGCCGCCGGCCCCGGCCTCACCTTCATGACCATGCCGGCGGTGTTCAACCACCTGCCGTTCGGTCAGGGGCTGGCGGTGATCTTCTTCCTGCTGCTGCTGGTGGCGGCGCTCTCCTCCTCCATCTCCATGCTGGAGCACCTGGTGCGCTTCACCACCGAGGAGTGGGGCTGGTCGCGCCGCAATGCCTGCCGGGTGCTGACCCTGCTCATCATGGCCTGCGGCATTCCGGTCAGTCTGTCATTCGGGCCCTGGGCGGACTACACCCTGTTTGGCAAGACCCTGTTCGATCTGCTGGATTACCTCACCTCCAACCTGATGATGCCCCTGTTCGGTCTGGTGCTGACCCTGCTGCTTGGCTGGAAGCTGGGGGACAGTATTGTGCCTGCGGATCTCTCGCCGCTGATGCGTGGTGCGCTGCTCTGGTGCTGGCGGCTGGTCGCCCCCCTGCTGATCGCGGGGATCCTGGTGCGAGGCTTGTTGTAACGCACCATCCAGGGCGGCATGCACCGCCCTGGATGGCTATAGGCCCTGATGGGGACCGAGGGGCGGCAGTTTGGGGGCCAGGTGAGATCTCACCTGTTGCAGGGTCTCCCGATAGGCGTTCCCATGGTGTTCCAGGAAGGCGGCACTGTGGTTGAGACGCTGCTCCAGCCTGTCCACCAGGCGGGCCACCGCCGGGGCCGCCATGCCGGCGGGCCAGCACTGGGTCAGCAATACCAGCAGTTGCCAGGCATCCCCCGCCTGGGCCGGGAATCGCTCCTGCAGGGTCAGAGCACTCTGCACGGCGAGCTGGAGCTGACCCGTGGTCATGGCCCGTTGCCGCTCCTCGCGCAGCTGGGTCAGCTGCTGCTCCCGCTGCGCCAGTTGCCGCGCCAGATCGTCGACCACCTGCAAAATGAGCCCCTGCAACAGCGGGGTCTGTGCCACCGGCCCCTGATACTGGCCGAGCTGGGCCAGATAACGCTGGGCATGGTGGGGAAGCCCGCAGAACTGGCTGACGGCCACCCCGAGCAACTGGTTGAGGTGATTGTCCCGCGCCGCCTCCGGCGGGTGCTTGGCCAGCAGCATCAAGGCGTCATCGAATCGATAATCCAGACCCAGCATCAGGGCGCGCAGCAGCCCCTCCTCGTGGGCTCGCAGGGTCACTGCCTGCTGGCCGAGCTCCTCCAGCGCTTGCTGCAGCCCATGAACTCTGGCCTCTCCCGGTGGATGCCAGAGCACCGCCAGGGTCGCATCCAGCAGGCAGCGTTCGACGGAGTGGCGAAACGTCTGTTTGGGGAAGTAGCGCAGGATGAAATCGGTGGCCTGCGCCAGCACCTGACCTTCATCCCTTCGCAGCAAGGCCAGCAAAATGGCCACCTGGCGCCACTGCGGCTGCCAGGGGCAGCGTTGGAGCAAGCCTGACAAGGTTTCCCAGGCAGGATCCCACTGCGCCTCGTGCAGTTGGCAGGCGAGAACCAGCGCCTGATGGATGACGGGGGGCAGTCGCTCCCGGTTGCGGGCCAGATCCTTGTGGGCACTCTCCACCCGGTTCAGCCCGAGCAGGGCCTGGTTCAGCCCCTGGCGCGGCCACCAGGCATCGTGCTCCGTGGTGCAGATGGCGTAGTGCTGGGCGGCCTGCACCCGTTCCCCGGCTTGCAGCAGCATGTAGCCCTTTACCCTGTCCATCTGTGCTTCCAGCCCCTTGTGGCTGGCGTGCCGGTAAAGCAGATCCTCGCACTGGGCGCAGGCGCTGCGCCACTCCCTGAGCGCCATGGGGGTGGCCAGGGGGCGGGTCACCGTGGTCAGTGCCAGCAGCGCTTGCAGGCTGTGCGCCAGCTGCTCCGTGGTGAAGGGCACGGCCAGACGCAGGGCGAAATAGAGGTCGGAGGGGGGGAACTGGCCGGTGTCCTCGTCCTGCTCCAGCAGCAGGAGCACGCAGCCGGGCGCGAGCAGGCCCAGGTGGTGTGCTTCATGCAGCAGCCTGACTCCCTCGTGGGCCTGGTGGTGATACTGGCGGCAAAGAATGGCATCGAAGGCGTGCTGGCGCAGCAGGGCGGGCAGGCTTGCAATCTCTTTGCAGTGGAACAGCTCGGTGGGGGGCAGCCCCAGATCACTCAGTCCCTGGGTGAGGGTCGAGCCCATCATGGCATCGTCTTCGATGAGGAGGATCTGCATCTTTGACGCTCCTTCGCCGGTCGGGGGTGGCGAGGTTGGATTCAAAGTTAGCCTCCACTCTCCCGCGAGAGCCAGAGGGGGTCAATACCCCACCTGGGTCAGGAATGGCTCAGTGCCAGCCTTGGGCAGGGCAAAGAAAGCATCACTGAAGGCCGGGCCCCCTGGCCGAGAAGGGGCAGTCCCGCTGGGGGACACGCAGCTCCCCGGCTCCCGACTCTCCCTGCCAGGCGAGCTCGAGCTGGCCCAAGCGCCCGAGGCGGCGCAGCTCGAACTCGTAGCGCAGGCAGGGGTTGTCGGTGGGCAGCTGTGTCATCCCGGCGGGCAGCCGGTAGTCGTAGCGCAGCAGGGGGCCATCTTGCAGCCGGCTCTGCACGGGCACCAGTCCCTCCGCCGTCGGTGCGGGGGCCTTGAGATAGCGGCGCAGCGCCACCGGGGCGTCGATGGCTTTTTGATAGTGAAGGCCGTTCATGGCTGCCAACTCCTCCTCCAGCCGCGTCAGCTCCCCCTCCAGCCCGCTCAGGGCGGCGCCAAGCTGTTGATGGGCCGGGGAGGCGCAGCCTCCCAGCAGCAGGGTCGCGATCAGCAGGGCGGGACGGACGGCAGACATGAAGGTTCCTCGGGTGCCAGGGTCAATGACTATAGCAGGGGATTGGTGGGCGGCGTGCCCCTCAGCAGCCCGGCGAGGCGCTCCAGCCCTTCGGCGACGCGGGCGTCGGTGGCGGGCTGGCTCAGGCTGAGGCGTACTCCCTGCGGGGCGGCAAACTGGCCGGCGGCGAAGTGTTCTCCGCTGGCGACCCCCACGTCAAGGGCGTTGGCGGCCTCCGCAAACTCCTGGCTGCGCCAGGGCTCGGGCAGCGGCAGCCAGGCGTGCATGGACCCCGGCTGCCAGCGCGCTCCCGGCAACAGGTGGTGCAGGAGCTCACCCCGGCGCGCCAGGATTTTTCGCTGGTGTTCGATGAGCGGCATGATCTGGCGCTGGCTCACCAGCTTGCAGGCCAGCTCGATGAGCAGCGGACTCACCATCCAGCTCGACAGCCGCATCGCCTGGGCGAAGCCGTTGCGAAGGGCGGGAGGGGACAACACGAAGCCGACCCGCAGGCCGCCGCAGGCGATCTTGGCCAGGCTGCCGAGGTAGATGACCCGCTCCGGTGCCAGGTTGACCAGGGGAGGGAGCGCACTTTCGGGCAGCAGGCCGTTGACGTCATCCTCGACGATCAGCAGATCGTGGCGACGGGCGATGGCGACGATGGCGTCGCGTCGCGCCAGGCTCATGGTGGCCGTGGTGGGGTTTTGCAGGGTGGGGGTGAGGTAGAGCAGCTTGGCCCGGCGGGTACGGCACGCGGCATCCAGCGCCTCTGGCAGCAGTCCCTCCTCATCCATCGCCAGTCCCACCACCTGATTCTTGAGCTGGCGTGCATTGCCCAGCATGCCGGGGTAGCTCAGTCCCTCGCAAAACAGGGTCTCTCCCACGCAGCCGGTGGCCAGCAGGGCCAGCATGATGCCGTGCTGGGCACCATGGCTGAACAGCAGGCGATCTTCGCTCGCCGTGATGCCCTGCTCGGCGAGCCAGTCGACGAACAGCTGGCGCTGTGCGGGGCGTCCGGCCTCCTTGTCATAACCGAGCAGGCCGTTGAGATCCCCCTGCGCCAGCTCGGTGAGCAGGGGCCTGATGATGGCGCCCCTGTCCAGCTGGACCGGGAGGTTCTGCCACAACTCGATGCGCTGGCTGTCTTCATTGCGGATCACCCATTCGTTGGCGGGATCCGCCGCTCCCCTGACCCAGGTGCCGTGCCCGACCCGGGCCGCCAGCAGGCCCCGTCGCTCCGCCTCGGTGTAGGCGCGGGTGACGGTGCCCACGGTGACCCCCAGCTTGTCTGCCAGGGCCCTGTGGGTCGGCAGCCGGGTCTCGGGTGAGAGGATGCCGGTGGAGATGGCCTGCTCGATGGCCTTGACCAGTTTGAGGTAGAGGGGCCCCTCGAAAGGGGTGAGGTCGGGCGTCCAGATTGTCATGGTGACAATAAATCCATTGATCCAAGATTGTCCGCAATATAGCGTGATTATCAGTCTTTACACAACCAACAAGCACACATTGTATCGGTACAATGTGGCGAGAAAGGAGTCTCCCCATGACCATCGAATGGTATGCCACCCTGTTTGGCTTCGCCCTGCTCACCTGCGGCACGCCAGGGCCGAACAACCTGATGTTGACGGCGTCCGGTGCCAACTTCGGCGTGCGTCGCACCCTGCCCCATCTCATCGGGGTGGCGGTAGGCCAGCCTGTGTTGCAACTGGTGCTGGCGCTCGGCTTTTATCCGCTGTTCGAGCGCTGGCCCCTGCTCAAGCTGAGCCTGCAGGTGCTGGGCAGCCTTTACCTGCTGTGGCTGGCGTGGCGCATCGCGGTGGCAGGCGCCCCCGGAGATCCCGCCAGCCGTGCCCGCCCCTTGACCCTGCTTGAAGGGCTGGGCTTCCAGTTCCTCAATCCCAAGGCGTGGATGATGGGGATCTCGGCCATCAGTCTGTTCAGCCTGCCGGGGAGCGACTACTGGCCGAGTATGTGGGGCATCATGAGTGTCTTCCCCATGGCGGGGTTCCCGGTCTGCTTCGCCTGGGTGATGTTTGGCCATCAGCTCAGCCGCTGGATCAACTCGGACAAGGGGTGGCGTCGTCTCAACGGCAGCCTGGGTGCCTTGACCGCCCTGTGCGTGGTGATGCTCTGGTATTAACAGCGTCTTGATTATTCATGCAAAGAAAATGCATTGCTGACCTTGTCGTCAGGGCGTCGGCTCTGCATATTAGGAGGCTTGCCGTATCTGAACGAGGTTGAGATGGATCTGAACTGGTTGCTCCCCCTGGCGGGCTTTGCCCTTATCACCTGTGGCACGCCGGGCCCCAACAACATGCTGCTCACCAGTGCCGGGGCCGCCCAGGGGTTTCGCCGCTCCGTGCCTCTGCTGGTGGGGGTGGTGGGGGGCATCAACCTGATGATCCTGGCCACGGCCCTGGGGCTCGGGGTGGTGTTCGAGCGTCTGCCCCTGCTGCACGACGGCCTCAAGCTGGTGGGGTCGGCCTACCTGCTCTGGCTGGCCTGGAAGGTGGCCAACGCCAGTGGCCCGGCGGAGGGGAACCGGCCGCTCATCCCGGCCCATCAGGGGGCCATGCTGCAACTGCTCAATCCCAAAGCCTGGATGATGGCGCTCTCCGCCATCAGCGGCTTCACCCTGGCGGGGGAGGCTTACTGGCCGTCCGCAGGCTGGGTGCTCGGCATTTTCTTCGTGACCGGCCTCTATACCGGTGCCTTCTGGGTGCTGTTCGGTGCCCAGGTGCGCCGCCTCATCCGCACCGCCACCGGCTGGCGTCGTTTCAATCTGGGCATGGGGCTCGCCACGGCGGCCTGCGTGCTGATGATCTGGGTTTAGGCCTCGGCCTGAGCCTTTACCGGCTGTCTTGTTGGCCCTTCGGGGCCTTTTTTATTGCCGGGGCGGTGCGATCAAACGCGCCCCCTGAGGGATTGCAGCATTGGTTTGCACCATCGGGTTACATAAGGAGATCCCATGAAATGTATCGGTCTGCTGGGTGGCATGAGCTGGGAGTCCACCGTCAGCTATTACCAGGCCCTCAACCGGGGGGTACGCGAGCGGCTCGGCGGTCTGCACTCGGCGCGGGTGCTGCTGAGCAGCGTGGATTTTGCCGGGATAGAGCGGTTGCAGCACGCCGGTGACTGGCCCGCCACCGCCCGTCTGCTGGCGGCCGAGGCCAGGGCCATCCAGGCCGGTGGTGCCGATTTTCTGCTGATCGGGACCAACACCATGCACAAGGTGGCGCCGGAGATCGAGGCCGCCATCGACATTCCCCTGCTCCACATCGCCGATGCCACGGCCCATCGCCTCCAGGCCGACGGGGTGACCCGGGTAGGCTTGCTCGGCACCCGCTTCACCATGGAGCAGGATTTCTACAAGGGGCGGCTCCAGGAGCGCTTCGGGCTGGAGGTGCTGGTGCCTGATGACGCTGCACGGGAGCGGGTGCACCGCATCATCTATGACGAGCTCTGCCTCGGCGATATTCGCGAGTCGTCTCAGGCCGAGTATCTGGCCATCATCGCCGATCTGGCACAGGCCGGTGCCCAGGCGGTGATCCTGGGTTGCACCGAGATCGCCCTGCTGGTGGGGGCGTGCCAGGCCGCCGTGCCTCTCTATGACACCACCGCCATCCACGCCGAAGCCGCGGTCACGCTGGCCCTTGCCTGATGTGGTGCGGGCGGGGTGAGGGGGCGCCTCTCTCGGCGCCCCGCCTGTTTTTTCCTCCTTTCATAACTGTGAGTCAGCCTTCATTTCAGCAGGGCTGAAGCCGTTTTTATTGTCAATCGGCTCACATTTCCTCCTTTTGTCTCTTGAGTACGGGGCGTCAGGCGCCTAGTTTTCGATCACTGAAACGATTCAGCTTTCACAAAAACAAGAGACACGAGGATAAATCCATGTTGAAGAAACTCTCCATTGCCGTGCTGCTCGCCCTGGGCGCCACCGCGGGTCACGCCGCCGAATTTCTGCTGACCGACTCCCAGCAAGGGCTGGATGTGGGTGACTGGAAGATCACCAGCGAGAAGCTCGGCATCAAGAGTCCGGTTCCCTTCACCATCGAGAAGAAACGCCTGCACGGCGGCCGCCAGGAAGGGGTGGATCTGCTCATCGTCGACAACGGCGTCATGAAGATCACCCTGGTGCCGACCCGCGGCATGGGGATCAAGGAGGTCAAGGCGGCGGATCTGCGCCTAGGCTGGGATTCACCGGTCAAGGAGGTGGTCAACCCCGCCTTCATCGATCTCGAGAGCCGTGGCGGCCTCGGCTGGCTCGACGGCTTCAACGAGATGTTGGTGCGCTGCGGCTACGAGTGGACGGGTCATCCCGGGGTGGATGACGACGGCCGCCTCAAGAGCCTGCATGGCCGGGTGCAGAACATTCCCGCCTCCGTGGTCAGCGTGACCGTGGACGAAGAGCCGCCCTATGCCATCCACGTGCTGGGCCGGGTGGACGAGCGCACCTTCAAGATGAGCGAACTGGTCACCTGGACCCAGCTGAGCGTGGTGCCCGGTCAGGCGGAGTTTGCCCTGCAGGACAAGCTGACCAACCACGCGGATTACGAGAACGAGTACCAGATCATCTATCACGGCAACTTCGGGGCCCCCATTCTGGAGGAGGGAGCCAGGGTGAGCACGCCGGTGAAGCAGATCTCCCCGTTCAATGACTACGCCAAGGCCGGACTCAAGGGCTGGCAAACCTATCTGGGGCCCACCAAGGGCTTCGACGAGATGGTGTTCAACCTGGTGCCCTACAGCGACGCCGACGGCAATACCCTGGCAGTGCTGAACAACCGGGCCGGCAACGCCGGAGTGGCGGTGGGCTACAACACCCGACAGCTGCCGGTGCTGACCCTGTGGAAGAACACCGACACCCGGGCCCAGGGCTATGTGACCGGCATCGAACCCGGTACCAGCTATGCCTACAGCACCAAGTACCAGCGCCCGCTCGGGCTGGTCCCCAAGATCCAGCCGGGGGAGACCAAGACCTTCGATCTGACCTATCGCCTGCTGCAAAATGCCGACGAGGTGAAGCAGGCCCTGGCCCAGGTGGAGAAGATCCAGGGCGGTCGGGCCACCGAGCTGCGCGCGCAACCCCTGGTCAAGCTGCCATAAGGGAGAGACGCCCAGCAAAAAGCCGCTCCATGAGCGGCTTTTTCATATCAGGTCCGTCGATCAGACGTGGCTGTACATGGCTTCTATCTCGCGCTGGTACTTGGCCTCGATGATCTTGCGGCGCAGCTTCATGGTGGGGGTGATCTCCCCGAGCTCCATGGAGAAGGCGCTCGGCAGCAGGGTGAACTTCTTCACCTGCTCGAACTTGGCCAGCTCTTTTTGCAGATCGGCGATGCGGGCTTCGAAGAACTCCATTACCCGGGAGTGGCGCAGCAGCTCGGTCTTGCACTGGTACTGCAGGTTGATGGAGCGGGCGTACTCCTCCAGGGACTCGAAGCAGGGCACGATGAGCGCCGACACGAAGTGGCGGGCATCGGCGACGATGGCAATCTGCTCGATGAAGCGATCCTTGCCGAGGGTCCCCTCCACCAGTTGCGGCGCCACGTACTTGCCGTTGGAGGTCTTCATCAGCTCCTTCAAGCGCTCGGTGAAGTAGATGTTGCCCTCGTCATCCAGCTCGCCTGCATCGCCGGTGCGCAGGAAGCCATCCTCGGTCATCACCTCGGCGGTGGCCTCCGGCTTGTTGTAGTAGCCACGCATCACGGTGGGGGCGCGCACCAGCAGTTCGTTGTTCTCGCCGAGTTTCACCTCGATGCCGTTTAGCGCCGTGCCGATGGAGCCCAGCCTGAACTGGGTGTCTTCATAGCAGCAGACGGTGGCGGTGGTCTCGGTCATGCCGTAGCCGTACTTGAGGTTGAGCCCCATGGCCTGGAAGAAGAGATTCACCTCGTCCGCGAGACGGGCGCCTGCCACCGGCAGGAAGCGGGTGCGACCGCCGAAACGGGCGCGCAGCTTGCGAAACACCAGGCGCTCGGCAAGCCAGAGCTGGCCATAGAGCAGGGGAGAGGCGGACTTGCCCGCCTGACGGGTGGCGACCATCTGCTTGCCCACCCGGGTGGCCCAGCCGAACAGGGCGCGGCGCAGGCGAGGAGCCTGGGCGACCTTGGCCTGGATCATGGCGTAGGCCTTCTCGTAGAGGCGGGGCACGGCGCACATCACGGTGGGCTTCACCTCGCCGATGACATCCATCACCTTCTGCGGGTCGCGAATGTAGACGTTCTCGGCGCCGCAATAGAGCACGTAGTAGCTCCAGGCACGCTCGAACACATGACTCAGCGGCAGCATGCAGAGGGAGACATCCTGCTCGCTGAGGTCGAGGCGAGCGTCATGCATCTCGAAGCAGGCGGCCATGTTGGCGAAATCGAGCATGACCCCCTTGGGTTCGCCCGTGGTGCCCGAGGTGTAGATGAGGGTCAGCAGGTCGTCCATGCGGTAGTGGCGCTCGCGCTCGCGCAGCACCTGCTCGCTGGGTTGGTGGTTGCCGGAGACGAGGAAGGTCTGGAAGTGGCTGGCCGAGGCGCAGCCGCGCAGATCGACGGTGCCGTCCAGGGCGACGATGTGGCTTATCTCGCCGCTGTCGATGAGGTGCAGCGCCTGATCGAACTGGGGCTGCTCCCCCACGAACAGCATCCTGATGCCGGCATCCTTGACGATGTAGCGCAGCTGATCGAGGGTGCTGGTGGGGTAGATGGGCACGCTGACGCCGCGGGCGGCCAGGATGCCGAGGTCGGCCTGGGTCCACTCGGGCATGTTGCGGGCATAGATGCCGACCATCTCGCCGGACTGGTGGCCCGCCCGGATCAGTCCCTGGGCGCAATAATCCATGGCCTGACCCAGGGTTCGCCAGCCGATGGCGCGCCACTGGCCATCCTGCTGGACGCGCAGGGCGGCCTTGTTGCCAAGGCGGGCAATACGCTCACGCATCACTCTAACCAGATGAAACTGCGACATCTCACGCATCCTCAAGTAACAGTTGTGCGCCCGCAGGGGCACCAAAATCGGGGCTGGAGTTTAAACTCTAACATTACAGCTTACAAGTGTGCGCCATTTGTCCTGGATCACAAAGTCGTCAACCAGATGAGAGTGAGGCATGATAGGGGGCAGGGATCGGATTCATTCAGGGAGTTGCACCATGAATATCGGGATCAAGAGCCTGTTCACCGGCGTGTTGCTGCTGTTGGCGGGGGCAGGCGCCCTCTGGTATCTGCTGGGGGGCGCGGGGGAGCAGGATAATCCCTGGCTGAGTGGCGCCGAGGGCTATGAGCAGGCGCAGCGGCTGGCGCTGAGGGAAGGATACCCCTTGCTCTACGTGATCGAGCGCGCCAAGTGCCGACGCTGCAAGGCGCTGAATACCAGGCTGTGGCGTGCCCCCGAGATGCAATCCGCCCTGGCGGGGCTGGTGAAGGTGCGACTCAACCCGGATGCGGGGGATGGCAGCGAGCACATTCTGCGCCGCTTCCCCCAGGTTGAGACGGCCCCTGGCATCTATGTCCAGCGACCGGGTGAGCCGCTTCGCCCCATCAAGATCGCGGTGGATATCGAACAGATCTGGATGCCCGGCGTCACCTATGGTCGCGGCTTCTTCATGCCCCTCTCGGGAGCCGCCTTCGAGGCCGTGCTGAGGGTGACCCTGAGCCTGGAAGACCCCTCCATCGACAACGCGCCCCTGCCCTGAGGGGGGAAGCGAAGCGGGGGAGTCTGGGAGGTCAGAGGGGGGCGTCCGCTGACGGCGGTCTGCTGCGGGTTGTCAGCCGAAGTCGAACAGACGGGACATCAGCACGGCATCCTCCCTCTCCTGCCCGGTGCCATAGTAGTCGGCGCGGCGGCAATATTCGGCAAACCCCTCGCTCTCGTAGAGGTTGATGGCGGTGCGGTTGCCGGCCCTGACCTCCAGGAACCAGGCCTCGGCCTTGCCGGCCTTGCTGCGGGCCAGGTACTCCCTGAGCAGCGCCCGCCCCAGCCCCTTGCCCTGAAAGTCGGGGTGTACGCAGATGTTCATCAGGGAGCTGTCTCCCGCCACCAGATCCGAGATGTAGAAACCGGCCGGTCGTCCGTCCACCAGCATCAGGCCGTTGAGATAGCGCGGCCCGAAGCAGGAGAGCAGGTTGGCCTGGCTCCAGGGCTCCTGGTGGGCGGCCTGCTCGATGGGGTAGATGGCTTCGAAGTCCGATTCGAGCAGGGGGCGAAAGTGGGGCAAGAGGTCAGACATGGTCACTCCGGACGGGATTCAGGCTTGCGATGGACACCATGGCCGTGCCATGGTCGTGAGCATCAAGGGGTGTGGCGCTGCCGGCACTGCTGCCAGAGGGCGCGCTTGTGCGCCCCATCGGGCTTGAGCGGGCAGACCAGGGCATCGGGCCAGCGAGGGTCCGGCGCCGTCAGCCAGAGCAGGGGCGAAGTGGCCCCCGCGGGCAGGGAAGGCATCTCGGACAGCAGGGAGACCTCGTCGGTGCCAAGGCCGAGCCAGCGGCAGATGTCCCCGAGCAGGGAGGGCGCGGGCAGTGTCTCTGCCAGCAGCCAGAGCTTGCCGGTCGGCAGAGGGGCAGTCTCCTGCGGGGCCAGCACCTCGTCGGCGGGCGTGTTTGCCGGCTGCGCGGCGCCGTCGAGGCTGGTGCCTCCCGCCAGGAGTCGGCCTCTTTGTTGCCAGAGGGGGATGCCCATGCGGGCCAGGATGCGCTGGCGCAGCGGGTCCAGCAGGGGATCTTGCATGGCGAAGGCTCACTCTTGATCTGCGTTGGGGTAAATAATGATGCGCAGAGTACACTCTCGCGGGATTTGCTGCACCCCGGACGTGCGCTTTTCGCCCTGTGGCGATGGCAAACGAGCGCCTCCCCGGGGGCAGAGATGACAGACAATGAGAGTGGGGCGGGGCCAGAGGCCGGACCCCGTCACCACGGATGACCTATCAGCTTCGGAACTGTGCCTATGCCGCCTTTAGCCCAGAATACTGTTCGTGCCACCCCCATTCATGAGCGCCTGCCACGGCTCCTCTCCGCCCTTGGTGAGGGACTGTATGAGCGCCAGGATGCCCTGCGGCTCGGCCTGCTGGCGGCCCTGAGTGGCGAGAGCGTCTTTCTGCTGGGCCCCCCGGGCATCGCCAAGAGCCTGATCGCGCGGCGCCTCAAGCTGGCGTTTCAGGATGCCCGCCATTTCGAATACCTGATGACCCGTTTCAGTACGCCGGAGGAGGTGTTCGGCCCCCTCTCCATCCAGGCGCTCAAGGAGGATGGCAAGTACCTGCGGTTGACCAGCGGCTACCTGCCGGAGGCCGAGGTGGTCTTCCTCGACGAGATCTGGAAGGCGGGCCCCGCCATCCTCAACACCCTGCTCACCGCCATCAACGAGCGGCAGTTTCGCAACGGCGACAGCCAGCACCCCATTCCCATGCGGCTGCTGGTCACCGCCTCGAACGAGCTGCCTGCCCCGGACAGCGGGCTGGAGGCGCTCTACGACCGTATGCTGGTGCGGGTCTGGATGGACAGGGTGCAGGAGAAATCCAACTTCCAGGCCATGCTGGCGAGCGATGGCCAATCCCATCAGAACCTGACCCCGGCGGTGCAGATTCGGGGGGAAGAGTACGACGCCTGGCAAGATGCCATCGAGCAGGTGCGCCTGCCGGACGCCTGTTTCGAACTCATCTATCAGCTGCGCCAGCAGCTCGACAGCCAGCTCGGGCACGGCTGCTATGTCTCGGATCGGCGCTGGAAGAAGGCCGTGCGGCTCATCAAGGCGAGCGCCTTCTTCAATGGCCGCGACGAGGTGGCGCCCCTGGATCTGCTGCTGTTCAAGGATTGCCTCTGGCACGACGAGGCTTCCCGCACCGCGCTGCTGGAGATGATCGGCGAGTTTTCCCGCCTCTACGGCTACCAGCAACTGGCGCTGACCCGGGAGCTGCTCTCCTTGCGCGAGCAGTTCAAGCAGTTGCAGGGGGCGGTCGCCTTGCGCATCGGCTGCAAGGCGGTCAAGCGCAAGCAGTGGTTCGGCCGTCGCGCCCGCGGCACCGAACTGCCGCTGGCCAACGCCAGGCCGTTCGGCAAGCTGGTGCACTTCCAGCTGCTCACTCCGGCGCCCCTGGATGGCAGCGATCCCGAGCGCCTCACCGGCACCCTCACCTTCGATCGCACCCTGCTCTCTCACTGGCACCCCACCGGGGAGGCGCTGGTGGGCTGGCCTCTCGGCAACCCCAAGGAGGGGCACTACGAGCTGGTGCTGGACGAGCAGTTGCGGCTGCACGTGCTGGATATCCAGCGCCAGCCCGTGCCCTTGATGCTGGTGGAGCGCACCCCCATCCCCGAGGTGGTGATGGCCCCCTGGCTGTCGGCCCTGGACGACCTGACGGGCCAGGTGAACCGGGTGCTGCAAAACCTCAAGGGCCAGCGCAACCTGTTCGACCGTCACCAGCCCCATCTGTTCGTGGGGGACAACTGGTTGCGTCAGGTGGAGGACAGCTTCTTCGTGCTGAGCCGGGACCTGGAGCGGCTGGGGGCCGAGCTGCAGCAGTGGCGGGATCGTCTGCCTCTTCTCGATGCTCAGGGGTGACGTCGCGCCTGACGTGGGATTGGTGAAATAAACAGGATGAAAAACATGTTTCGTCAGCATGATACTCCATCACATCTCAACGTCCGGGGTGGCCCATGCTAGAGATCGGCATGATGGACCTGGGGCTGCTCATGGGGGAGGGGGAACTGGCGGGGGAGATGGCGCTGCTGCTTGCCTCCACCCCCAAGATCTCCGAGTTCCTCAAGCGCTCGCCCCTGCAGGGCAAGCTGCTCAGAAAGCGCATCCAGACCTGGAGCGAACAGCTTGGGGAGGAGATGCGTCACAAGCCGGTGCCGGTGGCCCTCGAGCGGGAATACCTGCTCTATCAGGCCCACCGGCAACTGCCCCTGCCGGAGCTGGTGGGGCGACTGCCCGCCTTGCTGGAAGCCCTTGAGCAGCACAGCCCCTTTGCGGGGGATGCCCGCAGCCTGGTGCGCCAGATAGTGGCTCAGCCCACCGAGGGGCTGCGCCAGCTCTTCATCGAGAAGTGGCGTGCCAGCCTGGTGGGCAGCCTGTTGCAGTTGCAGCAGCAGATAGCGGAGGCGGAGCGGGAGAAGCAGCGCCAGGAGATAGAGGATCAACTGCTGGCCAACCGGACCCTGGCCGATGCCCTGGATCCGCACCAGATCTCCGCCGGGGGGCTCTGGGATCTGGCCCAGGGGAGCTGGCACAAGCGCAGCCTGGCGCTGGTGAAGCAGTACGCCCGCATGTTGCAGCAGGAGCCTCTGCTCGCGGAGATCGCCGCCCTGCTTGGGCGCAGCGAGCGGGAGCGGCGCAGCGAGGACAGGACGCTGCCGCCGGTGCCTGTGCACGAGCTGGAGGAGGTGCAAAGTGACGATGTGCCCGACGATCTGGTGGGGGTGCACCCGGCCAGCGATCTGATGCGCCTCCTGCCGAGCGAGGCGGTGATGCTGGCGCTGCCGGAGCTGGAGCTGGAGTTCTATCGCCGTTATCTGGAGCGGCGCCTGCTGAGCTACCAGTCGCGGGGCACCCTGCCGCGCCAGCGTCTGATGCTGCGCTCCCCCGAGCAGGGAGGGCAGGAGGTGCAGCCGCGTGGCCCTTTCATCGTCTGCGTCGATACGTCAGGTTCCATGGGGGGCTATCCGGAGGAGTGCGCCAAGGCGCTTTTTCTCGCCCTGCTCAAGGGGGCGATGGAGGAGAAGCGGGGCTGCTATCTGATGCTCTTCTCCACCGAGGTAGCGACCCTGGAGATCACCGCCGACACCGGGCTTGAGAAGGCGGAGCGCTTTCTCTCCATGAGTTTTCACGGGGGGACCGATCTGGTGCCCTGCCTGGAGCAGGCCCTGACCCAGCTCGAACAACCCGCCTTTGCCAAGGCCGACGTGCTGGTGATCTCCGACTTCATCGCCCAGAACCTGCCCCACCCCCTGCTCGAGCGGATGAACCGGCGACGGGCGCAGCAGACACGCTTCCATGCGGTCGCCATGTCCCGTCACGCCAAGGCGGCCATTTTGCGGGTGTTCGACAACAGCTGGCTGCTCGATTGCGGCCTGCGTGGACGACTGCTGCGGCGCTGGCAGCGCCATTGAGGGTGCTCAGGCTCAGAGAGTGGGCCTGTGGTAGAGGCCCCGTTCGTTGACCTGCTCCTGATCCAGCAGCGGCTGACCGCTTGGCTGGGCAATATAAAAACCCCGCTTGCCGCTGCGCTTGACCCTGTACATGGCCTGATCCGCCCGGGCCAGCGCCGCGCCGAAATCGTCCTGGGGCCGGATGGCCGCAATTCCCATGCTCAGCCCCACCGAGGCGTCCCCGTTGGGCAGCTCGAAGGGGGTGGCGATGGCATCGATGCACTGGCGGGCGAGGTGGCTGGTGCGGGGATCGTCGCACGCCCAGGGCAGCAGCAGCACGAACTCGTCCCCGCCGATGCGCCCCAGCCGTACCTCCTCGCCGCAGCAGTGGCGAAGGCGCTGGGCAAGGGAGACCAGCAGTTCGTCACCTGCCCGGTGGCCCAGGTTGTCGTTCACCAGCTTGAAGTCATCGAGATCGATGAAACAGATGGCCTGGTACTCCCCGGGAAAGTGGCGGTGCAGCGCGGTGCGGTTGAACAGGCCGGTGAGGGGATCCCGGTGGGCAAGCTGGGCGAGCTGCTGCTCGTACTCCTTCTCGTGGGTGATGTCGATGTGGGTGCCCATCACCCGGACGGGGTTGCCCTGATCATCCCGCTCCACCACCCGGCCCCGGTCCAGCACCCAGGTGGTCTTGCCATCCTTGGCGATCATGCGGTGCATCGCCTGATAAAACGGGCTCTTGCCCTCCAGATGGTCGAAGAAGGCCTGCAGCACCTGCTCCCTGTCCTCCGGGTGAAGGTGGGCGCGCCAGACGTCGAAGTGGGCCGACAGCTCCTTGGGCTGGTAACCGAGCATGGAGCCCCAGCGTCGGTTGAAGATGATGAGTTTGCCGGTGGGCACATGGTTCTGCCAGATGCACAGGCCGGTGCCGTCCATGGCTGCATCCAGCTTCTCCCGCGCATCATCCGCGATGCGTTTGAGACGCTCGTTCTCCAGCAACAACCTGTCGTAAGCCTCCCTCAGCTCCTCGTAGGTCATTCCTCATCCCTTCCCCTGTTCGAAAGCATATATAGTCGATGCACTCTCTCCTTCTGTAAAGAAGGGGATAGGGGAGGCTCTCGTCCGATATGAGGCGTTTTCCCACCCTCTGACGGCTGTGCGCCCAGAGTCTGTGGGGATATGATGACAGCGGTGAGCGCGGCGTCCGGCCGGTGAAGAGGAGAAAATGTCCGCATGAAGATCCTGATGGGAGGTGGTCTGTTGCTGGGGGTTGCCCTGGCCCAGGCGGCGCCACTGGCCGGGCACGAGTTGCAGCTGGCGTTGCAGCAGCTGGAAGAGTCGGCGATGCCGGTGCAGGTGTTTCGCGAGCGCGTCGCCGCCCTGACTGCCGGACAGGCACACTATCCGCCCGAGGTGCAGGGGCGTCTTGCCCGGCTGCAGTGCTGGGCCCTGCCGGGTGAACGGGACGAGGAGTTTCGCCGCGCGGTGGCGTTTGCCGAGCAGGGGCTGGCACAGGCCCGTGCCCGCAAGGACAGGGTCACCGAGGTGGGGTTGCTCGCCTGTCGAGGCTATCACCGGCAACTGCTCGGCAACATGGCCGGGGCCGGGGAGGATTACGACGCCGCCCTGACCCTGGCTCGCCGGCTCGGGGATGAGCGCCAGCGTGCCGACATCCTGAGCCTGCGGGGGGAGATGTACTCCTACCAGGGGGAGCTGGCGGAGGGGCTGATGGATCTCATCGATGCCCACCAGCGCTACGAGGCGCTCGGGCTGGAGGCCAAGGGGCGCGAGGTGCTCGCCAATATTGCCAATGCCTATCGCAGGATGGGGCTCTATGAGCGGGCCGAGAGCTACTTCAACGAGCTGGAGCACGACTACCGGCAGCTCGGGGACGAGGAGCACCTGGTGGACATTCACAGCCAGCAGGGACTCCTCTACATCGACACCGAAGAGTACGACAAGGCGCTGCCCCTGATGGTGGAAGCGGAGATCTATTATCTGGGGTTAAACCAGGAAGGGATCCTGGCCTGGAGCCGGATCGAGATAGCCACCATCCTGCAGAAACAGGGCAAGCCGGACCAGGCCATGACCAAGCTCGATCAGGCGGCAGCCTCCCTTCATCAGGGGGAGGGGGCGGACAGCGTCACCCTGGGCCACTGGCACCTCGTCATGGCCGAGGTCCTCGAGGCCCTGAACCGACCCGGCGAGGCGCTGCGGCACCTGGACGAGGCCGAGCCCATCTTTACCCGGGAGCAGAACCTGCGTTTCCTCGCCCGGGTGCATGAGACACGGGCCCGGGTGCTGGAGCGTCAGGGGCATATCCAGTCGGCCCTCACCAGCCTCAAGACCTATGTCGAGACCCGCCAGGCCCTCGAGCTCAGATTGCGGGAACAGCGCTCCTTGCAGATGCGTTTCGAGTTCGATCTCGCCCGCAAGGAGCTGGAAAACCAGACCCTCAGGTCCCAGCAGCAGTTGCAGGCGGAGAAACTCAAGCAGTTGCAGGAGCGGCGCTACTGGCAATACCTGGTGGTGGCCCTGCTGCTGGTGGTGATGGGTACCCTGGTGGTGCATCAGCGCGGGCGCACCCGCAAGATGCAGCGCCTCGCCATGACGGACGAACTGACCGGCATCCACAACCGGCGCCAGATCCAGGCCAAGGGGCGCAAATGGTTCACCCAGGCGCGGGAGGAGGGCAAACCCCTGTGCGTGCTGCTGCTGGATGTGGATCACTTCAAGAAGGTGAACGACCAGCTGGGCCACCACGTGGGTGACAGGGTGCTCACCGCCGTGGCCCAGTGCATCGAGGAGCAGTTGCGCAGCCTCGACAGGGTGGGGCGCAACGGCGGCGAGGAGTTTCTGGTGCTGCTGCCGGATACCCTCCTGAACGAGGCCGTCGAGGTGGCGGAGCGGATCCGCCAGGCCGTCGCCCGTCTCGAGATTGAGGGGGTGCCTGCGGATCACCCCATCCGCATCAGCATCGGCTGCGCCCAGTACAAACCCGAGGATGACAACCTGGGCGAGCTGGTGCGCCGGGCCGACGAGGCCATGTACGAGGCCAAGCTGGCGGGGCGCAACCGGGTGATGACGGCCCGGTGAGGCCGACCCCGGGCCCCCGTGATAGCGGGCTGGGTATTTTTCACTCGCGCGGGTATAATGCCGCGCAATTTTGCTTTGATCCGGGGCCAGACCCATGTAATGCAACGCGCTTCTCCTGTCTCCACCGGCGGTCACTGACCCGCCCGCGTGGTGTCGTTGTCTGCATGGGCGCCCTGATTCCAAGGTGCTGTCCCGCATTTTTCCCACGGTGGCTCCAGGCCGCCGCTCAATAGAAGAACGTCGAATTATGTCAGCTGAATTTCTGAGTGAAGTCTCCAAGAGACGCACTTTTGCGATCATCTCGCACCCGGATGCGGGTAAAACCACCATTACCGAAAAGGTCCTGCTGTTCGGACAGGCCATTCAGCGTGCCGGTACCGTCAAGGGCCGTGGCTCGGGCCAGCACGCCAAATCCGACTGGATGGAGATGGAGAAGCAGCGCGGTATCTCCATCACCACTTCCGTGATGCAGTTCCCCTACGCCGACTGCCTGGTCAACCTGCTCGATACCCCGGGTCACGAGGACTTCTCCGAAGATACCTACCGTACCCTCACGGCGGTCGACTGCTGCCTGATGGTCATCGACGCCGCCAAGGGTGTTGAAGACCGGACCCGCAAGCTGATGGAAGTGACCCGGCTGCGCGACACCCCCATCCTCACCTTCATGAACAAGCTGGACCGCGAAGTGCGCGATCCGATGGAGGTCATGGACGAGGTGGAGCGCGAGCTCAACATCATGTGCGCCCCCATCACCTGGCCCATCGGCTGCGGCAAGTCCTTCAAGGGGGTCTATCACCTCTACAAGGACGAGACCTATCTGTATCAGAGCGGTCAGGGCCACACCATCCAGGAGAAGCGGGTGGTCAAGGGGTTGAACAACCCCGAGCTGGACGCCGCCATCGGTGAAGATCTGGCGGCCCAATTGCGTGGCGAGCTGGAGCTGGTGCAGGGCGCCTCTCCCGAGTTCGATCACGATGCCTTCATCGCCGGCGAGATGACCCCGGTCTTCTTCGGGACCGCCCTCGGCAACTTCGGTGTCGACCACATGCTGGACGGCCTGACCGACTGGGCGCCAGCCCCCATGCCGCGCAAGGCCGAGAGCCGCGAAGTGGTGGCCACCGAGGAGAAGTTCTCCGGTTTCGTGTTCAAGATCCAGGCGAACATGGACCCGAAACACCGCGACCGTATCGCCTTTATGCGTATCGTGTCAGGTACTTACAGCAAGGGCATGAAGATGCGCCACGTGCGCATCGGCAAGGACGTGAACATCTCCGACGCCGTCACCTTCATGGCCGGTGACCGTGAACAGGCGGTCGAGGCCTGTGCCGGCGACATCATCGGTCTGCACAACCACGGCACCATCCAGATCGGCGACACCTTCACCCAGGGGGAGGATCTCAAGTTCACCGGCATCCCGAACTTCGCACCTGAACTGTTCCGCCGCATCCGCCTGCGTGACCCCCTCAAGCAGAAGCAACTGCTCAAGGGGTTGGTGCAGCTCTCCGAAGAGGGGGCGGTGCAGGTGTTCCGTCCGCTCATCAGCAACGATCTCATCGTCGGTGCGGTCGGTGTGCTGCAGTTCGACGTGGTGGTCTCGCGCCTCAAGAGCGAATACAACGTCGAGGCCATCTACGAGGCGGTCAACGTCGCCACCGCCCGCTGGGTGGAAGGGACTGACGTCAAGAAGTTCGAAGAGTTCAAGCGCAAGAACGAGGTCAACCTGGCCCTCGATGGCGGTGACAACCTCACCTACATCGCGCCGACCATGGTCAACCTGCGCCTGGCCCAGGAGCGTCACCCGGACGTTCACTTCCGCCAGACCCGCGAACACTGATCACCCCGCCCGCACCCAGCGGGTGGCTGATGACCAGAGAGACCCCGCTTCGGCGGGGTTTTTTGTTATGGGGCGTGTCATTGGAAGGGGCGGCGATCCCCATCCGGGGCTTGATGAGTGAATAAAAATAAATGATAAGTGATTTAAATTTCACGCATGGAGAGAGACATGTCCGTCACCCAACCCGTAGAGGCGCAGTTTGCCGCCTACAATGCCCACGATCTCGACGCCTTCGTGGCCTGCTTTGCCCCGGATTTCAAAGGCTATCGCATGCCGACCGAGACGCCGAGCACAGTCGGCAAGGGGGCGCTGCGAACCTTCTATGGGCAGCACAGATTCAACAACCCGCTGCTCAAGGCCGAGCTGCTGTCACGCACCGTCTTGGGCAACAAGGTGTTCGATCACGAGCTGATCCACGGTCTCTCCCCCGAGCCCATCGAGAGCGTGGCGGTGTTCGAGGTGAAGGAGGGTCTTATCCAGACCGCCTGGTTCTATTTCCCCTCTTAAACCCGACACTGTATTTACCATACGGCCCCATCCTATTGCACCGCTGTGCAGGGAAGGGTGACAAGGAGATGCCATGCAGATATTCCAGGCCACGTTGGCCCACATTGAAGAAACCAGCCGTCTGTTTGATGCCTATCGGCAGTTTTATGGGCAAGCGCCGGACAGAGATGAGGCAACCCGATTCATCGGGGAACGCCTTCAGGGGGCGGATTCAGTTATCTTTCTGGCACGCAACGAGGCGGGAGAGTGTGCAGGCTTTGTCCAGTTGTATCCGGCATTCTCTTCCATCGCGATGAAGAGGATGTGGTACCTCAATGATCTTTATGTCGTCGAGTCAGCTCGCCAGCAGGGGGTGGCAAGAGCGCTGCTGAAACGGGTGGCCAGCTTTGCCAGGGAGACAGATGCCCTGACCGTCAAACTGGCGACGGCTGTCTCCAATCAACCTGCAAAATTACTTTATGAATCAGAGGGGTATCAAAAGGTAATCGCCTTTGATCACTATACCCAGCGGGTTGGAGCCTGACAGGCGTTATGTGTCACTGTCCATGAGATAGATGGCAATCGCTCTTCTGGGGAGGCGCGGTGTCAGCTTGGGGCCGTGATACGGGGTAAACGGGCTCGCGGGGTATCGACAGATTGCCTGCCCGGCCCCCTTCTACCCTTGAGGGAGAAGGGGGGATGAGGGGGGAATTGGCGCTTCTGGCTAGAAAGTACGCAGCAATCTGGCGGGGTTACCGGCATAGGTGCCAGGTACAGTGATGTCCCGGGTCACCACTGCGCCGGCACCGATGACGGCTCCCTGGCATATCCGTACCGGCAAAATGGTGGCGTTTGAACCGATGGATACCCCATCCCCGATGTGGGTTCGGCCCCAACTGGCGGGATCCGGGTCGGGGGCGCCGCTTTGAAAGAGGTCATTGGCAAACATAACGCCGTGACCGATAAAACAGCGCTCACCTATGGTCACATGCTCACAGATAAAGCTGTGGGACTGGATGCGGGTTGCGCGACCTATGGAGACGTTCGACTGTATCTCCACGAAGGGGCCGACAAAGACATCGTCAGCCAGGGTACAGCCGTAGAGATTGACAGGCTCAACCAGCTTCACCCTTTCACCGAAGCTGACATCTCGTATGCCGACAGAGAGTCGTTTTGGTTCACTCATCTCCCCTCCTTCCCGTCGAGCGCCAGCACCATGCAGATCTCGCAGGCGTCGTGGCCCGTGCAGCCAAGGGGCCCCGGCAGGTGTTCGAAGCCCAGGGATTCATAGAGGGCGGTGGCTTCCCGCAGCACGGCGGTGGTCTCCAGATAGCAGCGCTGGTAACCCAGGGCGCGAGCCTCGGCCAGCGCCTGCAACACCAGCCGCCGTCCCAGCCCCAGCCCCCGCAGGGCGGGCAGGAAGTACATCTTCTGCAGCTCGCACACATCCGCTGCCCCCGCCAGCGGCGCTATGCCGCCCCCGCCAAGAATTGTGCCGTCCGGTCCCTCAATCACCCAGTAGCGGCTGCGCTCCCCCTGATAGGTCTCGTGGAGAAAATCGAGGTTGGGATCCGCCACGCCATACCCCTTGTCGGCGGTGAGGCCGTATTCGGCGGAGACGGCGCGCACCACGGCGGCGATCCGGGGATTGTCGGCCGGGGTGATGGGGCGGATGACGAACCCCTGCTGGCGGCGGGCGCGGGAGAGGGCGCTGCGATAGAGCCGCATGCCCTCCCAGATCTGCTCGCACTCGGCGGGGGAGAGCTGGGCCAGGGCCCCCGCCATGGTCTCGTCCATCTGCCGGTGCAGCTCCTCAAGCTGTGCCTTGCCCGGCTCGGTGAGGCTCGCCTCCTTGCTGCGCCCGTCCGAGGGGTGGGGTTGCCAGGCGATCAGCTCCCGCTCGGCGAGGCGGGCCAGGGGGCGGCTGGCGTTGGACTTGTCGATGCGAAGGCGCTCGGCAAGCTGCTGGTTGGTGGCGGGACCGTTCTCCAGCTCGATGAGCAGGTGGGCCTCCAGGGGGCTCAGGGCCAGCGAGCCGCACTGCTGGGAGAGCATGCCGAGTTCGCGTACCAGTTCCCTCGACAGGGCGCGCAGGGGGCGGGGATCCATGGGGTTGTCTCCTTGTGGTGGTATTTGGTTGTTATGCGCAACCAATACCATCTTTTGGTTGTTGATGACAACCATTTACGTGAAAAAGGGCGAAAGACAGGCAGAAAAAAGGGCCCGGGAGAGGGCCCAAACATTGGAAACCCGCGCGGGGGCGCGGATCCCATCCTTGGTCAGTAGGTACAGCCCGCGACTTTGGCACTGTCGACAGGGGTCGACAGCGGCGCTGTCAGGGGAGGATGACACCCGTGCCAGTGGCAAAGGGTCGACCCGCGTGCGGCGCCTGGGCGCGGTTTATACCAGCTCCGCCAGCATGGTGTCGGCATAGGGGGTCAGCGCCTCTCCCTGCTTCACCTTGGCGAGGTAGTCCGGGTTGGCGATGAGGGGGCGACCGATGGCGACGAGGTCGAAGCGGTCCGCCTCGATGGCCTCGAGCGCGGTCTCGGCGCTGTAGTTGCCCACCCCTACCAGGTGGCCGTCGTAGCGGGCACGCAGGTAGTCGGAGGCGCGGCCGTCCAGGTAGTCGAAGGTGAGGCTGTCATCGAAGATGCCCAGGTGCAGATAGGCCAGAGTACGCTGGTTCAGCTCGGCCATCAGGTGGTCGAACACGGCGCGATCCCGCGCATCCCCTTCGAGGTGCACGTAGGCGCCGGGGGAGAGGCGCAGGCCCACCCGATCCCCGCCGATGCGGGCATTGATGGCATCCACTACTTCTAGCGCGAAGCGGCTCATGTTCTCCGGGCTGCCGCCGTAGTTGTCGGTGCGCAGGTTGCTGGCGTGGTGCAGGAACTGATCGATGAGGTAGCCGTTGGCACCGTGGATCTCCACCCCGTCAAAGCCCGCTTCGATGGCGTTGGCGGCGGCCTGGGCATAATCCTCGACCAGCTGGGCGATTTCGCTCTCGGTCAGGGCGCGCGGCACCTGATAGACCAGCTCGCGCATGCGCGGCACCGTGCCCTCATGGGCGATGGCAGAGGGGGCCAGCACTTCGGCGTGGTGGAAGAAGGGGTGGGAGAGACGGCCCACGTGCCACAGCTGGGCGAAGATCTTGCCGCCGTTGGCATGCACGGCGCTGGTCACTTTCTTCCAGCCGGCGATCTGTTCGGCGCTGTAGAGCCCCGGGGTATTGGGGTAGCCCTGCCCGTCCGGACGGATGATGGTGGCTTCGGAGATGATGAGGCCGATGTCGGCGCGGCGGCCGTAGTAGGCGGCCATCTGTTCGGTGGGCACCAGACCCGGGCCCGCCATGCAGCGGGTGAGGGGAGCCATCATGAAACGGTTCGCGAGGGTGAGGGTGTCGTTGAGGCGATAGGGCTGAAACAGGGTATTCATGATCGTCTGTCCTGAGGGAGTGATTCTTGAACGGGCATTCAAGACGTTTTTTGGTTTGTGTGCAAGTATTTTTTGAGCAAGCATTCAACATGGATTGACGGGGGAGGCTGGGGTAAACTTGCCGCCCTGTTTTTTCCGTCCCGCGGGACCTTGCCACCGGAGACCCCATGCGCAGCGCCGAATACGATCGGGATGCCGTCTTGCGAAACGCCATGGAAGCCTTTCGCGCCAAAGGCTATGCCAAGACCACCATGCAGGAGCTGGTGGCCGCAACCGGCCTGCACCCGGGCAGCCTCTATGCCGCCTTTGGCAACAAACGCGGCCTGCTGCTGGCGGCGGTCGATCACTATGTGGCAGAGAAGGGAGCCCTGCGCCGTCGCTGCCTGGCACAGCCCAGTCCGCTGGCGGGGCTGCACGCCTTCCTCGAGCAGGTGGTGGACGATGCCCTGCAGGGCTCCTGCCTGCTGACCCGCACCCTGATGGAGCTGGCGGAGCAGGACGAGGAGCTGCACCTTCGATTCAAGGCCATCTACGGCGAGCTGGAACAGGATCTGGCCGGGCAGCTGGCCCTGGCAAAGGCGCAGGGAGAGCTGGCAAAAGAGGGGGACATCCCCACCCTGACCGCCTTCTTGCAGGTCCACATCCAGGGACTGGTCACCTTCGCCCAGTGCCACCCCGACCGCCCTCTGCTGGCCGGTGTCGTTGCCCGGATGATGAGCGCCCTGCGGGCATGATGGCGAGGATGGAAACAACAAAGGCTCCCGCGGGAGCCTTTGTTGTTGCTGGGGATGCCACACGCCGCCGGGTTGTTTGCTCCCTTCTCCCGCTCATCTACAAAAGAATGGGAGAAGGGCTGGGGATGAAGGGGAGGGCTCTGCTCAGCGCAATGAGAGCCAAATATGGGCCAGTACGGCCTCCATCCGACTCAACACATCGTTATTCCACACCCTGATCACCCGAAAGCCTTGCTGATTGAGGTAGGCCGTTCTTGCGCCATCATGTTGCCGCCCTGCCGGTTCGTTGTGCTGCGATCCATCGACCTCGATGATCAACCTCTGCTCAAGCGAGATGAAATCGACAATGTAGGGCCCGATGGGCATCTGGCGACGGAATTTCACCCCGGCCAGACGGCGGTCGCGCAATTGCAGCCACAGCTTCTGTTCGGCAAGGGTGGCTTCTCGCCTCATGCGCTTGGCAAACGGATGGGTTCTCATGGTGCCTATCCAGAGCTGTTTGACCCTATTAGATATAGCCATTCCCCGGTCTGGTGACTGAGTGGGTTGCTTCCCCTCACCCTGGCCCTCTCCCAGAGGGAGAGGGGACAGATCGAGTGACAGTTGTCATCTTGTTGGTCATCTCGGGGCCATCGTGAACTGATGAACTGATGAACTGATGAACTGATGAACTGATGAACTGATGAACTGATGAACTGATGAACTGATGAACTGATGAACTGATGAATCGACAGGTCGATGTGCTGGTGGGATGTATTCCGCCCTAGCAGACAGGTTGTTTGCGATGCTGCCAGTGGCGCAGATCCGCTCCCTTCTCCCCTTGCGGGAGAAGGGTTGGGGATGAGGGGGGGAGTCACACGCCGTCGGGTTATTCAGGAGTCACCAGCTCTTTCATCAGATGCTTGAGCCACACCTGGGCCGGCTGCTGCGCATGCTGCTTTGGTATGCCAGCCGCAGCCGCTTAGCCCGGACTCACCAGGTCCTTCATCAATGCCTTCAACCAGATCAAGGCCGGTTGCTGGGCGTGGACCGGGTGCCAGACGCAGTTGAGGTGATAGTCCGGCACGTCGTCGGGCAGGGGCAGGCTTTTCAGCGGCCAGTGGCTGGCGAGCAGCTCGGCCACCATGCTGGGCAGTACCAAGAGGTGGTCGCTCTGGCTCACGATGGCGGCGGCGGACATATAGCTCTGGCTGTTGACCGAGATGGTGCGGCTATGGCCCAGGCTCTGCAAATAGCGGTCGAGGCTCGCCTCCGAGGTGCCGAGCGGCGAGTGGAACACATGGGGCATCTCGATTAGCTGGTCGAGGGTGATGCGCTCCTCCTCCAGCTCCAGGGTGGCGCGCACCAGCCCGGCCAGGGGTTCGGTGAGCCAGGTCTCCTTGCCCAGATACCCCGGCACCTGCATGTACTCGTCAAACCCCAGCACCAGGTCGATTTCGCCGCTCGCCAGCTCGGCTTCGGGCAGGGTATCGCGCAGGATGCGGATCTCGATGGTGACGCCCGGCGCCAGTTTCCTGAGGCGCTGGATAAGGGGCGGGATCAGCACGCACTCCACGTAATCCGTGGTGCAGAGCACGAAGCGGCGCTTCGACTGACGCGGCGCGAACTCGTCCTCCTCCCAGAGTTGCTGCTCCAGCAGCCGCAGCGCCTGCTGCACCCCCAGATGCAGGCGCTGGGCCCGGGGAGTCGGCAACATCCCCTGGGGCGTGCGCACCAGCAGCGGGTCGCCGAGAAAGGCCCGCAACCGGCCGAGGGAGTGGCTCATGGCGGGCTGGCTGATAAAGAGCGATTCGGCGGCGCGGGTCACGCTCCCTTGCGTCATCAGGGCGTCAAAGGCGAGCAGCAGATTGAGGTCGAGCTGGTGCAGTTTCATGGGGGGATTATTCGCCGTGTTTATGGGACAATTAATCCTATTCATTTGATGGATGGGCGCGCAACTTCTTACACTGCGACCCACTCTTATTTTTTTCAGGGTTCCCAGGCAAATCGGGGGCCTCAATCCATGCAAGGAGCCTTGCGATGAGCATCAAGACCATGAACACCACGCCGGCCGCCGACGGCTTCACCATGCCCGCCGAGTGGGCTCACCAGCAGGCCGTCTGGATGATCTGGCCGTTCCGCCCGGACAACTGGCGGGAAGCCGGTCGCTTCGCCCAGGCCACCTTCGCCAAGGTGGCGGATGCCATCGGGCAGGCCACTCCTGTGTTTATGGGGGTACCGGCCCAGTTTATGGAGCAGGCCCGCGCCATCATGCCTGCCCACGTCACCCTGGTGGAGATGGCCAGCGATGACTGCTGGGCCCGCGATACCGGCCCCACCATCGTCACCAACGCCGCAGGCGAGTGCCGTGGGGTGGACTGGGGCTTCAACGCCTGGGGCGGCCACAAGGGGGGTCTCTACTACCCGTGGAACCAGGATGAAGAGGTCGCAGCCCGGATGCTGGAACAGCACGGCATGGATCGTTACGATGCACCGCTCATTCTGGAAGGGGGCTCCATCCATGTGGATGGCGAAGGCACCTGCCTGACTACCGCCGAGTGCCTGCTCAACGAAAACCGCAACCCGCACCTGACCAAAGCGCAGATCGAAGCTCACCTGCGCGACTATCTGGGCGTCACCAGCTTTATCTGGCTGGACGAAGGCGTCTACATGGATGAAACAGACGGCCACATCGACAATATGTGCTGCTTCGTGCGCCCAGGTGAAGTGGCCCTGCACTGGACCGATGACGAGAACGATCCCCAGTACGCCCGCTCCCTGGCCGCCCTCAAGGTGCTGGAAGCGGCGGTCGATGCCAAGGGGCGCAAGCTGAAAGTGTGGAAACTGCCCCAGCCGGGTCCGCTCTACTGCACAGAGGAGGAGTCTGCCGGCGTCGAGAGCGGCAGCGGTGTGCCGCGCGAGGCAGAAGGTCGTCTGGCCGGTTCCTATGTGAACTTCCTCATCACCAACGATCGCATCGTCTACCCGCTGCTGGATGCCGCCACCGACGGCGAAGCCCAGCGCATTCTGGAAGAGATCTTCCCGGAGCATAAGGTCGTCGGCGTGCCGGCCCGGGAGATCCTGCTGGGGGGGGGAAATATCCACTGCATTACTCAGCAGATCCCCTCCGGCAAATAAGCTGGTCGAAGAGTGTAGAAATTCAAAACCCCACGCCGTGGGGTTTTATCTCTTGATAATGTGATGGTCGCAGGCGCCGATGCGGCGATCATCATGACAAACAGTCACCCTTTTACAGGAGATCCCCATGATCGAAGTGACCGAGGTTTCCATTGCCGAGCTGCGTGCCGCGCTCGAATCGGGCCGCACCACAGCGGTCGAACTGGTCGAGGCCTATCAGGCGCGGATCAAAGCCTATGACGGCCCCGAGACAGCAACCCGCCTCAACGCCGTCGTGGTGCCCAACCCCGATGCCCTGAAAGAGGCGCAAGCGTCCGATGCGCGCCGTGCCCGTGGCGAAACCCTGGGGCCGCTCGACGGCATCCCCTACACCGCCAAGGACAGCTACCTGGTCAAGGGGCTGACCGCCGCCTCCGGCAGCCCGGCCTTCAAGGATCTGGTGGCGCAGCGCGACGCCTTTACCGTGGAGCGGCTGCGCGCCGCCGGTGCCATCTGCCTGGGCAAGACCAATATGCCGCCCATGGCCAATGGCGGCATGCAGCGCGGCGTCTATGGCCGCGCCGAGAGCCCCTACAACGCCGACTACCTGACCGCGCCCTTTGCCTCCGGCTCCTCCAACGGTGCCGGTACTGCCACCGCCGCGAGCTTCGCCGCCTTCGGTCTGGCGGAAGAGACCTGGTCGAGCGGCCGGGGTCCTGCGTCCAACAACGGCCTGTGCGCCTACACCCCGTCCCGTGGCGTGATTTCGGTGCGTGGCAACTGGCCCCTGACCCCGACCATGGACGTCGTCGTGCCCTATGCCCGCACCATGGCAGACCTCTTGGAAGTGCTGGATGTGGTAGTGGCCGACGATGCCGAGACTCGTGGTGACCTGTGGCGGATGCAGCCCTGGGTCAAGATCCCCAAGGCCTCCGAGGTGCGTCCGGCTTCCTATCTGGATCTGGCCGTCAAGGCCGATGCCCTCAAGGGCAAGCGCCTCGGCGTGCCGCGCATGTTTATCAACAAGGATGAACTGGCGGGCACCAGCGACAATCCCGGTATCGGCGGCCCGACCGGTCAGCGCATCCATACTCGTCCGACCGTGATCGCGCTGTGGGAGCAGGCCCGTCAGGCACTGGAAGCCGCGGGCGCCGAAGTTATCGAAGTGGACTTCCCCCTGGTCTCCAACTGCGAAGGGGACAGACCCGGCGCGCCCACCGTGTTCAATCGCGGCATCGTGAGCCCGGAGTTTCTCAACGACGAGCTGTGGGAGCTATCCGGCTGGGCGTTCGACGACTTCCTGCGCGCCAATGGCGATCCCAAATTGAACAAACTTGAAGATGTCGATGGGCCGAAGATCTTCCCCCACGATCCGGGCACCCTGCCGAACCGCGAGGGCGATCTGGCGGCGGGCATGGACGAGTACGTCAATATGGCCAAGCGCGGCCTGAAATCCTGGGACGAGATCGCCACAGTGCCGGATGGCCTGCGCGGTCTGGAGCAGACCCGCAAGCTGGACCTGGAAGACTGGATGGACGGGCTCAAGCTCGACGCCGTGCTGTTCCCCACAGTTGCCGATGTCGCCCCGGCCGACGCGGACGTGAATCCGGCCTCCGCCGATATCGCCTGGAGCAACGGCATCTGGGTTGCCAACGGCAACCTCGCCATTCGCCACCTCGGCGTACCGACCGTCACCGTCCCCATGGGCGTCATGGCCGATATCGGCATGCCGGTGGGCCTGACCTTCGCCGGTCGCGCCTATGACGACAACAACCTGCTGCGCGTCGCCTCGGCCTTCGAGTCCACCGGCAGCAAGCGCAGGGTGCCGCCACGCACGCCACCGTTGGGGTGATTGCTGTAAAGCCTTGTCTACGAAGAATCAGGGATTAAATAGAGAGAGGCATCATGCCTCCCTCTTTTTGAGTCCATTTTACGGATCCGGCTATCTCGCTCTTTGTAACATAAGGGGAGATGCCTTCAGCATAATCGGCGTAGATCCATCAATAGCCATGACGTAGGTTACTTATCTCACAACAAACGATACATCTGACTTGCCCCGTGATATAAATACATTGTTTTAATTCATTTGTTTTCACAGATAGCCATTATTTTATCTGATATGTGTTCGAATGGGCATGCAATTGGATCTTTCACTATGTCATCCCATCTTCCTTTATTTCTACCATGGCAATTCAGCATGAGCAAACCAAGCTCATACGATGATAGCTGACTTTTAATTAAATCATAATATTTCTTGGATTCCTTCGGACTTATTAATTCTTCGTCTACACCATTTTTAATATGTCTGAAAAGTTGGTAGATAGTTCTAAAGTAATGTTCAAGCTCCCATGAACGTTCATCAAGAAAGCGATTGTACTCATCCATTATAGGATTGTTTATTTTTTTACTTCGCTTTCTTTTTTCTATCTGAATGAAAAATACTCTCAAACAATCGCGGCCTTTAGTTACCTTACCTCCTCTATCTATCAAGTCTATAGATTGAACAATGTTTTGGTAAAAGCTTAATATGCTGAAAAATTGGTTTTCAAATTCTTGTTTTTGAGAGGAGATAATTTGCATTCTTAGAGTTATAGCAACAAGAAGTACAGAGGCAAAGCCAAATATAGGATTTAATGTCCCTCCAAAATAGTCACCTAACTGCCCCCATTTTTCAATCCCGCTCGGTGTGCTTCGCCCCTTGAAATTTGAATAAAATATATAACTGGTGAGTGCGAAAAATACAATGCACAAGGTCACTATGATGGCGCCAATGTTTTTCTTTATGTTTATTTTCATAAGGATCTTAATAATCAAGGAGGATTGCAGAAGGTAGTGTTGCTACATTATACCAATGTGGCAATTTTGAGAACCGGGCTTATTATTTTTTTTAGAACCTTATGTTCGAATAGCGAAGCGTATTCGGACGATTACGCTGCGCTAATCGTCCCTACATCAAGGTGGTGGTCACATGAGGTGAGTCTTTGACTCTCTCCATTCCCCGCATTGCCCACCGCCATCTTTGTCGTGACTCGCTGCTGATTTCTCCTGACTTCACCGAGACTTCACACAACCTCATTTTCCCCTCATAAATCCCCCGTATTTTCTGCCCACTGATAAATGGGCCTGCTTGCCGCAAGGTGGCGAGGGGCAGGTAGAGAGGGGAGCAAGAGGGTGACATCGTGGATCAAATACGGGCTGGCCGGGGCCTTGATACTGGTGGCAAGCTTCTGGGGCGGCAGCGTGCGGGCGGCGGAGATGCCCCTTGACCGGGATGCTGCCCTGCCGGGGCAGCTAGTCGGCCAGGCTGCGGCGCTCCAGACGGACACTAATTTGCTGCCGCTGAGGGCTTTGCCATCGGTTGTTGCCGGGCGTGGCACCTGAGGGAGTTGATACCGGCCTTTTTAACCAGAGCGGGCCGGTGACGTCACGGCACAGTGCGCATCAACACAGGTCGGGCTGGCTACTGCGTTTGGTGTTGAGCATCACACCAGGCCGGGTTGGTCACTGAGCCCGATATTGCGCATCCAGCCAGGCGATGGCCTCTTGGGGGTCGTTGAATGCCTGGATATGGCCAGGGTGAGTGAGGGAGAGGCAGGAGAGGGCGATGTGATGGAGCACCTTGGCCGAATAGAGGGAGGCGATGGCCACCAGATTCTTCTGGGCGAGCCACCCATAAATATCCTGCAGATGGGGCAGGGCGGAGAGCACCACCCCCTGATGCTGACGATGATCCACCAGGGCGCAGAAACGCTTACCGTCCAGGCTGTTCACCACGCGCTTAATCTCCGTAATCCACGTCAGCATACCCTCTTCATTGAAAGGGCCGATAAGCTCACAGGTGACCAGGTGTTCCTGCACATTGAAGATGAACTCACCGTGCTTTTTATCAAAGGACATACAACATTCTTATCCATGACCAGGGGCCGCAAGATGATGCTTATTCATTCCGTATGCATCAATACCCGAATGAGGGTTTTGGTCATGGAATCGTATTGCTGCACTGACGCCGGGGGGTAAGGTGCTGGCCCGTGATGGCGATACGAGAACAACAGGCGGCGCCAGCGTGTTGCATCCGGATGCCGGGTAGTCCGGTCTGCACCCGGGGTGGCAATGCTCCTGCTTGCCCTGGCCTTTATCCCGGGGTGTCTTGCCCGGAAGGGGGGACGGCCTTGGTCAGGGCGTCGATGGCATTGGGGACGAATCGCTCGGAAAAACCGGCGATAAAGGCCCAGATGACGGCTTTGGCGGCATCCAGATTGGTTGCAGGAGAGGCCAGGGTCAGCAGAGTCTGCAAGGAGACATAGGGGTGCTCCATGTGTTTGAACTTGGGAAACAGGTCCCCCTGGAGCAGGCTGCTGGCAAAGAGCCCGTAGGCGATAAAACCGAGAATGCCGGAAAAGAGCAGGGAAACATAAAACTGCGTCACGATCACCCGGGGTTGGCTGATGTGGGCGATGGCACCGCTGTCGTGCAGCCTGGCGAGGCGGTAATAGTTGTTGATGACGGCCCCCACCGATCCGGCAAAGAAGATGGCGGTCATGATGTTGGAAATGAGCGGGATGGTTTGCAGCAGCAGTATCAGGGCAAGGCCTCCGAAGGAGATGAGGCCGCTGATGGTCAGGTGTTTGTAGTAGCGATCCATGGGTAGCTCCACATTGGGCAAGAGACCCTGTTGAGGATAGTCAGCCCATGGCGAAAATGACCCGAAAAGGCCGGTGCAGCAGTGCCCGGCCTGTGTCTGCTCTGTGAAGGCGAAACCCCGGCATAGGTGGGCGTTTCACCGGGGTTCTTGATGGGGCGCTTCGCCGGATCAGCCGGCCAGCGGTAGATAGACATGCTGGTAGGCCAGGGCGATGGCGCTGTAGAGCAGCAGGGCGGCCATCAGCAGGTTGAAGTACCTGAACCAGCGAGGATGTTGAAGATGACGTCCGATGAGGCTGCCAGCCATCGAGTAGCTGCCGGGGGCGCCGGCGGCCAGCAGGCCGAGCAGCAGGGACCAGGGCAGCAGGCTCCAGCCGTGGATCTGGGCTGCCGGGAACTGGATGCTGGTGATGGGCAGGGTGGCGATCATGGCCTTGGGGTTGAGCAGCTGGATGATGAAGCCGCTGCGCACCCCCAGAGGGCGGGCAGGCGCCTCGTTGGCACCGAGCTCGCCGCTGTCGCTGGCGATCTTGATGGCGAGGTAGGTGATATAGAGGCACCCCACCAGGCTGACATAGATCAGGGTATCTTCCCGCACGAGGCGGGTGCCCGCCCAGCCAAAGAGCAGCAGGAGCACGAACATCGCGATGCCGACCCCGAGGAAGAAGCCAAGGGAGGCGCGGGTGCGGCCACCCAGGCCTGCATTGAGGCCGATGAGGTTGACGGGGCCAGGGGTATACATGATGCCGATGGCATAGGCGAGAAGCTCAATCATGGGGTGTTCCTTGGGCTCAGCGGATCAGGCTGGCGCTGTATTGGGTGGGGGTCATGCCATAGATGCGCTTGAAGCGACGGTTGAGGTGACTGAGATCGGTGAAACCGAAGCGGTACACCAGATCCTGCGCCGACTCTCCGGCGGCCAAGGCGCGCCGGGCGGCATTGATGCGGCAGTTGATCACGTATTGATGGGGGGTGATGCCAAGCTGTTGGCGAAACAGCCGCAGGAAGTGGTACTTGGAGATGTTGGCCGCCGCGCTGATGTCGGCCAGGGAGATATCCTGCTGGAAGTGGGCGTGGATAAAGTCCCTGGCCTGCAACAGGAGGCGATCGATGCGACTCACCCGGCCATTGGGCTCAAAACGTCCCGCCTGCTGCATCACCCGGGTGGCGAGGCGATAGAGGGCAAACTCCTGCTCTATGCTGTCGGCCTGGCCGCGCACCGCCTGGGCCAGCTCGAGGATGCAGGCGCTCAGCGCCTCATCGCGCACCAGGGGCTGCAACAACCGGTAGGTCCCCATTGCCCGCTCGCCCGCGGCATCGGCAAACAGCGGAGTGAGTTCGTGGGGCGGAATGTAGAGCATGGTGTAGTCGAGGCTGGCGTTGTCCCCGGCATGGCCGTCGTGAACATCCCCGGGATTGAACTGGATGACGCTGCCTGCCGGGCTGGAGTGGGCTCCACCGTGGCAGAAGAAGTTCTGCCGCCCGGCCAGAGTGACCCCGAAGGAGTACTCCTCGTGGGCGTGACGGTCGTAGCGAAATTCCGTCATGTTGACCCGCAGCGCTGTCAGGCTCGCCAGGTGCTGACTGTGTGCGAATATGAACTGGTTGTCCTGCGCCATCTTTCCCTCCTGTACCAGACTGCCGTCCTAATCTAGCCCCAGGGTGTGCCTCTCGCTTGGACAATCTTGCTGTTTGCCGACCCGCCTGCGCCCCGCTCCGAGAAAAACGGCGCTGCCGATGGCTGGCTGCGCCGGCTGGCCCGTCAGCGAAAGCGAAACAGCTCCCGGTGCAGCGGGGCGGCCAGATGGGCATCCAGGGTGTGGGCCATGGGCTCGGGGCCGCAGAACCACACCGGGGTGTGCTGGCGCTCGCCCAGGGCGGCCAGATCCAGCCGGCCGTGCTCGGACTCCAGATGCAGCCGGTAGTCGATCCCGACCCGGCGGCACAGATCGGCCAGCCGACTGTGATAGGGGGCGGCCTCGGCGCTGGGAGCGCATTGCAGCAAGGTGGTGCCGGGGCGTTGTTCACCACGGCGTACCAGGGCCTCCAGCCAGGCGACGAAGGGGGTGATGCCGATACCGGCGCCCACCCAGAGCGCGGGGGCCGGATCCGGCAGGGCGAAGGCGCCATAGGGGCCGGTCACGATCACCGTATCCCCCACCTTGAGGTGGCGGTGCAGCCAGCGGGTGTGATCCCCGAGGGCGCGCACCGCCAGGGTGAGGGTGCGGCCATCCGCCGAGACATCGACCAGGGTGTAGGGATGAGGCTCGCCGCGCTCGGCGAAGTCGAAGAAGGCGAACTGCCCCGGGCGATAGCCGGGCAGGGGAGAGGCCAGGGTGACCCTGATCTCCAGGGTGCGCTCGTCCAGAGGAGTGAGGGCGCTGACCGCTCCCTGGCGGCGCGCGTCCCGGCCCACCCGGCCAAGCAGGGAGTAGAGCGCCCCCAGGGCGCCCAGCCCGCCGCCGATAAGCAGGGTCAGGCCGACCGGGGTCAGGGCGCCGATGCGTGGCAGCAGGCAGAGCCCGTGCAGCCAGCCCATCAGATAGATGACCGGGGCCAGCCGGTGAACCACCTTGAAGCGCTCGTAGCGCACCACCGCCAGCAGGCTTACCACCACCAGGGCCAGCAGCAGATAGAAACTCCATTCCCCCAGGGTATTGCCGAGGCTGTGCCAGAGGGCATCGTTACCAGCACCAGCACCAGCACCAGCACCAGCACCAGCACCAGCACCGCGGCGCGCCGGCCGGGTCAGCCAGTCGGCGGCGACAGCCCACTTGGGGGCTTCCACCAGCAGCCAGTGGGCCACCAGGGTGCCGGTGGCCCAGAGGGCGCTGCTGCGGTGCAGGTGCAACATGCGATCCAGCCCGCCGCACCAAGCCTCGAGCCTCGGCAGGCGCAGGGCGAGCAGCAAAGAGAGGGTCATGGCGCCAAGGCCAATCAGACCGGTCAGGATCAGCAGTTCGTGGCGCCAGGGCCAGACGCTGGCGGGCCACTGGGTGAGGCCAGCAAGCCAGAGCAGGGTGAGGGTCAGGGGCAGGGCCCAGACGAGGGATGCGGGTTTCATGATGTCCTCCTTGTCCATGCCTCCATTGCACGCCTGCTTTGTGGCGAAAGTGTGCCCCCTGACTACCTCTTTTGTAGCAGAGTGTGGCAAAGGGTCGCCGGGTCAGGGCAAGCGGGCTGAGGAGGGGGGCGCGGGGCAGAACAGGGGGGCAGGAAAGCGGTTGGCGTCACCCCACAGGCCTGGGTCTGGAGAGGGGTGATGCTGGGGCAGGCGCATGGCTGTCCCAGCAAACAGTCGTGTCAGGATTATCGTCCCTTGCCGCCCTTGTTGCCCGCGAGGGCCTGCTTTCTGGCCTTCTGCTTCTGGGCGCCCTTGCTGGCGCGGCGCGGCTCGGGGTCGAAGCGGGTGAGATCCGGCTCAAAGCCCGGGAACCACTGCTGGGGCAGCCGGGTATCGAGCACGGCTTCGACTTTTTCCAGCAGGGGGGCGTCTTCCGGGCTGAACAAGGTGATGGCGAGCCCCTTGTTGCCGGCGCGGCCGGTGCGCCCGATGCGGTGAACGTAATCCTCGGGCTGATGGGGGAACTCCAGATTGATCACATGGTTGAGATCGCTGATATCGAGGCCGCGAGCCGCCACGTCGGTGGCCACCAGGGCCTGCAAGGTGCCGGCGCGAAACGCCAGCAGCACGTTTTCCCGCGCGCTCTGTGACAGATCCCCGTGGAAGGCCAGCGCATTGATGCCCCCCTTGTCAAGCTGCTGGGCCAGCTTGTCGGCCCCTTGTCGGGTGCGGCTGAAGATCAGCGCCGGTGCCCAGCCCTTCACGGTCAGTATATGTTGGACCAGTGCCACCTTGCGATCGCTGTCCACCGCATAGACCCGCTGCTCCACCTCGGCCGCCGTGGTGTTGCGCGGTGCCACTTCCACCAGCGCCGGGTCGCGCAGCAGTACCTTGCAGAGGGCAAACAGGTTGTCATCGCAGGTGGCCGAGAACAGCAGGGTCTGGCGATCCGCCGGGATTTGCTTCAACAGCGCCTTGATCTCGTCCATAAAGCCCATGTCGAGCATCCTGTCCGCCTCGTCAAACACCAGATGGCGCAGTTCTGCCAGCGTGAGCGCCCCCTGGCGCAGGTGATCGAGCAGGCGGCCCGGGGTGGCGATGAGGATATCCACCCCGGCGTTCAGCGCCTCCACCTGTGCGGCGATGCTCACCCCGCCGTAGACCAGCGTGCTGGTGAGAGTGGTGCCCCTGGCGTAGCGAGTGACGCTCTCGGCAACCTGCACCGCCAGCTCGCGGGTCGGCACCAGCACCAGGGCGCGGATGGGGCGGGGGCCATCGCTCGTCGGGTGTTGCAACAACTGCTCCAGCAGGGGCAGCACGAAGGCGGCGGTCTTGCCGGTGCCGGTCTGGGCGCCCGCCATCAGATCCCGCCCCGTGAGGATCAGGGGGATGGCGCTGGCCTGCACCGGGGTGGGGGCGGCGTAGCCAAGCTCGGTCAGGGTTTGCTGCAAGCGGGGGGAGAGGGCCAGTTCGGCGAAAGAGGCAATGGACATAGGGCACCAGTATGGGGTTATCCCGCCCCGTGGCCGGGGCGGAAACAATCAGCGTGGCCGGGATGGTAACAGATAGCAGGGGAGCGGCAGAAGCCGGGCCGCTCAGGGGGCTGAATTGTCACCCGGATCGCGGACAAGGCGGATGGTCTGCCCCTGGTAATAGGCGATATTGCGCTTGCCGTGCTGCTTGACGTGATAGAGCAGGTCGTCGGCCAGTTGCACCGCCTCGGCCACCGTCAGGTAATCGCGAATGCGGGTCACTCCGGCGGAGAAGGTGATGGGGGCGGGCAGCTCGGGGATGCGCAATGGCCGCTCCAGCAGGCGGGCGGCGGAGTGATGCATCATTTTGTCATCGTCCATCCCCTTGAACAGCACGATGAACTCTTCCCCGCCCCAGCGAATGGCGACATCGCCCTTGCGGATATTGGTCTTGAGGTGATTGGCGAAGGCGACGAGCGCCAGGTCACCCACCCCGTGACCATGGGTGTCGTTGACGGACTTGAAGTTGTCGATGTCGAGGATCATCAGGTAGTCGTGCTCCCGCAGCAGCGCCTGATTGAGGATGTCACGGCGTGGCAGCCGGGTCAGGTGGTCGGTCTGGGCCAGGATACGCAGACGGGTAACCAGGCTGCGCCCCGTCAGCATGATCAGCAGCAGGATGATGAGATAGAGCTTGAAGGCCGCCCCGTAGAGCACGGACCGGATGAAATCGCCGTAACTGTATGACCACTTGAGGTAGAGATCATTGCCTGCCTGAGTGCGCATCAGCGGCGTGCTCAGGCAGAGGTGGAACGGGCGGCAGGGCTCGACCTCTTCGAAGGAGAGGACGGTCCGGGTCGGATTGAGGCTCTCGAAGGGGTGCAGCACATCCTTGAACGCCCGGTCGACGGCGATGTCGATGCCCTTGAGTCCATAGCGGTAGTCCTTGATGGCGGGCTCGTAATAGACGAAGGGGAAGTAGAGGGTGATGGTATTCAGTCCGGTGAAGGTGTCGGTGTAGATCTCGGATACCCAGGCTTCATCCGTGCTGCAGGGGACATGGGTGGCCGCGAAGGAGGCGCAACCGAAAAAGTGGGTCCAGGGCTCGATGTCATTGAGGTCGGTGTTGACCGGGAGCAGCTGGCTCGGCAGCATCCCCTTGTTGGCGACCATGCCAAGCAGGCGGCGATCGTCATAGAAGGCGTAGAGGTTGAGGACCTCGGGGTTGGAGATGACGTACAGGTAGGCGAGGAGCATCTGGTTGGCCGGGGGCAGCACGGGAATGACCGCCAGGCGCTTCAGGGTGGGGAGATCATAGCCATAGGCATAGGCCGCCGCATCCCCGTTCTCGCTGAAGATGGGCATCTTGATGCTGCTGTTGTCGATGAAGTCAGCCAGTTTCTCTGGCGCCAGGATGCGGGCCCGCTGATAGAACACCTCGAACAGGTTGGCTTGCTTGGCGGTAATGAGCGCCATGTCGTGCCTGATGACGAAGTAGGTGTAGTTGGCTACCAGCCCGAGCCCTGTCAGAGCCAGACATAGCCAGCCAAACCGGTAGAGCCATTGACGGGGGATGATACGCAACAGTGATCCAGCCATGCAGTGAACTCGTCCATGGTGACAGAGGCCATTCTTGTAACTGATTTTGCCGGGCATCACCAGATGAAGTTGGTGGGTCGTCACCCGGCATGCGCAAGAATGAACCAACAATATCAAAAAGATAGACGATGAGGCGTCATGCGATGTCAGGCAGGGGAAAGGGGTGGCGACTGAAACAAGAGGGCATGGCGCCCTCTTGTGTGGACTGTGACGGGCGCCTTAGCGAGCCTGGTATTTCGGCGAGCGGGGGCCATGGAGGATGCCGTTGGGCATGTCGGCATTGAGCAGCCTGACGCTGGTGATACCGGCGATTTCATGGCCCTTGTCGGTCAGGGTGTTGGCAATCTGATTGACCACCGCCACCACCAGCATGCCGATGAGGCCGCCCCCCGAATTGCCCTGCTGCTCGGCACTGCTGGCGCTGGCACTGCCTTCCCACAACAGCTTGCCGGTGCGCAGATCCACCAGGCGGGCACTGGCGGTGACCACTGTCTCGCTGGAGATGACCAGATAGCTGGTGCCGTACTCCTTGATGTCGAGGTAGAGGGCGGTATCGGCTCCGTAGATCTCGTGGAGCTTCTTGATGGGCAGCGCCTGGATGTCGGCGGGCTCGGTCACGCCGTTCTGCCGGAACGTCTCGTTGGTGACCGCTACCGGCAGCACGTAATAGCCGGACTCGGCGAGCGGATAGGTGATCTGGGATTGCAGGCTGGGGCCCGCCTTGATGTCCGGCGAGTGATTCACCGGCGGCAGCACCAGAATGGAGGTCGGTCTGCTCTCCTTGAAGTTGCTGTAGTCGTAACCGGGGCCCTGTGCGCAGCCGCCCAGGAGGAGGGCGCCCAGCGTGAGGGCAAGGAGGGTGCGCAGGGTCATTGGGTCTCTCCCTTCTTGTTGGACATCAGGAAGTTCATGAAGGGGGCCGATTCGGGGAAGAGGCGCTTCTCGGTTTCGAACTGCTCGCGAGTCTGGGCATCCTTGCCGAGCTGGGCGTACAGCATGCCGAGGTGAGCGTGAAAGCCCGGTGGCACAGCCTGCCCCTTGGCGCCCGCTTCTTGCTGGTTTTTCTCCAGCGCATCGATCTGCGCTTCGACCCCGGTGTCGTCACCCTGCATGTGCTGGTAAACCACCCCCTGATATTGATCCCAGTTGTAGAGCGTCTGCGGCCCCTGGGCGCAGGCGCTCAGCAGCAGGCCGCTGACCAGCAGCAGGGAAGGACGGAACAGCGTCATCTCGTCTCTCCTCATTGGGCCGGGCGCCAGGCACCGGTCTCGATGCCGTTCACCAGATTGTTGACGGCCTCGCGGATGGCGAGATCCAGCACCTTGCCGTTCAGGGTGGAGTCGTAGCTGGCGGTGCCGCCGAAGCCGACGATCTCGCGGTTGGAGAGTTCGTACTCCCCGGCACCCTGGGAAGAGAAGACCACTTCCGAGGTGGTGACGTTGACGATGTTCAGGTTGACCTTGGCATAGGCGATCTGTGACTTGCCGCGACCCAGGATGCCAAACAGCTGATGATCACCGACTTCCTTGCGACCAAACTCGGTGACGTCGCCGGTGACCACGTAGTCGGCGCCCTTGAGTTGCTGGGCCTGTTGCTTGATCCCGGCTTCGGCCTGGATCTCCGCCATGTTGTCGCGATCCAGTACGCTGAAGCGGCCGGTCTGTTGCAGGTGGGTGATCAGCACGGTTTTCGCCTGGCTGCCCAGCCGGTCCACGCCGTCGGAGAAGATGCCACGCATGTAGCTGGAACGGTTGTCGAACTTGCCGACGGCGATGGGGCTGCGTGCGCCCTGATAGTGGCTCTGATAGGAGGCAACCTTGGGTACCTCCAGGGTGCGCGACGACTCGCTCGCACAGGCTGTCAGCAAGCCCGCCATCAGGATGACACTGGATGAAACAACAAACTTCTTCATGTAAGGCCCCGTTATCAAAGGAAAAAACAGCGGCGGACTCTAACATGGTTCGTTGCGAAGAAAGTGCCCCGTATGGGGGGCATACCCGCTCAATCCCTGTGCGTTTGACAGGGGGTGGCGGGTGACCGGGTCTGTTGCAGGGGCTGGAACACCTCCTCCAGGGCTGCCACCAGGGCGCGCATTCGGCCCGTCTTCTGCACATCCGGGTGCAGCACCATCCAGATGTCGATGGGATCGTGCTGGTCAGGCAGCAGGCGCACCAGGGCGGGGTCTTCTTCGGCGAGGAAGGTGGAGAGCAGGGCAATGCCGAGCCCCTGCCGGGCGGCGGCCATCAGGACTAGCTGGGCATTGCTCTGCAGGACCACGTTGGGCTCGTGGAGCGGTTCGCCGCATAGACTCAGCCAGTGACGGGCTACCAGCTCTTTGGGAAAGAGCAGCAGGTCGTGCTCTTGCAGTGCCTGACCCGAGCGGGGCGTGCCCCGCCTGGCCAGGTAGTCGGGAGAGGCGTAGAGCCCCATCTTGATGGTGGCGAGCCGTTTGACCACGAGATCTCCCTGCTCGGGGCGCACGCTGCGAATGGCGAGATCCGCCTCCTGATTGGGGATGTCGCTCACGCTGACGGCGGTCAGCAACTTGAGGCGGATGCCGGGGTGGCGCTGGCGCAGCAGGCTGAAGGCCGGCAGCACGAAGCCCTGGGCCAGGGTATCCGTGGTGGCGATGCAAAGCTCCCCTTCCAGCTCCCCCAGGCTCGCGGTGCGCATCATGGCCAGGGCCGCCTGCGCCATGGCCTCGGCCTGGGGCAGCAGCGCTTCCCCCAGGGGGCTGGGGCGATAGTGTCTGGGGGTGCGGATAAACAGCTTGGCCCCCAGCTGCTGCTCGAGCAGGGTGATCCGTCGCCCGACGGTGGCCTGATCCACCCCGAGCTCGAGTCCGGCCTGCCGCAGGCTGCCCCGCCGTGCCAGGGCCAGGAAGAAGCGGGCATCGTCCCAGTTGATCATGCTTGCTCCTCACTCAAGCAGAACGCCCGATTGGCGCCGCAATATTAGATGCCAGCGGGGATGGCAGCACAAGGGGATAGACCGGGTCCGGTGCGTGCCTGCGGCTCCCCGGCCAAGGGCGCGTGCCACCCCGACGTGATGCAGGATTGAGTCGGCGTGATGCAGAACTGCCGCAGTCCGGGGTGGGCGGGATCGCTATGATGTCGCTCCCGATTGCGGTTTCATTCGTCTGCCACTGGAGTGTCCATGTCTGTCTCAAGCGTCCCGGCTTGCGAGCCAGGTCAGGTTGTCCATCCTCGTCTGCGCTGGTTTCTCTCCCTCGCCCTGATGTCGGCCCTGCTCAACAGCAGCGTGCCTACCCCGCTCTATCCCCATTACCAGGCGGCGCTGGCTCTAAGCGATCTCGGCCTCAGCCTCATCTATGGCGGCTATGCGGGGGGCGTGCTCATCGCCTTGTTCGGGGTGGGCAACCTGGCGGGACGCGTGGCGGATCTGCGCACCCTGATCCTGCCTGCCCTGGTGGCGGTCGGGGGCGGGGCCCTGCTCTTCTCCCTGGCCGACAGCTTCTGGGCCCTTTTGCTGGCGCGGCTGCTGGCCGGGATTGGCACGGGCAGCCTGACCGGCGCCGCCAATGTGGCGCTGCTGCGTTTTGGCCCCAGGGATGGGGGCAAGCGGGCGGCGCTGAGCGCCACATTATCGTTCACCGCCGGGCTGGCCCTTGGCCCCGTGTTCAGCGGGCTGGCGCTGCAGCAGGATCTCTACCCGACCACGCTGCCGTTTTTGCTGATCCTGGGGATGGCGGCCTGCGCCATCGGGGGGCTGGTGTTGAGCTGGCCCAAAGGGGTGAGGGCGACGGAGGCCGCCCCGAGCGGGCAGAGTGGCGGATCCCTGGGGGAGGGGCTCAGGGCCACGGGGGCCGGGTTCTTCCTGTGCGCCCTGGCGCTCTTCACCGCCTGGGCGGTGGCGGCCAGCTTGCTGGCCATGGGTCCCAAGGTGGTGAGCGAGATGCTGGGCATGACGGATCTGGGGCTGTTCGGCTATCTTGTCGCGGCCTATCTGGTCTTCTCTGGGCTTTGCCAGCTCTGGGCCCGTCGCCTCGATGCCCGCCATACCCTGCAAAGCGGCGTGCTGGCCCTGGCGCTGTGCGTGCTGCTCTTTGCCGGGGCCGTTCACGGCCTGCCCAGCTGGCTGGCGGGACTCGGGCTGCTGGTGGCGGGCTATGCCCAGGGGGCCGTGTTCGTGGGCAGTGCGACCCTGATCAATCGCATCGCGCCCCCGGCCAGCCACGCGCGGCTGCTCTCCCTCTTCTATGTGATCGCCTATGTGGCGAACTGGGTACCCGTGTTGCTGGGCTGGGTGAGCGACGGGGCCGGTCTTGGCGTCGCGCTGGATCTGCTCTTCGTCGGCAGCACGCTGACAAGCCTCTGGTTGGCCTGGGCGGTGTCTCGGCGGCGCTTCGAACCCGCTGTGTGACAAGGCATCACCCATCGACCAGGACGACGCTCCCGGCATCCAGGTGGTGCATCCACTCCCGCAGGATCAGCAGGGCGGCGGCGATGCGCCTCTCCCTCGGCAACTGGGCCGATGCCAGGGGATCCCCCTCCACCATGGCGGCAAGCTGGCCGAACAACCGCTCTATGTTCTCCCGGCTCTGCACCCGGTTGCCGAGCACCTCGGCCAGGGGCTCCGGGCTTTGCAGGTGCAGCACGGGGTGGGGCGGGATCCGTGCCGCGAGGGGCATCAGCACATCCTCCACCACCATGATGGCTTGCTCAAGCTCCAGGGGCGTCGGCGGATCCCGGCGAAAGGGTCCCGGGGTCAGGGCATCGAGCCCCAGTGTCAATGCAAATGTCTGGCTGGTGCCATCGGCCGCGGTGAGCGCGACCTGGCTTCGGGTATTGCCCAGGCTCAGCAAAATGGTGTCGTGATGCTCTCTGGTCATCTGGTGTGCTCCCGGCGTTGGATGCCCCATGGATACACCCGCACGGGGCGGATTGGCGAGTCATTTCGCCCCCCATTCGGGCATCAGGGGTTGCAAAGATCTCCATGAATGGCAATCTGGACGTCCAAACGTCTTTAAAGGAGCCCTGACATGGATATTCGTATCGTCCCCCGCGCCCTCGTGCTCGCCCTTTCTCTGGTGGGGGCGAGTGCCCTTGCCAACGAGGCTCTGGTGTTCCAGACCGACTTCGGTCTCAAGGATGGCGCCGTCTCGGCCATGAAGGGGGTCGCCTTCGGGGTGGACCGCACCCTGCCGCTCCATGACCTGACCCACGAGATCCCGGCCTACAACATCTGGGAAGCCTCCTACCGCCTCTATCAGACCCTGCAATACTGGCCCGCGGGCACCGTCTTCGTCAGCGTGGTGGACCCCGGTGTCGGCACCGAACGCAAGTCGGTGGTACTCAAGACCAGGAGCGGCCACTACATCGTCAGCCCGGACAACGGCACCCTGACCCTGGTGGCGGAGCACTTCGGCATTGAGGCGGTGCGCCAGATCGACGAGAAGACCAACCGCCTCAAGGGCTCCGAGAAGTCCTATACCTTCCACGGCCGCGACGTCTACGCCTACACCGGCGCGCGCCTTGCCTCCGGTGCCATCAGCTTCGAGCAGGTGGGGCCTCTGCTACCCGCCGAGGTGGTGACCATCCCCTATCAGCCCGCGGTGGCCGAGCAAGACGGTACCCTCAAGGGCACCATTCCGATCCTGGACGTGCAGTACGGCAACGTCTGGACCAATATCGACGACAGCCTGCTGACCAAGGCGGGTATCCACAAGGGGGACAACGCCTGCATCAGGATCAGCGAAGGGGATGCGCTGAAATACGAGGGCAAGGCCCCCTACGTCAGCAGCTTTGGCGATGTGCCGGAGGGCCAGCCCCTGGTCTACCTCAACAGCCTGTTGCAGGTGTCGGTGGCCCTGAACATGGACAGCTTCGCCGCCAAACATCAGGTGCAATCCGGCGCCAACTGGCATATCAGCCTGAAGAAGTGCAACTAGACGTTGCCAGCGGGTGCTATCCGGTACAAACGGGCATAGCAGCCTGAAGAAGTGCAACTAGACGCTGCCAGCGGGTGCAATCCGGTATAAACGGCATATCAGCCTGAAGAAGTGCAACTAGACGCTGCCCGCGGGTGCTATCCGGTACAAACGGGCATATCAGTCTGAAGAAGTGCGGATAGGGTTCAACCCTTCTGTCGGCGATGTGTCTCTTGGGGCGGTGGGACTCCTGTCCACCGCCCCTTGTCGTTGGCGGTGGCGTCTTGCCAGGCCAGCCGGTTATCTCATCATTTGTCATCCTCGCTTAATAAAGCGCTGCCATGCTGTGGCCGGACGCCGTGATGACGCAATGATTGCGCCGAGATAACAAGGAAAAGCCGATGAGCCGTTTTGACGAGAAAGACAGTGCCAACCACCCCCGCGAGCAGGAGCCGGCGTTCAACCGCCTCATCGAGGCGGGTCTCAGCCGCCGTGGCTTCCTCAAAGGGGTGGGCGCCGCCAGTATGGTGGCCTTCTTTGCCGCGAGCCCCGTGGCCCAGGCCGTGGCCGCCGCAACCCGGCCGCTGCTTGGCTTCCAGGCCGTGCCCGCCTCGGTGGCCGACACCATAGTGGTGCCGCCCGGCTACAAGGCCGAGGTGCTGATCGCCTGGGGAGATGCCCTCTTCCCCGATGCCCCCGCCTTTGCCCAAAGCAACGACGCCAAGGCCCAGGCCCGCCAGTTTGGCGACAACAACGACGGTATGAGCTTCTTCCCCCTGGGCCCGGACAGCGCCCTGCTCGCCGTCAACAACGAATACACCAACTACGAATACCTGTTTGCGGATGGCGGCAAGACCCTCAGTGCAGAGGCTGTCGCCAAGGCCCAGGCGGCCCACGGGGTCTCCCTGGTGGAGCTGGTGCGCATCGATGGCAAGTGGCAGGCCAACCCCAAGGGGGCCCTCAACCGCCGCATCACCGCCACGACCCCCATGACATTGAGCGGCCCGGCGGCGGGCCATGCCCTGCTCAAGACCCAGGCCGATCCCGAGGGGCGCACCGCCCTTGGCACCTTTAACAACTGCGCCAATGGCCAGACCCCCTGGGGCACCTACCTCACCTGCGAGGAGAACTTCAACGGCTACTTCGGCAGCGAGGGCAAGCCGGCGCTGGACCAGCGCGCCGCCCGCTACGGTCTGGCCGCCGAGGATGCGGGCTTTGGCTGGCACAAATTTGACGAGCGGTTCGATCTCGCGAAGCATCCCCAGGAGCCGCACCGCTTCGGCTGGGTGGTGGAAATCGATCCCCGCGATCCCGCCTCCACCCCGAAGAAGCGTACCGCCCTTGGCCGCTTCAAGCATGAGAATGCGGCCTTCACCGTCAACCAGGATGGCCGCGCCGTGGTCTACCTCGGCGACGACGAGCGGGGGGAGCACATCTATCGCTTCGTCTCGAAGAACAAGGTGGCGCCGGGCAACGATCCTGCGAACCGGGATCTGCTGGACGAGGGCACCCTCTATGTGGCCCGGTTCGAGGCCAGGGAGGGGGAGCTCAAGGGCTCCGGCCAGTGGCTGCCCCTGGTGCACGGCGAGCATGGCCTGACCCGGGAGAACGGCTTCGCCGATCAGGGGGAGGTGCTCATCTTCGCCCGGGAAGCGGCGACCCGGCTCGGTGCCACCACCATGGACAGGCCCGAATGGGTGGCCGTGCATCCCCACAGGGCCGAGGTCTACTGCACCCTGACCAACAACAAGAACCGCGGCCTCAAGGAGAATCAACCTCTCGATGGGGCCAACCCCAGGGCCGAGAACCCCTATGGTCAGATCATCCGCTGGCGCCCGACCGGAGGCGATCACGGCAGCGACAGCTTCGAGTGGGATCTCTTCCTGCTGGCGGGCAACCCCGGCGTGCACAAGGAGGGGCTGATGGCGGGCAGTGCCAACATCCACCCGGACAACATGTTCAACAGCCCGGACGGCATCGGCTTCGACGAGGCGGGGCGGCTCTGGATCCAGACCGACGGCGACTACTCCAACGAGAAGCAGTTTGCCGGCATGGGCAACAATCAGATGCTGTGCGCCGATCCCGCGAGCGGCGAGGTGCGCCGCTTCCTGACCGGCCCCGTGGCCTGCGAGATCACGGGCCTCACCTTCACGCCTGACTGGCGCACCCTGTTCGTCGGGGTGCAGCACCCGGGGGAGGAGGGGGCTCCCTCCCATTTCCCGGACGGCGGCACCGCCATTCCCCGCTCCGCCGTGCTGCGCATCACCCGGGACGATGGCGGCATCATCGGCGCCTGATGGCCCGGGATCACCGCCTGGCCCGTGATGACAAGAGCCGCCTTCGGGCGGCTTTTTGTCGGAGTGGCGGGCGGGAGACAAAAAAAGACCGGGTACGGGACCCGGTCAAAGAACCCGCGCATTCAGGGAAGAAGTGCGGGCGTTCAGGCTTGGTGGCGGGGCCGGGCATCGGCCCCCGATCCGGTGTCGGGGTGAGTGGCGACACCCCGGCGTCAATGCGGGCTATTCGCGCTCCAGTGCGTGGATGGGATCCAGCCTGGCAGCCCGGCGGGCCGGGGCGAAGCCGAATATTACCCCGATCAGGCTGGCGCAAAGACAGGCCACCGCTATGGCGGCAAGGGAGTAACTCATCCGGACGCCGCTGCTGAAGTGGTCGAACAGTTGGCCCAGCACCAGGGAGAGGGAGATGCCGAGCACGCCTCCCAACAGGCAGATCAGCACGGCTTCAATGAGGAACTGCTGCTGGATGTCCCGGGTCCGGGCGCCGACCGCCATCCGCACCCCTATCTCCCGGGTGCGCTCGGTGACCGAGACCAGCATGATGTTCATCACCCCAATGCCCCCGACGATCAGGGAAATGAGGGCGATGAGGGCGATCAGCGTGGTCAGGGTGGCGCTGGTCTGGCTGATGGTCTGGCGGATGCTGTCGGTGTTGAGCAGGAAGAAGTCCTGGCTGCCGTGGCGCAGGGTGAGCAGGCGGCTGATGCCATCCTGGGCGGCGTCCAGGCTCACCTCGTCCCGTACCCGCACGCTGATGCTGCGCAGATGGCTCTGCCCCAGCAGGCGGCTCATGGCGGTGGTATGAGGGATCCAGACGTTGAGGGTCTCGTCGCTGCCAAAGCCGCTCTGGTTCTTGATGGCGACCCCGATCACCCGGCAGGGTAGATCCCCCAGCAGGATCACCTGGCCCAGGGGGGACTGGGTCGGGGCGAACAGCTTGTCCCGGGTGTGCTCGTCGATCACCACCTCCTGGGCCAGGCTCTCCTCGCTCTGGCGATCAAAGCCCATGCCCTGGGCCAGGCGATAGCCCCTGACCTGGAAGAACTGGGCGCCGACGCCGTTGATGGTGCCGGAGACGGCGGTGCTGCCAAGGCGCAGGGTGGCGCTGGTGCTGAGGCTGGGGGTGACGCTGTGCACGTAGTCCAGCCGGGCGATGGCCTCGGCGTCCCCGATCCGCAACGTCTGTATGGTAGCGGAGCGCATGTCCCCGAAGCCGCGGCCGGGGAACACCTCCAGGGTGCTGGTGCCCATGGCGTTGATGTTCTCCAGCACCCGCTCCCGGGAGCCCTGACCGAGGGCTACCACGGTCACCACCGAGGCGATACCTATGATGATGCCGAGCATGGTGAGAAAGGTGCGCAGACGCTGGGCGACCATGGCCCGCAGCGCCATGCGCAGGGCATTGCCGAGCCCTGCCATCAGCGGGGTCTTCCCCCTGGCGGACGTCTTGGTGGCGGCCTGGGGCGCCTGGGGAAGGGCCTGTGGCTCGCGCGTGCGGCGATCGGCGATCACCCGGCCATCTTTCAGTTCGATGATCCGCTCGGCGTGGCGGGCGATGTCCATGTCGTGGGTGACGATCACCAGGGTGTGGCCCTGGCGATGCAGAGCTTGAAGGCTCGCCATCACCTCGGCGCCGCTCTGGCTGTCGAGGGCTCCGGTCGGCTCGTCGGCCAGGATCACCTCGCCGCCGTTGATGAGGGCGCGGGCGATGCTGACCCGCTGCTGCTGGCCGCCGGAGAGCTGGCTTGGCTTGTGTTCGAGCCGGCTGGCGAGGCCGAAGCGGGTCAGCAGGGCCTCGGCCCGCTGGCGTCGCTCGGCCGGATCCAGACCGGCGTAGAGGGCGGGCACCTCCACATTGGTGCGGGCATCGAGATCCGCCAGCAGGTGATAACGCTGGAAAATGAAGCCGAAGTGCTCCCGGCGCAGGGCGGCGAGCTCGTCCCGGCTGAGGGTGGCAGTATCGCGCCCGGCCACCAGATAGGCCCCCTCGCTCGGCTGATCCAGGCAGCCCAGCAGGTTCATCAGGGTGGATTTGCCGGAGCCCGAAGCGCCGACGATGGCCACCATCTCTCCACGGGCGATCGCCAGATCGATGCCATCGAGCACGGTGACTGTGCGCTCACCCTCTTTGAAGTGGCGGCGGATGCCCCGCAGTTGCAACAAGGCGCCCATGGTCACATCCCCATGGGGGGAGGCATGCCCCCGGCGGCGTTGCTCTGGCCTGCGCTCACTTCGCTGACGATGACCCGCTCACCGGCGCTCAGGCCCGACAGGATCTGGGCATCCACCTTGTTGTTCAGGCCGACCTTGACCCGGCGCAGGCTGATCTTGCCTCCGTCGTCGATCACCCTGACCTGATCCCCCTGCAGGGCGATGGCCGGGATCACCAGCGCATCTTTGAGCCGGGCGACCACCAGATAGACCTGGGCCGTCATGCTGATCCTGAGCTGACCGTCCTGGTTGGGCACCTCGAACAGGCCGTGATAATAGATGGCGCTGCTGTCGCTGCTGCTGGTGGTGGTGTCGTCGTCATTGATGGTGTCGGGGGCGGGCTCGATGGCCCGTAGGGATCCCTCGAAGCGGCGCTGGCTGTTGCCAAGAATGGTGAAATAGACCGGCATGCAGACCCGGACGTTGATGACGTCGGCCTCGGAGATCCTGGCCTCCACCGTCATGGTATCGAGCTGGGCGATCTTGAGCAGGGTGGGGGTGCTCTGGCTGGCGTTGAGGGTCTGCCCCTCCTCCACCGGCATGGCCACCACGGTACCGGAGAGGGGGGCCAGGATCCGGGTATAGCCCAGGTTGACCCGGGCGGTGTCCACCGCGATCTCGGCCTGCACCCGCTGGGCGTTGAGGGCCCGGATATCGGCCAGGGTCTCGTCCAGGGTCGCCTTGGCGCTGTCATGGTCGGCCGTGCTGCCAAGGCCTCTTGCGACGATCTGCTGCTGGCGCTGGTATGCGAGGCGAGCATTGCGAAGGGTGGCCTCTTTGGAATCCAGCTGGGCCTGGAGGTTGTCGCGCTGGGCCAGGGCATCCTTGAGGGCGTTCTGCTGGGGCAGATCGTCGATCTCGACCAGCAGCTCCCCCTGTTTGACCTCCTGCCCCAGAGTCACGTGCAGTTTCTTGATCTGGCCCGACACCTGGGCGCCCACGCTCACCTGCTTGCGCGCCTTCAGGGTGCCGTCCGCCATGATGAGCTGCTCCAGATCCCGGGTCTCGGCACTGGCGGTGATGTAGTCGCTGGCGGGTGCCTTGGCCTGGGGGCGCCAGGCCAGCAACAGGGCGAGGGCGCACAGGGGCAGCAGCCAGAAGAGACGAGGGGAGAACGTGGGCATGACAACCTGTATCCTGAATGACGATCACGGCGGCACTCTACCCCAGAGCCGGGTTAAGGCTCTTTGCGCCAAGCGTAAGGGTTTCGTAAAAATGGCTGCCAAGTGCGTGGCAAGCGGCGAAAATGGCCGCCGACAAGGGAGACCGCATATGAAGATCCTGCTGGTGGATGACGATGCCGAACTGGGCGCCATGTTGAGTGAATACCTGGGGGGAGAGGGGTTTGATACCACCCAGGTGCTGACCGGAGGGGAAGGTGTTCACCATGCCCTCTCCGGCCGTTACAGCGCCCTGCTGCTGGATGTGATGCTGCCCGACTTGAGCGGCACCGAGGTGCTGCGCCAGGTGCGCCAGCGCAGCCGCCTGCCGATCATCATGCTGACCGCCAAGGGGGACAACGTGGATCGAGTGGTGGGACTGGAGATGGGGGCCGATGACTATGTGCCCAAACCCTGCTACCCCAGGGAGCTGGTGGCCCGGCTGCGGGCCGTTCTGCGGCGGGTCAACGAGGGGGGGAGCGCAACCCCCTCGCCGGATGCCCTCATCCTGGGGGATCTGACGGTCACCCCGGCCAACCGGGTCTGTCTCTGGCAGGGGGAGCCGCTGGAGCTGACCGCCACCGAGTTCAACATGCTGGTGCTGCTGGTGCGAGCACCGGAGCAGGTGGTCACCAAGGACACCCTCTCCCTGCAAGGGGTAGGGCGCCCGAGGGAGGCCTATGATCGCAGCGTCGATGTGCACATCTGCAACCTGAGGCAGAAACTGCAGCAGAAGGCGGGGGAGGCCGTCACCATAGAGACGGTGCGCAGCATAGGGTACAAGATACGGTGATCCTCAAGGGACGTTTGTTCTGGAAGATTCTGCTGGGGTTCTGGCTGGCCATCGTGCTGGTCAGCCAACTGCTCTGGCTCGGTTTTCGTGCCGAGCGTGCTCCCCCGGAAGAGCACCTTGCCCAGCAGTTGGCGAGCCAGCATCTGGAGATGGCGGCAGCCGTGCTGGCAAAGGGGGGAATCGAGGCTGCGACGGCATTGAGCCAGGCCATGTCGCCGCCGTTGCTGCAGATAACACTCCTCGATGTCTCCGATGCGCCTCCCCGGCCAGCGCCCCGGGCATCCAGGTTGACAGCCTCCGGGGAACCTGGCCCGGGCACCGTGCTGACACGCACCGTGATTGCCAGCGACGGGCAGACCTATCTGCTGCAGACCAGAGCGGACCCGCGCGTCCTCCCCGGCGGGCCTGCTCCCGGTCCCCTCTCCTGGTTCAACATTCCCCCGCCCATGCTCTGGATTGGCGGCCTGGGGGGACTCTTGTTCAGCATTCTGTTCGCCTGGCACCTGACCCGACCCATGAACGCCCTGCGGCGCAGCTTCGATCGGGTAGCCAGAGGGGATCTGGGGGTCAGACTCTGGCCCGCTCTGCGCTGGCGTCGGGACGAGCTCACGGAGGTGGCGAAGGAGTTCGATCTCATGGTGGAGCGGTTGCAGCAACTGGTCGAGGGGCGCGAGCAACTGCTTCACGACGTCTCCCACGAGCTGCGATCCCCCCTGGCCCGCATCCAGATGGCCATAGGCCTGGCGGAGCAGCGCCCGGAGAAGGCGAGCGACGCCCTGGCGCGGATCCGGCTCGAGACGGAGCGGATGGACAGGATGATAGGGGAACTGCTGACCCTCTCCCGTGCCGAGCAGGGCCACGGGCTTGAGCAGAGCCACTACGACCTGCTGGCGCTGGTGGAGACCGTCGTCCAGGATGCCAGGTTCGAAGCCCAGCAATCCGGAGTCGAGATAGCGCTCGAGGAGGCGCTGGGGGAGGGTTGTCTCCTGCTGGGGCATGCCGAGCTGATGCGCCGCGCCGTGGAGAACGTGGTGCGCAACGCCCTGCGTTTCTCGCAGTCGGGCCAGATGGTGAGTGTTCGCTTGCTGCGCCTGGGCCAGGAGGTGCAGCTCTCCATCGCCGATCGGGGGCCCGGGGTGGAGGAGGGGAAGCTGGCGGGGATCTTCGACCCCTTCGTGCGCATCGGCTCACCCCGCATGGGCAAGGGCTACGGGCTCGGGCTCGCCATCGCCCGCAAGGCGGTGATTCTGCAGGGGGGCACCATCCAGGCGCGCAATCGCGCACAGGGGGGGCTGAGAGTGACCATGACGCTGCCCCTGCATGACCCGTCCTGAGGTACGCGGCTCAGACCCGAGTGGGGTAAAACCCCTGTAATGAAAGAGGGGGCCAAGGCCCCCTGCTCGTATCTGTTCCTCCGTGCGATTCAGCGCAGCGCCGCTGGCGGCGGCACCTCGGTGTAGCGCCCGTCTATTTCTCGCAGGTAGTAGTGACCCTCCCTGACGTAATAGCGGCGGCCATCCAGATCAAGAGGGATGAGCCCTGTCTCTGCCACCACCAGGACCTGAGGAGGCGGGGAGACCACCACATAGTGGTTCTCCTGCCGACGGTAGAAGATGCCGTCGAGCACATAGTAGGTGAGCCCGGCCAGCAGCAGGGTTTCCACCCCTCCCGGCAGCCTGTCGACGCGGTGGCCGAAGCCGGGGCCAGCCCCATGGCCGTACTGCGGGGCAGGGCTCTCCCATCCGCCCGGTCTGCCCATGTTGCCCGGGCCCGCCATGGCGGGCAGGGCGATGGCCATGGCAAGCAGCCAGAGTGAAGGGCGGTGCAGACTCATCTCACTGCCCCTTGAGCGGCGCACCGGCGGGCTGGGATTTGAGTGGCTGGGGCGGCAGTTCGCGCACGCTGACCGTGACCTCGTAGCGGGTATCCTGCTTGGCGGCATCAATGTTTTTGGACAGCGCCTGGACCAGGGCCTGGGGATCCGCACCCTGCTTGCTGGCGTGATAGAGCACGGAGGGGGGCGGTGTCATGGGACCTCCCTGGCGGGCGCCCATCGGGGGCGGCATCTCGCCGGCATGAAGAAGCGTGGTGCCCAGCAGCAGGGCAAGGGCGACAGGATAGCGTGACATGATGATGACTCCATTGATGGGAACGCCCCCATCAAACGCGACGCGTGCGCCCGGCTCAACCACCTTTACACCCTCTTTTCGCCCTCTTTACAGTTGTGACAACGGGCGCCGTGGCGCCCGTTGTGTGTCGTGAACCGCTCGCCGGATCAAAACTCGTTGGAGAGCGCCTTGTAACCCCTGACCAGGTCGATGTTGGTGTGAGCCACATCCTCGGAGAACTCGGTGGCGTCCACGGTGACGCGCGGGATCTGCGCCAGATCGCTCTGCTGGTTGATGCGGGTGGTGGAGGGGACATAGAAGCCGGGGGGAATATCGCAGCCATCGACCACGGAGTTGTGGCGAACCACTGACCCTTCGCCGATGTGGCAGTTGAACAGCACGCTGTTGAAGCCGATGAAGACCCGGTTACCCACTTCGCAGGGCCCGTGGACGATGCTGCGGTGGGCGATGGAGCTGAACTCGCCGATGGTGACGGCAGCGCCGGATTTGGAGTGGATGACGACGCCATCCTGAATGTTGGAGTTGGCGCCGATGACGATGGGTTCCATGTCACCGCTCTCGTCCACTTCGTCTGCGCGGATCACGGCATAGGGGCCGACAAACACGTTCTCCTTGATGATCACCTTGCCACAGATGATGGCGGTCTTGTCGATATAGGCGGATTCGTCGATAACGGGCAGGTGACCTGAGGGATTCTTGCGGATCATGTTACGTCCTGTTGCTGATGAAATCGGGGAAACGTGGCGCGTCATGAAGGCCCGCCGGAGAGCCAGCTTACGCCTCTGATCCGGCAGGGGAAACCTTTTACTGGTCTGACCCACAGTGAGTAAGGCCATTTTGAGCGATTGTTCTTTGACTCCCTGTTATGGGAGCATGAGGGCGCAAAATGGGGCGCCACCGGGTGCAAAGAGATGAGGGGGAACGAGAGATGAAGCAGGTCATGGTATGGCTGGTGGGGTCGCTGTTGTGGATCTCCGCCGCCCAGGGCAAAGGCTATGCGGGGGAGTTTGACTATTACGCCATGGCACTCTCCTGGTCGCCCGAGCACTGCGCCATCAAGCCAGGGGATCGGGAGCAGTGCGCCCGCAAGCTGGGGTTCGTGCTGCATGGGCTCTGGCCCCAGTATCAGCGCGGCTACCCCGCCAGCTGCACCCGCGAGCGGCTGGATGCGGATATGGAGCAGCAGTTTGCCGGGCTCTACCCCAGCCGCTTCCTCTATCGCCATGAATGGGAGAAGCACGGCACCTGCTCCGGCCTGAGCCAGCAGGCCTTCCATAAGCTGGCCAGCGATCTGCGCCAGAAGGTGAAGATCCCGGCCGCCTATGAATCGCCGGAAGAGCCGCTGCGCAAAACCAGCTTCCAGCTCAAGGCCGATCTGGCGAGCGCCAACCCGTGGCTGGCCCCCGACAACATCACGGTGGCCTGCGCCGATGGTGGCCGTTTCCTGCGGGAGATCTACATCTGCATCAACAAGCAGGGGACGGATGCGGTTCCCTGCTCCGACGAGATGCAGAAGCGGGAGCGCCGCTCCTGTGGCCAGCCGGACTTCCTGCTGCGCAGCGTGCGTTAACACTTCACGTTCGGGCCCTTCGCGGGCCCGATGTGCAATGAACCTCAAGGAGCCTGATGGATGAAAGCCAAGACAGGATGTCTGGCCGGGAACTGGACAGGCGATATCGCCAGACGACGTGTCAGCACGTCAGGTGCGATCTGCCGACTCAACCCTCCTCTGGCGCACAGCCAGACTCACCATCAGAAACAGGAAACCATCATATGACGCTCTTTGCCGAACTGGGGATGCGCTATCCCATCATTCAGGCCCCCATGGCGGGCGTGCAGGACAGCGCCCTGGCGATGGCGGCGACCAGTGCGGGGGCACTGGGCTCCCTGCCTGCCGCCATGCTGAGTGGTGCCGAGCTGCGCCAGGAGCTTAGCCGCCTCGCCGCCAGCGGGCCAGGCCCATACAACATCAACTTCTTTTGCCATCGGCAGCACGAGCCGGAACCGGCAGCGGAGCAGCGCTGGCGCCAGGTACTGTTACCCTATTACGCCGAGTTCGGGGTGGATGCCGCGGCGCCGTCGCGAGCCCCCTCTCGGGCCCCCTTCAATGACGAGCATGCGGCCCTGCTTGCAGAGTTCAGACCTGCCGTGGTCAGTTTCCACTTCGGCTTGCCCGAGCCCGAATTGCTTGCCCAGGTAAAAGCCACAGGCGCAAAAGTGTTTGCCAGCGCCACCACGGTGGCAGAAGCGCAGTGGCTTGCCGACCACGGAGCCGATGCCGTCATCGCCCAGGGGCTGGAGGCGGGGGGCCATCGCGGTCACTTCCTGAGTGAGGATCTCAGCTTGCAGCAGGGCACCTTTACCCTTCTGCCACAGGTAGTGGCGGCAGTAGCGATCCCGGTCATCGCTGCAGGAGGCATCGTGGATGGGAAGGGCATCAGAGCCGCCCTTGCTCTGGGGGCGAGCGCCGTGCAGGTGGGAACGGCGTTCCTCTGTTGCCACGAGGCGACGACCTCGCCCCTGCACCGTGCGGCGCTGCAGGGGAGGCATGGCCAACACACCGCACTGACCAATCTGTTCAGCGGCCGTCCGGCGCGGGGGATAGTCAACCGCTTGATGCGGGAACTCGGCCCCCTTTCGGTGCTGCCGCCAGACTTCCCGTATGCCAGCGGCGCATTGGCTCCGTTGCGTGCTGCAGCCGAAAAGGCGGGTGACCGCGGTTTCTCGCCACTCTGGGCCGGGCAGAATATATCGGGTTGCCGCTCCATGGCGGCAGCCGAGCTGATCGCTGCCTGGGTTGCTGAGGCAGGACTGGTCTGAGCGTCACTTTGCGATTCTCTTCCTTTATATATGGATTGATATGGTCAGCAACCCTTCGAACAGGAGACGGGCAGAGAGGAACGGGAGGTAATAGGGTGCAGAATGAGCCCTTTCCGGGTTTGCCCTGTGGGTAAGTCTGTATAAAAACTGTGTTTTGATATGAATAACTAAGAATTGGCATTTTTTTGCAATTTTATTGCGATGAGAGCTTGCTAATGTGATCTATATCTCTATAATGCGCCTCCATCGACAGGGCAAGCGGCAACGCAAACAAGCCCGTCGGTGCCTCGAAAAATCCTCGTAAAATAAGGCTTGACTCGAGAAGGCGGTTGAGTAGAATGCCACTCCCGCAGCAGCCAAAAGCTGCGTTGCTCTTTAACAATTTGAATCAAGCAAT
>NZ_JBFOCV010000028.1:0-238960 GCF_040907975.1 Aeromonas sp. s10 | reverse complement strand
TCCCCGGTGAGGGTCTGGGCCGCGCTCCAGTCGCTGTCCTCCACCAGGGTGAGGGAGACGGGGTCGACCTGGGGCAGCACGCCGTCGGTGATATGAATATTGAGGGTGCCAAGGTTGCTCTTGTCCCCGTCAAAGTCGGTGCCTTGCACCTGCAGCCCCAGGTTGACGCTGTTGGTGCTGACCGGTTGATCCAGCACGCCGTCGAGCACCACCTGGTACTTGCCATCCAGCCCCAGGGTCACGGTCAGAATGGTCTTGCCGCCCGCATCCAGCAGGGTGATGACGTTGCCGTTGACCTGATAGTGGGTCGGCTGGCCGCCGCTGGTGAGGCCATTCAGGCCGGGCTGGCTTGCCTCGAAGTTGAGCGACACCAGGCGATCGCTGCCCACGCTCACTTGCAGCTGGCCATCCAGGGTCTGGCCAGAGGCCCCTTCCTGCAAGGTGACCCCGCTGTCGTTGCCAAGGCGGGGATCCACACCGTCGCTGATGGAGACAACCAGGTCGGCGCGGGTCTCGTCGCCGTCGATCTCCTTGGCGGAAACGGTGAGCCCGAGGGAGAGCTGGTCGCTGCCCTGATGGTCCAGAGGCCCATTGAGGGAGACGGTGACATTGCCGTCGATATCACTGCCATGTTGGCTGGCGGTCAGCTCGGCCTTCAGCACCTCGACCCGCTTGCCATTGCCATCCAGGTAATACCCCGTCAGCAGGCGATCACCGGTGAATTCGAAGGTCAAGGCGTGGCCGTCGCTGCTGATGCCGCTGCCGTTGAGACGGGCCAGGGTTGCACTCTGATCCGCGAAGACGGCACTTGTTGCCACCAAGGGATCGGACTGATGGCCCACCACGAACTGGCTCTGTCCCACCACCGCCGCCGGATTGGTGAAATCATCTTCCGTGAGGCTGATGGGGGCGATGGTGAAGTCAGGCGGTGTGCTGTCCACCAGGTTGACGGTGAGATTGGCGCTCACAAGATCCCCGTCGCTGTCGCGGTACTCCAGGGCAAAGGGCAGGCTCAGGCTATCCTGGCCGTGATCCAGGCTCTGGTTCCAGACGATGCGATAGCTGCCGTCGTTGGCCAGGGTCAGGGTGAAGACGGTCACGCCCCCTGCGCTGGCGGTGAGAGCCTGGCCGCTGACCTGGTAGGCGAGCGCCGTCCCGTGGCTGGTCAAGCCAAGCTGATTGAGGGCACCTTGATCGGCGGCAAAACTCACCTGCAGGTTGCCATCAAGCCCGGCTCCGGTGTGCAGGGATCCGGCGGCACTCACCGGCCCCTTGGCGAGATCCGCCTCGGAGAGGGTCAGGGTATCGCTCTGACCGATGAGGGGAGCCCCGTCGATCACCCGGTTGCCCGCCAGATCCGTCACCTCGGCGCGTACCTCGTAGGGGCCCTGGATGCTGGAGAGATCCAGGCCATTGAGCTGCCAGCGGCCGTCACTGCCCACCAGGGCACTGCCGCTGAAGAGGGTCTGGCCATTCTGGCCAACCAGGGTGATGGTCACCCGCTGCCCCGCCTCCACGTCCGTGGTACTGCCGCTCAGGGTGACCTTGTCATGGCCGAGAATGCTGTCGGTATCGAGATCGTCGATGTCGATGGCAGCACGGGTATCCACCGTCACCGTCAGGGTGTCACTGGCCCGGTTGCCTGCGATGTCCACCGCATCGACGCGAAAATCATGGGGGCCATCGGCCAGGGTATCGGGGAGCTGATATTGCCAGTTGCCGTTGCCATCCACGGTGAGCACGGCCATCACCTTGCCTTCCAGGGTCAGGGTAACGGTAGCGCCAGGCTCCCCCTTCCCTTGCAGAAGTGGTGTGGTGTCGCGGGTCAGATCATCGGTCTGGCTGGTGCCGGTGTCGCTCTCGTCCGCCAAATCCAGGGTAATGGTGGTGATGGTGTCGAGCAGGGTCTGGCCGGTGTCGCTGGCCCGGTTGCCGGCTGCATCCTGGGTATCGGCCTGGATGGTCAGGGGGCCGTCCACCAGCTTGCCGGTGACGTCGCCGAAGTTTGCCTCCCAGACGAAGCCGGGCAGCACCACTGTGGTGGTGGTCAGGCGATTGCCATCTTGGTCTATCAGGGTGACGGTGACGGTCTGGCCGACTTCCACGTCCTCGACAAAGCCGCGAATGATGACGCCGGTCGCCTCGTCGGCATTGATGATGTTGTCGTCGGTCTGGGGTTCTGTGATGGTGATGGCTGCCAGCAGATCCTGATCTTCGGCATAGAGCAACTCGTCGCCCGGCTGGCGCGCCTCATGGCCGGTGTCAAATCCCGCCTCGGCCAGGGTCGCATCATTGATACGATCCACCACCACGAAACCGCCGGCGCTGGAGCCGGCCACACCGCCAACCGTAGCGGCCGCCGCGTTACCGGCCGCCGTCTCTTCAAACAATTTGGTCGGGTCTGCCCCCTGGCGGATCGCCTCCTGGAGGCTCGCCAGCTCGGCATCGGCACCGGCGGGCAGTGCCGCCTCGGGCTGGGTGGGCTCGGGGCGTTCGCTGCCCGCCTCCGCCAGCTCCACCTGTCCGTCGGATTCGGTGAGCAGGCGCATCCCGGGCTCCAGTTGCATGCCAAGGGTAGCACGGCGCAAAGAGCCGTCCGCATCCATCACAAACACAGCGCCCTCCACCTTGGCAATAAGAGTCGGTTTATCGATTCGCAGCTCGGCCATATATCCTCCAACGGGTAAACACAGACTTCCCAGCACATGAAGCGTAAAGGGAAAGTCTCCGTGACAGGCGGCTATTTTACCGTCAATAACCCCCTATAACCCTTCGTCATTTTCGAAAATATCGAAAGTAAATGCCGCAAACCGTCCTATTAAATTCAATAAGACGCTACCAGGACGCGAATATGCTGGAATAAAGCCCTTATTTTTCCTTTCCTGAAAACAGATGGCTCTCTTGGCACCCATTTCTACGACAGCTTCTGTCACAAAGTCCCTTGACAGGGACCATGGTGATGGAAAACCGAAGCCTCCCCCTCACCCCTTCGCAAGCTTAATATTGAATTTAAATTCAACATCAGCAGTTCATTCTCTCTCTTCAGGCGGTGTATCTGCCCGCAGCCTCTCGCCCTTCCCCCCTAGCCAGCATGATGAACATCGTTTTTACCTATTTTCATCAAAAGAGAACGGGTGGAAATAACCCTCGGATGAGGTTCAATAATTCCACCTGGATCGCACTTTTGGCATCCCTCACCCCCCTCAATTGATCTAGCGCAACTCCCACGGGGATAAATGATTATCCATTTTACCCATTTGGTATTATCCCCCCGAGCAATTGCATAAACACCGATTTATATGCAGCCATAACAATGGATCGGCCTGCCATGCCCGTCGATGATGAGCACAGATGTCCACACCAAGATGGAACGGTCAGGCCCGACATGGACTTTTATCTGGGAGTGATGACCGTGGATTCATATGACAAGCTATTTCGACCAGGGCTGGCAGCCCTGCTGCTGACCGCCCTGCTGGGTGCAGGCAGTCTGGCACAGGCGGCCGACGAGGCACAAAGCAAGGGCAAGATCGAGGCGCGCAGCGAGCTGTTCGCCAAGGATCACGCCGATCAGTTCACCAGCTGGAAAGGCACCAGCGAGAGCCGCGAGCGCACCGACGCCCTGGCGGAAGATCCGCAGATGGTGGTGCTCTGGGCCGGCTACCCCTTCTCCAAGGATTACAACAAGCCGCGCGGCCACTTCTATGCGCTGACCGACGTGCGGGAAACCCTGCGTACCGGCGCCCCCAAGACCGCCGAAGACGGTCCGCTGCCCATGGCCTGCTGGAGCTGCAAAGGCCCGGACGTGGCCCGCGTCATCGACGAGAAGGGTGAGGATGGCTACTTCAAGGGGATGTGGGCAAAAGGCGGACCCGAGATCGTCAACACCATCGGCTGCGCCGACTGCCACGACACCGCCTCGAAAGAGTTCAAGGAAGGGAAACCCGCCCTGCACCTCTCCCGTCCCTATGCCGACCGGGCCATGACCGCCATCGGCAAGCCGTTCAAGGAGCAGGGGCGCTTCGATCAGCAGTCCCAGGTGTGCGGCCAGTGCCACGTGGAGTACTACTTCAGCGGCCCCACCAAGGCGGTGAAATTCCCCTGGGACAAGGGCACCACAGTTGAGCAGATGGAGCAGTATTACGATGAAATAGGCTTTGCCGACTGGACCCATGCCCTCTCCAAGACCCCCATGCTCAAAGCCCAGCACCCCGAGTACGAGACCTGGCGCGCCGGCATTCACGGCCAGAACAACGTCGCCTGCGTCGACTGCCACATGCCCAAGGTGCAGAACGAACAGGGCAAGGTCTACACCGATCACAAGGTAGGCAACCCCTTCGATCGCTTCGATCAGACCTGCCGTAACTGCCACACCCAGAGCAAGGAGATGCTGCAAGGGGTGGTCAAGCAGCGCAAGGATGCCGTCACCGAGATCAAGCTCAAGGTCGAGAAGCAGCTGGTGCACGCCCACTTTGAAGCCAAGGCCGCCTGGGATGCCGGCGCCACCGAGGCCGAGATGAAGGACATTCTGCAGGACATCCGTCACGCCCAATGGCGCTGGGACTTCTCCATCGCCTCCCACGGGGTGCAGATGCACGCCCCGGAAGTGGCGCTGCGCATGCTGGGAACCGCCCTGGACAAGGCTGCCGATGCCCGCACCAAGCTGGCACGCCTGCTGGCCGCCAAGGGGATCAGCCACGAGATCGCCATTCCTGACATCTCCAGCAAGGAGAAGGCCCAGGCCGCTCTTGGCATGGACATGAAGCAGATGAACAGCGACAAGGCCCAGTTCCTCAAGACCACAGTCCCCGCCTGGGATGCCGAGGCCAAAGCGGCCGGACGGCTCGCACAATGACGAGGCATGCGGGCCCGCAGTGTCGGGCCCGCAGCCGGATGGAGGCTTCCTATGGGTGATTTAACAATGGATTTCTTACGACTGATGCTGATGGCAGCCATGCTGCTCACCAGCCTGCAGGGCCAGGCGGCCGATGCGGCAACCGCCCCGGCACCGACTACACATGAAGTGGAATTTCTGCGCAGTGCCGACAAGGCCTGCACCGACTGCCACAAGGAGCAGGTCGAAGGCATGCACGGCAAGCACGGCCAGGCGACCAACCCCAACAACCTGGCGCCGGTCACCTGCACCAACTGCCACGGTCAGCCCTCCCCCCAACACCGGGAAGGGGTCAAGGACGTGATGCGCTTTAGCGACAGCTTCAATGACAAGCAAAGCGGCTTGGCAGAGAAGCAGAGTACCGAGCGCTACCCCATCGCCGAGCAGAACGGGGTCTGCATGAGCTGTCACGAGCCCAAAGTGCTGCGCGAGGCGCTCTGGGCCCACGACGTGCACGCCACCAAGCTCACCTGCACCAGCTGCCACCAGTTGCACCCGGCCAAGGAGCCCATGGTAGCGATCCCGGAGAAGTCCCGCATCAAGCTCTGCGTCGACTGCCACAGCAAGCAGCATGAGGCCGTCAAGGCGGCCAAGGCGAACACCACCTCGGGCAAGGAGGCACCATGAGCTGCTCTCGCCGTCACTTCATGGCGGGGATGAGCGCGGGGGCCCTCATCATGATGACAGGGCCGACTCGCTCCCTTGCCACCACCCTCGCCCACAGCCAGACCATCGACGGGGTACGCTTTGGCATGCTCTACGACGAGACGGCCTGCATCGGCTGTACCGCCTGCATGGATGCCTGCCGGGAGGTGAATCAGGTGCCAGAGGGAGTCTCGCGCCTCGAGATCATCCGCTCCGGCCCCATCGGTACCTTCCCCGATGCCGAGTACCACTTCTTTCGCAAGTCCTGCCAGCACTGCGACAACGCCCCCTGCGTGCACGTCTGCCCGACCGGTGCCTCCCATATCCGCAAGGAGGATGGCATCGTCGACGTCAACCCGGATCTCTGCGTTGGCTGCATGTACTGTCTGGCCGCCTGCCCCTATCAGGTGCGCTTTATCAACCCTGTGACCAAGGTGGCCGACAAGTGCGACTTTTGCCGCAAGACCAACCTGGCGGCGGGCAAGGAGCCGGCCTGCGTGGAATCCTGCCCCACCAAGGCGCTGGTGTTCGGCAATCTGGATGACCCGGACAGCCCCATCGCCAAACGGCTGGTGAAGGAGACCACCTATCGCTACAAGCAGGCACTCGGCACCTCGCCCAAGATGTACCGCGTGCCCAAAGGGGAGATAAAGTCATGACGATGCAAGAGGCGTTTCACTTCCCTTCCCTCGTGTGGGGATTCGTCCGATCGCCATCTACCGCAGTAGCAGTAACAGAAGGAGGAATGGATCATGTTGCATGACGCATTTCACTTCTCCTCGCTGGTGTGGGACTGGCCGATCGCCATCTATCTCTTTCTGCTCGGCATCTCCGCCGGGGCCACCACCCTCTCGGTGCTGCTGCGCCGCAAGGGGGCCGGCAGCGAGAGCGGCATCATCAAGGCGACCGCCATTCTGGCGCCGGTGAGCGTGGTGCTGGGGTTACTGATCCTCATCTTCCACCTGGCCCGCCCCTGGACCTTCTGGAAGCTGATGTTCCACTACCAGTTCGACTCCGTGATGTCGATGGGGGTCATGCTGTTCCAGCTCTACATGGCGGTGCTGTTCGCCTGGCTGGCGGTGGTATTTCGCTCCGAGATCGAGACCTTGCGCCGTCACCTGCTGCAAGAGAAGTTCGCCTTTGTGGATAATCTCATCGCTTGGCTTGCCCGCATCGAGCGGCTGCTGGCGCCGCTCTTGCTGCTGCTCGCCGTGCTCTTGGGGGCCTACACCGGCTTTCTGTTGTCGGCGCTCAAGACCTATCCGCTGTTGAACAACCCGGTGCTGCCGGTGCTGTTCCTCATCTCCGGCGTCAGCTCCGGCATCGCTTCCACCATCTTGCTGGCGGTCACCCTGTTCAAGGAGAACCATCACAGCCAGGGGGTGAGCTTTGTCCACCGCTTCGAGCGGCCGGTGCTGGCGGTGGAGGTGTTGCTGCTGGTCTGCTTCTTTACCGGCCTCTACTTCGGTGGCGGCCAGAAGGAAGCAGCCATGTGGGCCGCCATCGGCAGCGGCTTCTGGGCTCAGGTGTTCTGGCTCGGGGTGGTGGGCATCGGCATGCTGCTGCCCCAGTTGCTGGCCCTGCTGGCCCCCGCGCCGCTGCGGGCCAAAAACGGCTATCTGGTACTGGTCTGCAGCCTGACCCTGGTGGGGATCCTGCTGCTGCGCTACTTCGTGCTTTATGCCGGCCAGATGACAGTCGTATAACGGTATGATCACCAGCGCCAGCCACCCTCGGGTGACTGGCGCTTATTTGTTGCAATGAGTTGTTGCGATTGATTGTTGCCAGAAATGTGGATGTTATCCCCCAGCGCCGGTACGGTGCAGACGCTGCGGCATAACATAGACGAATGATTGACTGGAGGTTGTGTGCTGGCGGAGCTCGGCTATCTCTCACTGTTGCTGGCGACCGGGCTCGCCCTGCTGCAAGGCACCCTGCCCTGGCTGGGATTGCGGCTCGCCTCACGGCCGCTGCTCGGCTGCGCAAAGCCGCTGGCCATCCTGGTCGCGCTCCTGTTGGTGGCCGCCCTGCTGCTGCTCGCCAGCTGTTTTGGCCAGGATGACTTCACCCTGGTCTATGTGGCCCAGCACGCCAACAGCGCCCTGCCCCTTGGCTTCAAGCTGGCGGCCGTGTGGGGCGGCCACGAGGGCTCCATGCTCTTTTTCGTCTTTGCGCTGGGGCTGTGGGGCGCGCTGGTGGCCCTTTGCTCCAAACGGGTCGATCCGCTGATCACAACCCGGGTATTGGCCATCATGGGGCTGATCGTCGGGCTGTTCGGCCTCTATACCCTGATCTTCTCCAGCCCGTTTGACCGCCAGTTCCCGGGGCCGCTGGAGGGGCGCGATCTCAACCCCATGCTGCAGGACATCGGCCTCATCATCCACCCCCCCCTGCTCTATCTCGGTTACGTCGGCTTTGCGGTCAACTTCGCCTTTGCCATGGCGGCGCTGCACTCGGGTCGGCTCGATGGCGCCGTGGCCCACTGGAGCCGCCCCTGGGCGCTCGGCTCCTGGGTGTTTCTCACCGCCGGCATCGTGCTGGGCTCCTGGTGGGCCTATTACGAGCTCGGCTGGGGCGGCTGGTGGTTCTGGGATCCGGTGGAAAATGCCTCCCTCTTGCCCTGGCTGCTCGGCACCGCCCTGCTGCACGCCCTGGTGGTGTGCGAGAAGCGCGGCGCTTACGGCCACGCCGTGCTGCTGCTCTCCATCTTTACTTTCTCGCTGAGCCTGCTCGGTACCTTCGTGGTGCGCTCCGGGGTGCTCACCTCGGTACACGCCTTTGCGGTGGACCCCAGCCGCGGGCTCACCCTCTTGTTGCTGCTCGGTTTGCTATTGACCTGCGCCCTCACCCTGTTTGCCCTGCGGGCGGAGATCCGCGCTCCCTATGCCCGCTTTGGCTTGCTGTCAAAAGAGGGGCTGTTCGGCGCCGCCATCCTGCTGCTCAGCGTGGCCTGCGCCAGCGTGCTGCTCGGCACCTTCTACCCCATGGTGTTCCAGTCGCTCCATCTGGGCTCGCTCTCGGTGGGCGCCCCCTATTTCAATACCATCTTCGTGCCGCTGGCCCTCTGCCTGATGGCGCTGATGACCCAGCTGCCGCGCCTGCGCTGGCAGCATCTGGCAGCCCAGCGCCGCATCAAGGTACTGCTCCCATGCCTGTTCGGCCTGCTGGGGGGCACCTTGCTGAGCCTCGCCTATCCCGAACCGCTGCGGGCAAACTGGCTGGGGCTTGCGGCCAACGTGCTGAGCCTCTGGCTCATGGCCAGCCTGCTGCTCCCGCTCTTGCAACCGGTCGCCCTGCGCGAGCTCACCCTCTATCGGCTCGGCAGCCTGCTGGCCCACCTCGGGGTGGCGGTGTGCGCCCTCGGCATTGCGCAGGTGAGTCACCACAGTCAGGAGGGGGGCGCGGTACTCGCCGCAGGCCAGCCCTATCGACTCGGCGCCTTCGAGTTTCGCTATGAGGGGAGCGAGCCGATCATCGGCCCCAACTACACCGCCGAGCGCATCACGCTTAGCGTGCACAAGGACGGTAAAGAGGTGGCGCGGCTGACGCCGGAGCGGCGTCACTACAGCGTGCGCACCATGAACATGAACGAACCCGGGATCAAATGGGGACTGCTCGGCGATCTCTACGTGGTGCTTGGCGAGAAGATGGGGCCCGGCGCCTATGCCATGCGGCTTCACCATAAGCCGCTGGTGCGCTGGATCTGGCTCGGCGGCCTGTTGATGATGGCGGGTGGCACCCTGCGCCTGCTCGCCCGCCGGCCGCTGCTGGCTAACCATCCTGCGCCAGCTACCGCCCCCTACCCTCGGCTTGAACAGGAGACTTTATGAACGCCCGTCTGCGCCTGTTCGTGCCGCTCGTGCTCACCCTGGGGCTCGGTGCCCTGCTCTGGCTCGGCCTTGGCAACAACCCCTACAGCCAGGATGAGGCCGTCGCAGGGCGTACCCTGCCCGCCTGGCAGAGTGACGATCTGTTTGGCTGCGCCCCCATCCACACCGCGGCACTCAAGGGGGAGCCCTTCGTGCTCAACGTCTGGGCCAGCTGGTGCCCCAACTGCCGCGCCGAGCATCCGCTGCTGGGTGAGCTGGCCAGCGCCGTGCCCCTCTATGGCCTCAACTACCGAGACAAGGGCGATGCCGCCCGCGCCTGGCTCACCGAGGCGGGTAACCCCTATCGCGCCGTGCTGGCCGACCCCGACGGCAAACTTGCCCTGGAGCTCGGCGTCTACGGCACGCCGGAGACCTATCTCTTCGCCGGCGACGGCACCCTGTTGACCCGTCATACCGGCCTGCTCACCCGGGAGATCTGGCAACGCCAGTTTGCCCCTCTACTTGCCGAGGCCCGCAGCAACACCGCTAGCCAGCCCGAAGTGGAAAGAGCAGTGGAGAGACAAGTGCGGGAGAGCAAGCCATGAACCGTCTCGGCCACGCCCTGATAGCGCCGCTCTTGCTTGCCTTGAGCCTCGGGGCCCTTGCCAGCGGGGTCGACACCTATGAGTTTCGCCACCCCGAGCGGCAGACCCGCGCTCAGGAGCTAGCCCGCGCCCTGCGCTGCCCCCAGTGCCAGAACCAGAACCTGGTGGAGTCCAACTCCCCCATCGCCCGGGATCTGCGGCTCGAGGTCTACCGCTGGGTGGACGAGGGGCAGTCTGATGAGCAGGTGATCGCCCGCATGACGGAGCGCTTCGGTGACTTCGTGCGCTACGATCCCCCCTTCAAGCGCAGCACGGCGCTGCTGTGGGGCGGCCCCGCCCTCTTGCTGTTGTTGGCGCTCCATCGCCTGCGCAGGAGCCTGCATCGCCGGCAACCGGCGCGGGTGCCGCTTGTCGGCGACAGAGCCGAGGGGGCGCTCGCCCACGACCCCAGAGCCGAGCTGAACCGGCTGATCATGGCCGAGCAGCAGGCGGGGCTTGCCCCCCACAGCCGCCTCTACCGGGAGCTGGAGCTGGCCCGCCTCGCCAACGCCACCCCACCTGCCGAGCAGGCCCTGCGCGAGCGGCTGGTAAGAGATCGCACCGCTCGTCCGCAGCTCTGGCTGCGCACCTGGATACTGCTTGGGGGCCTGCTGCTGGCGCTGATGGCCGGTATTTATGCCGGCACCGGCCGCTATCAGGCGTGGCAGGCTTATCAGTCGCGCCCCGATCCGCTGGCGGGATTGAGCCCGCGGGATCTGCAGGACAAGGAGCTGGGCGCCCTGCACCAGCGTCTGCAAGCCAACCCCGCCGATCTCGACGGCTGGGCGGCGCTCGGCCAGCTCTATCTCTATCGGGACGAGTACGACAATGCCCTGCTCGCCTACCAGCGCCTCGCCCTGCAAGAAGGGGGCGCCAGCGCCGCGACCCAGGCCGCACAGGCTACCGTGCTCTACTATCAGGCGGGCCAGCAGCTGACTCCCGAGGCAACCCGCCTGCTGGAGAGCGCCCTCAAGCAGGACAAGGGTGAGGTGAGCGCCCTGATGCTGCTCGCCTCCGATCACTTCCTGCACGGTCGCTACAGCCAGGCCATTGCGCTGTGGCAGCAACTGCTCGATGAAGAGCGACCCCGTATCAACCGGACCGCGTTGATCCAGGCCATTCAGACCGCGCGGATGATGGGAGGATGACGCGGGGCAAAACGGCGATAATGCAGCGGACCATCTTCCCTGCCGGGCGCCGTTTTTATCGCCATGGTCGCCATTAACAACCCCTTCATCATCCCAAGGCGCCGAAAGGTGCAAAAAGAGTCGTCATCCCGCCCCTCGCCAGCATATAGTGCGCCCCCGTAGTGGCGTGTCTGGCATGGCCTGACAGGTCTCTATGACTCCCTTTATCGAGCCCAATAGCCCCGATGCGGGAGATTTCAAGGTGCGCTGGCCCATAAAATGGAAATATCCGGCCACCAGACGTTGTGAAGCGTCAATTACCGTCATATAACTTAGCCAAATGTCCCTGTGAGTCGTAGTAGAGTCAAACCATGAACCTTCGTCCTTTTCTTCCCTTGCTGCTCGGCGCCTTCCTCCTTCCCGCCAGCATGGAAAGCGCCCATGCCAACCCGTTTTCTGCGACCTCTTCTTCCACCAACAGCCTGCTCGAACCCCGCAGCAACCTGCCACTGAGATCCGATGCCTACGTGGTCGTCAACCCGAAAACCGGCGAGACCCTGGCAGAGCGCAACGCCAACCGGGTGATGTCCATCGCCTCCATCACCAAGCTGATGACAGCGCTGGTGGTACTGGACGGCAATCAGCGCCTCAACGAGACCCTCACCGTCACCATGGATGACGTGGACAGACTCAAGGGCACGGGGTCGCGCCTCGCGGTGGGCTCTCGCCTGAGTCGCGCCGACATGCTGCACATCGCACTGATGTCCTCTGAAAACCGCGCCGCCTCCGCCTTGGGACGGCACTACCCGGGTGGCCGCAAAGCCTTTATCGAGGCAATGAACGCCAAGGCCCGCATGCTCGGCATGTGGAGCACTCATTTCGCCGACAGCACCGGGCTCAACCCCCGCAACGTCTCCACCGCACACGATCTCGCCAAACTGGCTGCTGCCGCATCCACCTACCCGCTGATCCGCCAGTACACCGCCTCCGAGCAGCGTCTGGTACGCAACGGCAAGCGCCAGCTGCACTACCTCAACTCCAACCGCCTGGTACGGGAAGGAAGCTGGCCCATTCTGGTCTCCAAGACCGGTTATATCCGCGAGGCCGGGCGCTGCCTGGTGATGGGAACCCGGGTCAACAACGAGCCCGTGGTCATGGTGCTGCTTCACGCCAACACCACGGATGAACGGGTCGCCGATGCCAGAAAGATCAAGAGCTGGCTGGAAACCTCGGGCCGCATGACCCTGACGGCGCAGTCCACTCCCCAGCCCAGGCTCTTCAGCAGCCAGTAACGGCTACGAGAACAAGGGCCCCCGAACCAGCAGGTGCGGGGGCCTTTTTCATGAGTGGCAATCACCCCCTATTGCCTCTTTCTGCTCCCCCAGTGATCCCGACCGTATGGTGCTTCGTTAAGGAGGCAGAGAGAAACCAAGGGCATCAATAGGGCCGCCACATGCACCTCAAACCCCATCTACCCGAGAAGATCCGTCCCGTCTGCCTGCGTCCTTTTGCCTGGCGGCGCAAGTGGGCCCGCTGCTGGCAGGAAGTGCGCTATTGCAGCGAACGCTGCCGTCGTCGGAAGGAGCACCCCTGATGGAGCTACGCCTCATTCTCGGGGATCAACTGAACGCAGGTCACAGCTGGTTTCACACGCAGGATCCCGCTGTCTGCTACCTGATGGCGGAGCTGCGCCAGGAGACGGACTACTGCCGCCACCATCGCCAGAAGGTGCTCGCCTTCTTTGCCGCCATGCGCGCCTTCGCCGCCGCCCTCACCAAGGCGGGCCACCGGGTCTGCTACCTGACTCTCGATGAGAGCGCCCCCTGGCCCGATTTGCCGAGCTTGCTGGCGGCCCAGCTCGAAGCGCATCAGGCCGATCGCTTCGCCTGGCAGAGCCCGGACGAGTGGCGCCTTGCAAGCCAGCTGACCCAGTGGGCCTCAGGCCTTGCCATCCCGACCGCTGAGGTGGACAGCGAACATTTTCTCACCCCCCGCGATGGCTGGCGACGCTACCCTCACAGCCGGATGGAGTTCTTCTACCGCGCCCTGCGAAAGCAGTACCGGGTGTTGCTCGATGAGCGCGGCCAACCCCTTGGGGGGCGCTGGAACTTCGATGCCGAGAATCGCGCCAAATTGCCGGCGAGCCAACCCATCCCGGCGCCCCTCACCTTTGCCAACGAGGTGAGCGACATCGATGCCATGCTGACCCGCCACGGCGTCGCCACCATTGGCAGTGCCGATGCGGGCGCCCTGCCCTGGCCCGTCACCCGGCGCCAGAGCCGCGCACTGCTTGAACACTTCCTTGCACACTGCCTGCCCCACTTCGGCCGCTATCAGGACGCCCTGAGCGAGCGGGGCTGGAGCCTGTTCCACAGCCGCTTGTCGTTTTCCATGAACAGCAAGATGCTCCATCCCCTCGAGGTGATCCGCGCTGCGCAAGCTCACTGGCAGGCCAATCAGGCCACCATTTCCCTGGCGCAGGTGGAGGGGTTCATCCGCCAGATCCTCGGCTGGCGCGAGTTTGTCCGCGCCCTCTACTGGGAAAAGATGCCCGAGTATCGGCGCACCAACTTTCTCGGGGCCGAGCGACCCCTGCCCGGTTTTTTCTGGAATGGAGAAACCAGCATGGCCTGCGTGCGTCACGCCATTCGACAGTCTCTGGAGCACGCCTATGCCCACCATATCCAGCGGCTGATGGTGACCGGCAACTTCGCCCTGCTGGCGGGTATCCACCCTGACGAGGTGGATACCTGGTATCTGGGCATCTATGTGGACGCCATCGAGTGGGTGGAGCTGCCCAACACCCGCGGCATGAGCCAGTTTGCCGATGGCGGCCTGATGGGCAGCAAGCCCTACGCCAGCAGCGGCGCCTATCTCGAGCGGATGGGCCACTACTGCAAGGGGTGTCACTATCAGGTGAAGGCCCGCAGCGGGCCGGACAGCTGCCCCTTCAACAGCCTCTATTGGCACTTTCTCTGGCGCAACCGGGACAAACTTGGCAACAACCCTCGCCTCGCCCTGCCTTATGCCAACTGGGATGGCCAAACCACAGAACAGCAGCAAGCCATCCTGACGACGGCAGAGCATCATCTGCTCCACCTGGAGCGGCTCTGAATCGACCGGATTTCATGCCAGAAAGTGAGCAAATGACAACATTGAGAGCCAGTTAACAAAATGTGAATAGCGATAACCACCAATGACATCGACACCAGTTGAATATCCTGTGGCGGCTGATTAAGGTGGAGGCCCCAGTCAAGGAGAGACAAGATGGACATAGTGGTACTCGGTGGTGGCGTGGTCGGTGTGACCAGCGCCTGGTATCTGGCCAAGGCCGGTCACAAAGTGATCCTGCTGGAGCGGCGTGACGGGGTGGCCCTTGAAACCAGCCATGCCAACGCGGGTCAGATCTCCCCGGGTTATGCTTCCCCCTGGGCTGCCCCCGGCATTCCCCTCAAGGCCGCCAAATGGCTGCTGCAAAAGCACGCCCCCTTCACGGTGCGGCCCACCTCGGACCCCTTCCAGCTGCGCTGGATGCTGAAGATGTTCGCCAACTGCACGCCGGCGGCCTATGCGGTCAACAAGGGGCGCATGGTACGGCTGGCCGAATACAGCCGCGACTGCATGAAGCAGTTGCGGGGCGAGCTGGCGCTCGACTACGAAGGGCGCCAGCTCGGCACCCTGCAACTGTTTCGCAGTCAGGCCCAGCTCGATGCCAGCCAGCGCGATATCGCCGTGCTCGAGGAGTACGGCGTCCCCTATCAGTCTCTGAATGCCGACGGCTGCGAGGAGGTCGAGCCCGCCCTGGCAAGGGTGCGTGGCAAGGTGGTGGGGGGCCTGCGCCTGCCGGGAGATGAAACCGGTGACTGTTTCCGCTTCACCCAGGCCCTGGCGGACGAGGCCCGCAAGCTCGGGGTGAGCTTCGTCTTCAACTGCGCCATCGACGAGGTCGAGATCGCGAAGGGACGCGCCGTGGCGGTCCGTGCCGGCGAGCAGCGCTTCCAGGCCGACGCCATCGTCTGTGCCCTCGGCAGTTATGGCACCGGCTTCCTGCGCCCCCTCGGAATTGAGCTCCCCGTCTACCCGGTCAAGGGGTACTCCCTCACCCTGCCGATGACGGATGCCGAGGGCGCGCCGCGCAGCACTGTGCTGGACGAGACCTACAAGGTCGCCATCACCCGCTTCGACGAACGGATCCGGGTGGGCGGCATGGCCGAACTCTCGGGCTTCAACCTGGCGCTCAACCCCAGACGCCACGATACCCTGGCCATGGTGGTGAGGGATCTCTTCCCCCAGGGGGGAAATCTGGAGCAGGCCAGCTTCTGGACCGGGCTACGCCCCATGACGCCGGACGGCACACCCCTGGTCGGCCCAAGCCCCATTCCCGGGCTCTGGCTCAATACCGGCCACGGTACCCTGGGCTGGACCATGGCGGCAGGATCGGGCCAGTTGCTCAGCGATCTCATCTCGGGCAATACCCCGGATATCAGCGACGAGGGGCTCACCCTGGCCCGCTACGGCTGACCCGCCGCGCCGAGGACAAGAGAGGGAGTGCCTGGCACTCCCTCTCTTTATTCGCCCCCCTTCTATTCGCTCCTCTTCGCAGGGGTCTGGCAACCCGGCGCCAGCCCCGGCATCGACTGCCAGACCCGGGCGGGATCCGCCTCCTCGATGGCCGCCATCATCAGCTGCTCGCTCCAGCGTCTATGAAGTTGCCACAGCGCGCTGCCCGCCTCCCCCTGCCCCTTGGTGCACTGCTTGGCCACGTCCGCAGTCCGATAGAAGTAGCGCACCAGGGTGGTGAGCTCGGGCTCGGGCCAGCGACAGCCAAAGTGGCGCAGCCGCTCGGACCAGAACGCAATCTGGCGCACCTCGTGCTCCTGCTCGACCCCGTGCAGGGCGGGGATGAGATCCATCGCCTGCCACAGCGCCCCATACCCGACGAAGCGCTCATCCAGCGCCTCCAGCGCCTGATCCAGCAGCAGCAGGGTCTGGGGCCAGCTGTCGGCCTGCTCGCGGATGCGCTCCTGCGCCTCGCACACCGCCGCCAGCCAGTCCATGGCCAGCCGGCAGATAATGGCCTCCTTGTTGGGGTAGAGATGGTAGAGCGACTTGATGCCCACCCCGGCGCGGGCGGCGATGGCATTGGTGTTGAGGGCCGTAAACCCCTGCTCCTGCAACAGGGCCAGGGTGGCCTGCTCGATGCGGCTCGCCACCTCCTGGCTGCGCAGTTGCCTGGGTTGGCGCCGCATGCAAAGTTCGGCCGGCAGCACGTGTTGTGACATTCTCTTCCCCCGATGCGGTGTCCGCCCCCAAGGGGCAACTGGTGTTCATAACTACATGATGAGACAAGGTAAACACAAGTCAAAAAAAGTGCAGTAATCGCTGGCATTTTTCAGAATAGCTGCAATAACCATAGGTGCTCATATCTGCAGTAAGAACTGCAATTAACCCAAGGAGAGCGTGCTATGGATAGCAAACACCCCAATCTCAGGCTGGGCACCATCGCCCTGCTGCTAGGTGGCCTGCTCGGCTGCCAGCAAGACAGCAGTGAGCCACCGCTCGGCAACACCCTCTATCTCAACGGCAAGATCCACACCCAGGATGGGCAACGCAGCCAGGCCGAGGCCATGGTGGTGCAAGGGGGCAAGTTCACTTACGTGGGCACTCGCGAAGGGGCCGAGGCCTTGAAAAACAGTGCGACCCAGGTGGTGGATCTGCAAGGCAAAATGGTGCTGCCAGGCCTGCACGACAACCACATCCACCTGCTCGGCACCGTGGCGCTGGACATGTGCGATCTGGACGGCCAGAGCGTCAACCTGGATCAGCTGGCGGCCAAGATCGGCGAGTGCCTGCCCCGCTACGCCCCGGCTCCCGGGGAGTGGCTGGTGGTCAACCAGTGGTCGCCCTATGACGGCAACACCCCCACCGCCACCCATGCCACCCTGCTGGCGGCCCTGGATGCGGCGGCGCCGAACAACCCCGTGATGCTGGCCGGGGTCGACGGCCATGCCGGCGGCTACAACTCCCAGGCGCTGGCGCAGGCACAGGACGAAGAGGGCAATGTGGTCGGCTTCAATGCCACCACCCTGGCCCCGGGCGGCGTGTTCGAGGCCTTCATCCCCTATGTGGATCTCGCAACCGGCGTGGTCCGGGACGCGGCCCGCAGCGCCATTGCGGTTCCCGACACCGGGGTGCTGAGCGCGGAGGGTGAACAGGCTGCGGCCCAGTATGACAAGATACTCCCCGCCATCTCGACGCTGATGGCGTCGCGCGGCATCACGGGGGTGCAGGATGCCTGCGCCAACGACTTCATCCGGGGTCGGCTGCTCAAGATGCAGGACCAGGATCTGCTGCACATGCGCGTCACCGCCGCCACCTGCTTCAACCAGGATGACTACAGCGGCAAGCTGGACATCGACGGGCACCTGGCCAAGGCGAACCAGGTGCGCGACGCCTTCGCCGGCAACCCCCTCATCAAGGCCGATGCGGTCAAGATCTTCCTCGACGGCGTGCTGGAGGGGGATCCCTTCACCAGCCCCCCCTTCCTGCCCAATGCCGGCATGCTGGAGAATTACCAGCATCCCCATCTGGCCCTGGATCCCGCCAGCGGAGAGGTGAGCATCACCGCCGACAGCGAGGATGCGGGCAGCAACGGCATCGTCAACTACAAGGAGGCGGATCTGACGCGCTACGTCACGGCGCTGGATGGGGCCGGGTTTGGCATCCACATGCACAGCATCGGCGATCGCAGTACCCGGGTGGCCCTCGATGCCCTGGAGGCGGCCCGCGCCAGCAACGGCAACAGCGGCATTCCCCACACCCTGGCTCACCTGCAGGTGGTGCATCCGGACGATCAGCAGCGCCTCGGCGAGCTGGGTCTCTACCTCACCTTCACCTATGCCTGGACCACGCCCCAGCTTGCCTATGACATGCTGGTCAGCCCCTTCATCCAGCCAACCAAGGCAGGGCAGTCCCTGAGCGAGGCCATCTACGATCCCATGGGCTATCTTCATGACGCCCTCTACCCGGTCGAGCGTTCGCGCCAGGCCGGCGCCGTGCTGGTGGCGGGCAGCGACGCCCCGGTGGACAGCCGGGATCCGCGTCCGTTCGAGAACATGGCCGCCGGCATCGTGCAGGCGGCCGGCAGCGGCGACGACTTTAGGGCCAGTCAGCGCACTTCGCTGGCCGAAATGCTGGCCGCCTACACCATCAACGGCGCCAGGGCGGTGCGTCAGGGCGACATCACCGGCTCCATCGAGGCGGGCAAGTCGGCGGACTTCATCGTGCTGGACAGGGACCTGTTCGCCCTGGTCAAGGCCGGCACCCCGGAACTGATCGCCGATACCCAGGTCGAGCAGACGGTCTTCATGGGGGAGACCGTCTATCCCAGACCCTGAATGACACGGGCCCCGCAAGGGGCCCGTTTCTTATGGCTCATTCTTATTGCTCACAGGCGTGCGCCTCCTCCACCTGACCCGGTTGCAGGGCCAGGGTGAACAGGGCCGCCACCATGTCGGACTGAGTGATGATGCCCACCAGCTGCTCCCCCTCCACCACCGGCATGTGGTGCAGCCCCCCGTCGGAGAAGGCCTCCACCAGATCGTAGAGAGGCTGGTAGCGCCGCGCCGTCTGCACCTCCCGGGTCATCAGATCCGCGACCTGCTGCTGCTCAAGGGCCTCCTTCGCCCTCGGCTGGTGACCCGCCCGGTCGATCATCAGGTCGTGCAGGGTGATGATGCCGACCAGCCTCTCCCCCTCATCCACCACCGGCAGCGCCTTGATCTGGTGGTGGGAGAGCAGATGCCACGCTTCCATGGCGAGCGCCTGTGGCGTCGTCACGACGAGATCCCGCGACATCACATCCTGGCACCGTACCGTCCCCACTCGCTCGCGCAGGGCGTGAAGCTGGGCCTCCTGCAGCAGCTCCTGCAGATCCTGGCGGCTGATGTCCAGCAGCTCCCCGTGTTTTTGCAGGGCAAAGTCGATGTCCTGGGTGGCGAGTCGGGCACTCGGCTGGGGATCCGCCGTCTGGTGGCGATTGGGCGCCGCCTTGCCGCCATGGGGATAACGACGCCCCAGAGCGCGGTTGTAGAGCAAGCCCAGACTCAGCAGCAACAGGGAGTTGAGCAGCACCGGCAGCAGCACGTAGCCGACCCCGAGCGCCCGGATCCCCTCGCCGCCGATGACGGCGGTCAGGGCCACGGCGCCGCCGGGCGGGTGCAGGCTGCGGGTGAGGAACATGGCGGCGATGGCCAGCATCACCGCCAGGGCCGAGGCGATAGCCATGTCCGGCACCAGGCTCGCACTCAATACCCCCATCAGGGCCGACACCCCGTTGCCCACAAGGATGGACCAGGGCTGGGCCAGGGGGCTGGCGGGCGCGGCAAACAGTAGCACGGCGGAGGCCCCCATGGGGGCGATGAGCCAGTGCACCTCGAGCCCCAGCCCCCAGCGGCACAGCAAGGCGGTGCCGAGCAAGCCGATGAGGGCGCCAAGGGCGCCGTAACAACTCTCTTTGACGCTGGTATTGGTCGATACCGGCAAAAAATCCCTGAACTGCATGGTGCTCCCGCTGGCGATAACATTTATTTCAAATGCGCAATTCTAGCCACTTTCCCCCGTCCCGCACCAGCACCCCGCTCCGCCATGGCCATCATCCACACGCTTTTTCCCTTCTTAACATTGTCTTAAGAGTCCGCTGGCACCCTTTACGCCATCCCAACACTGGAGCCCAACGGTATGACTCACCTCAACGATGCCCTGCGCCGCTTCGACGGCCAACGCCGGGTCTGGACGGCGGGACTGGAGCGAACCCTGCTCGGCTGGCTTGCCAGTCGCAGCGCATTGCCGCCCTCTTCGCAGGCACCCCGCCGGATCCTGGTCATTCGCAGCACCAACCGCATCGGCAACAACCTCTTCCTGCTGCCCTTCCTGCACCAGCTTCATCGCGCCCATCCCCACGCCGAGCTGGAGCTGGTGTGCAGCCCCACCGCCCTGCTCCCCTTCCTGGCCGATCTGCCCCTGCGGCACATTCATCAGATCCGGTTGCAGGGCAGACACCTGCCGGGCGCCCTCTCGGCACTCTCGCGTCTGCGCCGCCAGCACTACGACAGGGTCTACGTCCCCTTCGCCTCCAGTACGGATCACTTCATCGCCGCCTGGGTACAGGCCCGTGAGAAATGCGGCTTCGACGATGGCCATGGGGATCTCATCTTCCCGCGTCCGCAGGCTCCGGACAGTGAGTGCCACTACGCCCACCAGCCCCTGCAACTGCTCGGCATACCGGGCAATCCGGCCGACCCCATCCCCCTTGGCAGCCTGTTGCAGGGGCCAAGCCCGGCCTTGAGTGCGCTGCGACGAGCCCATCCTGGCCGTCCCCTGATCGGCTTTTTCACCGGTGCTCGCAAGGGCAAGGGGCTTTCCCTGCAACAGTGGCAGCGGTTGCTTGGGGATCTGCGCCGTCACAGCCCGGATGCCCTGCTGATCCAGCTCGCGGATCCCGCCGCCCCCGAGCACCCGCTCGGGGACGTGCATGTTTCCCTTGGCAACATGGGGGAGCTGGCCCGCTTCACGGGCGGCCTCTCCCTCTTCGTCAGCGCCGACACCGGCCCCCTGCACCTGGCTGCCGCCAGCGGTGTGCCCTGTCTTGGCCTCTTTACCCAGACCGACCCCGCCCGCTACGGGTGCCTGGGTGCCCAGCACCTCAATCTGGTGATCGAGGATCGCAATGCCATCCCCCTCGACCAACAGTGGCTGGCCGAGGCGCTCGCAAGTGCCTCTCACCCGGTGACGATGTCGGTTTCCCCCACCCGCTACCTGCCCGCCCCCCGGCCCGCCCTGATCCCCCTCTAGGGAGCGGCCATGCAAAAAAGAGGGAAGGCTGTCGCCTTCCCTCTCTCGTCTTGGTGACACTCACCGGGCGCTCGTCCGGGTGAATGGAAGCCCTCAGGCCAGCTCGGCGCGCAGCGCCCGGGTCGCATCGACCATCACCTTCAGGGCAGCGGTGGTCTCTTCCCAGCCGCGGGTCTTGAGGCCGCAGTCCGGGTTCACCCAGAGCCGGTCTGCCGGGATTTGTTGCGCAGCCTTGCGGATGAGGTCTTCAATCCAGCCCTGGCTCGGTACGTTCGGCGAGTGGATGTCGTAGACGCCCGGACCGATCTCGTTGGGGTAGTTGAAGCGCTCGAACGCTTCGAGCAACTGCATCTGGCTGCGGCTCGTCTCGATCGTGATCACATCCGCGTCCAGCGCCGCCACCGCCTCGATGATGAGGTTGAAGTCGCTGTAACACATGTGGGTGTGGATCTGGGTGCTGTCCACCACCGGGCTTGCACTCAGGCGGAAGGCGCGCACCGCCCAGTCGAGATAGGCCTGGTGATCCTGCTTGCGCAGGGGCAGCCCTTCGCGGATCGCCGGCTCGTCGATCTGGATGATCTTGATGCCGGCGGCTTCCAGGTCAGCCACCTCGTCGCGAATGGCCAGGCCAATCTGCAGGGCGGACTGCTCGCGGCTCACGTCTTCCCGCGGGAAGGACCAGCAGAGAATGGTCACGGGGCCGGTCAGCATGCCCTTCACCGGCTTGTCGGTCAGGCTCTGGGCAAACTTCGTCCACTCAAGGGTCATGGGGGTCGGACGGTCGATGTCACGGGTGATCACCGGCGGCTTGACGCAGCGGGAGCCATAGCTCTGTACCCAGCCAAAGCGGGTGATGGCAAAGCCGTCCAGCAGCTCCCCGAAATACTCCACCATGTCGTTGCGCTCGGCCTCGCCGTGCACCAGCACGTCCAGCCCGATGGCCTCCTGGCGCTCAATCGCATCCTTGATCTGGGCCTGGATGCCCGCCTCGTAGGCCTGGTCATCGATGCGCCCGGCACGCCAATCCTGACGCAGCACCCGGATTTCAGAGGTCTGCGGGAAGGAGCCGATGGTGGTGGTGGGCAGGAGCGGCAGCTTCAGATCCGAGCGCTGCGCGTCGGCACGCACCGGGTAGGCGCTCTGGCGATCGAAGTCACTGTTGGTCAGGCTGGCGAGTCGTGACTGCACCGCTTTCTTGTGAACCCGGCTGTCGGACTCCCGATCCACGATGGGCTGGCTGTAAGCCTCGATCTTGTCCAGGGCGCCACCGTCCAGGTAGTCGGACAGCAGCCCCAGCTCATAGCACTTTTGCAGGGCGAAGGCGAACCAGCTGCGAGTCTGGGGATCCAGCTCGTGCTCCAGGGTCAAATCCACCGGGCTGTGCAGCAAGGAACAGGAGGAGGCCACCCAGAGGCGCTCGCCAAGCTTTTCTTTCAAGGCCTTGAGGGTCGGCGCCAGCTTGGCCAGGTTGGCACGCCAGACGTTGCGGCCGTTGATGACACCCGCCGAGAGTACCCACTGGGCCGGCAGGTGCGGGACCAGGGTCTCGAGCTGCTCGGGGGCAGCCACCAGATCCAGGTGCAGGCCGTCCACCTTCAGACTGGTGATGATGTCGCGCTGATGGGCCACGGATCCGAAGTAGGTGGTGAGCAGCAGCTTGCAGGGGCCGCTCAGGCGCTCATATGCCTTGAGGTAGGCCAGGCGCCACTCATCCGGCAGGTCCAGCGCCAGAGCCGGCTCGTCGATTTGCACCCACTCCACCCCCTGGGCCGCCAGTTTGGCCAGGATCTCCTGGTAGACGATCAGCAGGCGATCCAGCAGTTCGAGGCGGGAGAAGCCGCTCTCTTTCTCCTTGCCAAGCCAGAGGTAGGAGACGGGGCCCAGCAACACCGCCTTGACCGGCAGCCCAAGGGCCTTGGCCTCTTCCACCTCGTCAAAGAGCTGGCTCCAGCCCAGCTTGAAGCGCTGGTCACGGTAAAATTCCGGCACCAGGTAGTGGTAGTTGGTGTTGAACCATTTGGTCATCTCGGCAGCGGCCGCCGCCGGGCCGGTCGGCGCACGGCCACGGGCCACCCGGAACAAGGTGTCGAGGTCGGTGTCGCCGTGGCGGTGACGGGCAGGCACGGCGTCTACCAGCAGGCTAGTACCCAGCACCTGATCGTACCAGGCAAAATCCCCCACCGGCAGCAGGTTGACCCCGGCGGTACGCTGGGCCTGCCAGTGGCGCTCACGCAGGCTCTTGCCCACGGCGACCAGCTCGGCCTGGGTGGTTTCGCCACGCCAGTAGGATTCGAGGGCAAATTTCAGTTCGCGCTTGGCGCCGATACGGGGAAAGCCCAGGGTGTGTGCGAAGGTCATAGGTTCCATTCCTTATGCTCGTTTATCTGATGAGGATCTGGATTGTTTGGCCATCCAGATGTTTACACATCCAAAATGACAAGATAAGGTGACCTTGGCTATTGAATCCTCTTCAACTGGCTCTCAAGAATTTCTCAACTGACGCACAAAGGAGCAGTGCCATGGTCGCGCCCACCCCATCCAGCCCCCCTCAGAGCAGCAATCTGGGCATCGATCTCAAACACCTGAAGACCATCAGCGCCCTTGCCGAGCAAGGGTCCCTGGCCGGGGCCGCACTCACCCTCAACCTCACCCAGTCCGCCCTCTCCCACCAGCTCAAGGAGCTGGAGACCCGCCTCAATCTGGAGCTGTTTCTTCGAAAAAGCCGCCCTCTGGTGCTGACGGCGGCAGGCCAGCATCTGCTGGCCCTGGCCCGTCAGGTGCTGCCCGTCCTGGCCCAGACCGAGCGCCAGCTGGTCGCCCTGCACAGCGGCGAGGCGGGCAGGCTGCATCTGGCCCTCGATTGCCACAGCTGCATCCAGTGGCTGCTCCCGCTGTTGCCGGACTTTCGCCGCCAGTGGCCTGGCGTGGATCTGGAGGTGGAGTCGGTGCCGGGTTTCGATGCCATCAGTGCCCTGCTTGGCGGCCAGCTCGACCTGCTGCTCACCTCGGATGTGCAGGCCCGCGGAGATCTTCATTTCGAGCCGCTGTTCGCCTTCGATCTCACCCTGGTGATGGCGCCGGATCACCACCTCTGCCAGCAGCGGCGCATCGCACCGGACGATCTGCGACCGGAGGTGCTGCTGGTCTACCCGGTGGAGCGGGCGCGCATGGACGTGTTCAGCCGTTTCCTGCAACCCGCCGGGGTGGAGCCCGCCCGTTGCAAACCGGTGGACAACACCTCGGTCATGCTGCAGATGGCCGCCGCCGGGCTCGGGCTCGCCGCCCTGCCCCGCTGGGCCAGCGAGGAGTTCGTGCGCCAGGGCCTGCTTGAGGCGCGCCCTCTCGGGGAGGGCATTCGCCGCCACATGTATGGCGCCGTGCGCGCCGCCGACAAAGATCAGGCCTGCCTGCAGAGCCTGTTCGAGCGCATTCGCACCCGGATGGCGGCCCAGTAAGCCGGGCACAAAAAAGCCGCCAGGATCAGGCGGCTTTCACCACGGGTTGCCCGCGCCGACGAAGAGTCGGGCATCAGCACTCGTCACCCCTCGCCCCACCCAGCCTTCGCGGGCAGTTGCCACAAAGTTCCCCATCCCGGCGCTTGTAGTGCAGGCAGCAGCGCTGGCGCACATAGCCCGGGAAGGCTTCATTCCGGGGCAGGCCCGCCTCGCGCCAACCCGTCAGATGTGCCGACGGCAGACCACAGGATTCAAGCCAGAGGGGGGCATGGGCCCTCACCTCCTCCCGACTCACTTCCCCGAAGAAATCGGGTACCCGCACCAGGGCCGCCAGCAGATCGTCCGCCAGGAGCGGGCGCACGAAACCGGGGCGCAGCCGCTGCGCCGTCCCAAGGAGGGTGAACTGCCCCTGCCAGTGCGCCTGGAGTCGCTCCCCGGCCGTCTTGATCAACACGCCGACCTCCCCTCTGATCATGGGCTCGGCCGGCAGGGTAAAGCCCGACACCACGCCGGCCTCATGCCCCTGTCCCAGCCTGTCGAGGGCAGGCACGGCCTGATGGCGATAGACGGCCACCATGGCGAGATAGATGGATTGCCAGCAGAGCATGCCCCAACTGCGGGTGAGCCAGTAGGCGGGCCCCGCCTCCGGGTGTGCCTGCTGCCAGTGCGCATGGAGGGCTGCGGCCACCGCGGCCGACGTCGCCCCGGTGGCATCCGTCAGTGGCGGGCGCACGTCACCGGCCGCCACCAGGTTCCCCTTGAGGGACGGGATCAGGCTGGCCGCCGCCGCGAACAGGGCCTGGTGATCCGAGATGAGGGCGCGTTCCGCGTCCGCTTTCTCCCGGCCAAGGCCGCGCGGCACACCGCGCGCCCTCTCCTCGCCCATTCGTTGAAAGGGCCCCGGGCACGTGCCGGGGCGCAAGGTCAGAATGCGTATTTGAGTCGCGCCTCCACGCTTCGCTCGGCCCCGAACCAGCAGTTGTTCTGGTCGTAGCAGGAGTAGTAGGTCTTGTTGAACAGGTTGCTGGCGCCAAGCGATACCCCTACCCCCTTCAGGCTTGCGCTGAGGGCGGCGAGATCGTAGGAGGCGGACATGTCCATCAGGAGGTAGTCCGGTACCTTGTCGGTGTTGGCGGCATCCATCTCGGCCTCCCCCACGTAGCGCAGGCCGGCGCCCACTCGCATCCCCTCGAGGTTGCCGCCGGGGTAGTAGTTGCTCCACAGCGACGCCATCTGTCTGGGGACCCAGACCGGCGTCTTGCCCTGCAACGTGGTGGTATCGCGCGTGATCTCCATGTCCATCAGGGTGTAGTTGAGGGCCAGATCCAGCTGGCTGGTGAGATCGGCTCTCCCCTCCAGCTCGATGCCCCTGGAAACCGTCTCCCCGGTCTGCAGCTTGGGCCCGTAGACATTGTCCGGATCCGTCACCAGGGCATTCTTCTTGGTGATGTGGAACGCCGACAGGGTCGCCGTCTTGCTCATGTCGTCGGAGAGGAACTTGACGCCCCCTTCCCACTGATGACCGGTCGCCGGTTTGAACGCCTGGCCCTGCTTGTCCGCCCCCGGCACCGGCTCGAAACTCTCGGCATAGCTCGCATAGGGGGAGAAGCCGCCATCCAGCTCATAGAGGGCGCCGACGCGGAAGGAGAGGTTGTCCTGATCGATGTGGGCCAGGGACTGGCTGTCCGCCCCCTGATAGAGGGTCCGGCTGTCGGTGTCCATCCGGTAGCGGTCGTAGCGGGCGCCGCCGATGGCCACCAGCCGATCGAGGCGCACCTGATCCTGCAGATAGACGCCGGTCTGGGACTGACGGATCACCTTTTTATCCTGGTAGTTGAAAGTGAGTACCTCTGGGACTATCTGGCTATGGTTCGGGTTGAAAATGTCGATGCTGGGCGCCGAGTAGTCGAGGGTATCCCGGTAGAGGATATGGGCATCCAGGTACTGGTAATCGACCCCGAGCAGCAGGTTGTGCTGGGCAGAGCCCGTCTGCACCTTGCCCGCCAGCTGGTTGTCGATGACAACGCCCCGGGAGTCTTCATCGGTGAGATAGGCGTTGCGGGCCAGGGTGCGGTTGTCCGCCGCCAGGGCCGCGTTGTAGGTGTTGCGCTGATAGGCGGACGCATCCATGTAGCGGGCATTTTGCAGCACCTGCCAGCGCTCGTTGAAGTCGTGGCTCAGCTTGTAGCCCAGCAGGGTCACATCCCGGTTGTACTCGTTCCAGTTCTCGTCACCAAGGAAGGTGTCGCTGCCAAGCTGCCCCAGGGGGTTGGACTTGGCCGAGCCGCTGGCGGGCACAGTGGTGTAGATGCCGGCCTCGGGATCCTTCTGGTAGTAAAGGTTGAGGTTCAGCAGGGTGCGCTCGCCGAGCTGCCAGTCCAGGGACGGCGCAAAGACGTAGCGCTCCTCCTTCGAGGTCACTGCCTGGCCATCCTTCTCCCGGGCCAGTCCCACCAGCCGATAGGCGAGCTGCTCGTTGATGGCACCGGTGCTGTCGAGGGTCATCTCCTTGAGGGTGCCCGTGCCGGTCGCCACGCTCACGTTGTGCTTGCTCTCCCGCTGGGGGCGTTTGGCGATGAGGTTGACCATGCCGCCGGGGGGCATGCTGCCATAGAGCACCGATGTCGGCCCCTTGAACACCTCCAACTGCTCGATGGCCACCGGATCGATCTGGGGTTGCAGGTTCCAGTCGTTGTACTGGAGCAGCAGGCCGTCATAGAAGTTCTGGTAGTTGTCAAAGCCACGGATGTTGAACAGATCCAGCCGGTTGACCGCCCCGCCCCGCAGCTCGGTGTTGACGCCGGGCACGTAGCGCAACGCCTCGCTCACCGAGCTGACACCGCGCAGCGACAGGGTCTCCCCATCCACCACCGAGATGGCCTGGGGCGTCTCGATGGGGTCGAGCCGGGTCTTGGTCGCGGTATTGCGATAGGTCTGGCCGAGCACGGTCAGGGTCTCGTCGGCGGTGGCCGTATCCTGGCTTTCGGGCGCGGCGGCCTGTACAGAGCCTGCAAGCAGGGTGGAGATGGTCACGGCGACCAGGGTCAAAGAGGGGTGAACAAGCTGCATCTGATCCTCGATTACTTACTGCATGTGAATAGTAACAAATATCATTTGCATTTTATTGTTCTATTTTGCCCCGATATTAACAATTTGGGGCATGTTGGCGGGAAGCGGGGAAAGCGAGGGTGGCAGGCACGCCATCTGTTATCGGAGGCAACATGGCAACGCCGTCGAGGCTCTCAGGGAGGGCTCATCATGGCCGCCTGATGAAGGACACCGCCTTCACTTGCATCGTCAATCGGCAAGTAACCATCACATATTCAGAACATGGCGGCATTTTCACCACCATATTCACACTCATCTGACAAGTATGGTCGTGTGTGCCCTCCCCTTGTTGATCCTGGTCAATCGCTATTGATAAATGAGGCGATAGCATGCCCACCCTTTTATCAGCCCTGATTGAGACAATCTGAAGCCATCAGCACACGCCTATGCATGAGACCGCCTACCAAAACCTGCACTGCGATACCCAGCTCAACGTCACCTTCGGAGTCATCATCCTGACCCTGCTCATCGCCCTGATGGCCGTCAGTGTCAGCATCCGGACCTCTGCCGAGCGCAAGTACCACAAGGTGGCGGCCATGTTCGTGCACAACATGGCGACCCAGTCCATCGAGCCACAGTTCAAATCACTGGAGCATGTCCTCAACGAAACGGGCAGTGTCATCGATGAATCAGGCCTGGATGCCTTCCTCAATGAGGGCAACACGCCCCTTGGTCTCTCCCTGATGCAAACGTTGGCGCTCACCCCCTATGTGAAGAGCATCCTGCTCGCCGATCCGCAGGGGCGGTTCAACTCCATCCCCCATCTGCCGGTCGGGGAGCACGTTGATGCCAGGGAGCGCCCCTGGTTTCTCGCGGCCGCCGTGCGAACCCTCTTCGTGCACTACACCGACCACTACACCAGCCAATTCGATGACAAGAGCCGCAGCGTCTCCGTCTCCCGCCCCCTGCTCGACAAGGAGGGGTTCTTCCTCGGCACCCTGGCCATGAACGTGGATCTCGAGCAGATGAGCTATCCCCTGCGTCAGCTCATGAGCCCTCTCAAGGGGGAGTTCTACCTGGTCGATCGGGCGGGCGACATCCTGCTGCATTCGGATGTGGGGAACCTGTTTCGCCATCGCGTGGACCGCCGGCTCATCGAGCAGATGACCAACGGCGCCGACCACCTCTTCGATGCAAAGCGCCAGACCCACCTCTACTACCACTCCTTCTCCAACCCGGACTGGTTCGTCATCTATGCCGTCAGCGATGCCAGGTTCAAGGAGGTAAGCAGCAGCGAGTCCCACCAGCTCCAGATCACCCTGGTGGGCTGCATGCTGATCTGCCTGCTCTGCTGGTGGTCCTTGCGTCATGTGCTCAGCAAGATGATTTTCGAGATCATCGCCCTGATGCGCGCCGGACGCATCCACCAAGGCAAACCGGGGGATCAGTTGCGCCAGGAGATCCAGAGCGGCCATCGCCAGATGCTGGAAGCCGTGGAGGCGTCCAACACGGATGCCCTGACGGGTCTGTTCAATCGCCGCTGCTTTGACAAGGCACTCGACGACCAGCTGATCGCCGGCCGCCCTTTCTGCCTGGGGTTGATCGATCTGGACAACTTCAAATCCATCAATGACACCCACGGCCACCCGGTCGGTGACGAGGTCCTGCGGGCGGTGGCCCGGGAAGGGCGGCAGATTGCAGGCCAGGAGGCCACCCTCTACCGCTACGGCGGCGAGGAGCTGGCCATCATCATTCCCGGGGATGACAGCACCAGAGCACTGACGATGCTCGAGCAGTGGCGCACCCAGGTGGCACAGCGGCCATGGCGCGAACCGGAACTGGTGGTGACCTTCTCTGCCGGGCTGGGACTGTGGCGACAGGAGTCCGCCGAGCAACTGCTGGCGCGGGTCGATCAGGCGCTCTATCAGGCCAAGGATGCCGGCAAGAATCGGGTGCACCATGCCGACTGATCCCCTGGCACCGCGTCTGCGTCTGGCCATCGTGCTCGGGCTCCTCTTGCTGGTCGGCCTCACCGCCCTCAACCTCCTGCAGGCGGCCAGCGGCCTTCGCAAGGACAACGCGCGCAGCCTGAACCATGCCCGGGCCATGATAGAGAGTGCCATCAACGACAGTCAGTCCCTGGTCGAGGCCGCCCGCCCCCTCGCCATGGGCCGCTGCCAGGATGAGCAACTGGCCCTGCGCGACCTCATCACCGCCTCCCCCTATGCGCGGGCACTCTATGTGCTGGAGGGGCAGCAACTGCGCTGTACCACCCTGCACAGGCCCATCCTCACCCGGGATATTCCCCGTGGCCCGGCGGGCAACCAGACGCTGATCCTCGCCAGACACAGCCCCATCACCGGGCAGACCGCCATCCTCTACCGTCAGCCATCCGGCGATCGCACCCTGCTGGTGGAGCTGGACGGCTTCCACATCTTCGGCGCCTTGCAGGCCGTGATGGGAGAGGACAACCTCTTCTTCCTCCTCGGGGACCAGGCCCTCGATGGCCACGGCAGGACCCTGCCCGCAGCCCGCCTGCTGGAAGGGGGACAGCGTCTGCAACAAAGCGAGCCCACCGCTCATCCCTATCGCCTGGTGGCGCTCAACGGTTACAAGGAAGTGCTGGCGTTTGCCTGGGCGTACAACCAGGAGAACCTGCTTGCCGCCCCTGTGCTGGCGCTGTTGCTGGGGCTGCTCACCTTCTATCTGAGGGGGCGCAGCGGCTCCCCCCGCAGCGAGCTCGCCAGAGCCATGGCGGCCCGGGAGTTCATCCCTTATCTGCAACCTGTGATGGACAAACAGGGGCGCCTGCGCGGTTGTGAAGTGCTGATGCGCTGGCGTCATCCCACACAAGGGATGATTGCCCCCAACCACTTCATTCCCCTCGCGGAGGAGTGCGGCTACATAGTACCGATGACCCGCCAGTTGATGGCCCAGACCCGGGATTATCTGGTCGGGGTGGCCAACAGGCTGCCCCCCGGCTTTCACGTCGCCGTCAATGTCTGCGCCCAGCACTTCAAAAACCAGGACATCGTCGCCGAGTGCCGCGACTTTCTTCGCGCCTTCCCGGGTCAGGATCTGCGTCTGGTGCTCGAGGTGACGGAGCGGGAGATGGTGGATGCGGACGAGCAGACCCGCGCCATCTTCGATGCCCTGGACGAGCTGGGCGTGCTCATCGCCATCGATGACTTTGGCACCGGCCACTCCAGCCTCTGCTATCTGCAGATGTTCCATGTGGACATCATCAAAATCGATCGCAGCTTTATCAAGGGAATGAAAGAGGAAGGCCCCTCCCGCCATATCGTCGAAAACATCCTGGATCTCGCCCATCGCATGGGGCTGGCTCTGGTCGCCGAGGGGGTGGAGACCCAGGAACAGGTCGAGATGGCACGCCACTATGGCATCGACTACCTGCAGGGCTTCTACTTCGCCAAGCCGCTGCCACCGGCCCAGTTCACTGATCTCCTGGCCAGCGCCACACGCCCGGAGCCATCGCGGCTCCATGCCGGGGTGAGCCTCCTTCCCTAACGGGGAGCGACGGGCAGCCAGTACTCCATGGTGGCGTCGGGCTGCTGGCCGTCAAAGCCGGGGGCATAGCGCTCCAGCTCGAAACCGTCCAGCCCCCGGTATGCCGACTCCGGCAGCCAGTGCAGGATGAACCAGTGCAGGCTCTCCCCCAGCTGGGCAATGGGTCCTTTGTGGGTGAGCACGGCATACTCCTGAGCCGGCACGTTGAGACTCGACAGGCCGGGGGGCGTAGGCGCCGTCGTGGCCACTCCGGCCCAGTAAGGCAGCCGCTCCCCTGCCCCCGACACATCCACCACCCCCAGCCATTCCCTCGACAGGTCCAGCCCCCCCGTCTCGCGCAGCGCTCGCCAGATGGCGGGCACCGTCTGCTGAAAATCCGGTGAGGCATCGAACAACCCCCGGATCGTGCCACTGACTCCCTGCAAGGTGAACGCCGGCAGGCTCTCTATGCGCACCTGCACCAGGTTGGGAGAGGCAGAGCGGGGGACCGCCGCCCGCACCAGGGGCGTGCGCAGCCCCAGCCGCAGGCCCCGCTTGCGATACGCCAGCGGCGAGCAGTCAAATTGCTGTTTGAAGGCACGGCTGAAACTCACTTCGGAGCCAAACCCGTGATCCAGCGCCACATCCAGCACCCGCAGCCGGGTGGAGAGCAGCGCCTCCGCCGCCATGCTCAGCTTCAGCTCGCGCACATAGTGAGCCACCGTCTGGCCCGTCTCATGCAGGAATACCCGTTGCAACTGCCAGCGGGACCAGCAGCTCTGCCGGGCCAGCGCCTCCAGTGAGAGCGGCTGATCCAGATTGGCATGGATGTAGTCGAGCACTCGCTCGATGCGGGTGAGGTGGGCGCGCGCCTCGGGTGCCGGCTCACGGAGTGGGTGGGGAGAAGTCGGTGTCATGATGCGCTTGAGACCACGCCAGCAGAGGGCGCTCTGGCCCGGGAGGGCCACATTAAACAGGGGTGTCGCGCCGACCGCAAGGCCGGCGCACCGCCTGGCTATTCATCCCGCCTCGCTCAGGGTAGACGGCTCTGGCCATGCTCGGCAAAGTGGCTGCGAAGGGCGCTGATCACCCGCCGCACCTTCTCCGGGATCTCCCGCTGGGGGGTGATGGCATGGATCTCCATGGGAGGGGCCAAAAAGCCCGGCAGCAGCACGAGCAACCGACCGGTGGCGAGATCTTCTTCTATTTCACCTTCCGGTTGCAGCGAAATCCCCTGCCCTGCCAGGGTGAACTGGCGCAGGGGCAAGACGTTGTTGCACAGCACCCTGGGCTTGGGCTTGATCTTGTGGGTCTCCCCCTTCTCGTCCAACAGCAGTATCCCACCCCCCAGCATGTCCGAGGCCAACCAGTCGTGGGCCAGCAGATCCGCCGGGCTGCGCGGCGTGCCCTTGCGTGCCAGATAGGCGGGCGAGGCACACAGCAGCATCCGGGTCTGACCCAGTCTGCGCGCCACCAGGGTGGAATCTTCAAGCGTGCCGACCCGCAGCGCCACGTCGATGCGATCCTTGATGAGATCCCGCTTCTCGTCGTCGGCAATGATCTGGATGCCCAGGCCCGGGTGCGCCTGCAGCAGCGGCGAGAGCGCCCGCGCCAGGGGCTGGCCCGCCATCCCCACCGGCGCGGTGATCCGCACTTCTCCGAGCAGGCTGTCGCGCACCTCCGAGAGGCGCAGCTCGGTGTCGTTCAGGGTCTGCTGCAACGACTGGCAACCCTGCCACACCACTTCCCCCGCCTCGGTCAGGCTGAGGCGGCGGGTGGAGCGGTGCAGCAGGGGCAGGCCGAGCTGGCTCTCCAGTTGACTGATATGCTGGCTGACGGCAGACGGGGTCATGCCGAGGGCCTTGGCGGCGCCGGTCATGCTGCCCGCCTCCACCACGGCGGCGAAGATGGCGTAGCGTCTGAGCTGATCCATTATGAAGCCCTGCTTATAAGTGAATGCAATTTTAAGTGGATTATTAAATCACACTCGGGGGCGTAGGATAGCCCCATTCCCACAGTGAAGGAGAATTCCCATGAAGATTGCCCTCATCGGTGCCAGCGGTTTTGTCGGTTCAGCCATCCTCCAGGAGGCCGTCAGCCGCGGTCATCAGGTCACCGCCATCGTGCGTGACGTGAGCAAGGTCGCCGCTCACCCGCAAGTCACCGCCGTGGCGGTGGACGCCCAGGACAGCCAGGCACTGGCCAGGGTGCTCAAGGGGCACGATCGGGTGATCAGTGCCTACAACCCGGGCTGGAGTGCCCCGGACATCTACGATCAGTACCTCAAGGGGGCCAGCGCTATCGTGGCCGCCGCCAACGACGCCGGGAGCTGGTTGCTGGTGGTCGGCGGTGCCGGCAGTCTGGAAATCGCCCCGGGCGTGCAGCTGGTGGACACCCCGGAGTTCCCGGCAGAGTGGAAGCAAGGGGCCCTCGCGGCCCGGGACGGTCTCATCGCCCTTCGCCGGGAAACCACCCTCGACTGGCGTTTCGTCTCCCCACCGGTGTTCCTCGAACCCGGCGAGAAGCGCGGCGGTTACCGCCTTGGCACGGATCAGGTACTGTTCAGCGGCGAGCAGCCCGCCGGGATCACGGTCAGCGATCTGGCGGACGGGGTGCTGAACGAGGCGCAAGCACCGGCTCACCTGCGCCAGCGTTTCACCCTGGGTTATTGAGGAAAGGCGCGCCAGCAACCCTTCCTATGACAGTCACACGGAGGGTGGCGGATGCCTCCCTCCGCCTTTTCTCTCCCGCGTCTATCCCGTCACGCCAATGTCGCTCTAACCCGGTACGGCCGATCGCCGCCGGAGCCGCCCGATGCTCGCTCCATTCGCTCAAGTCCGAATTCCATTTCGAATTTTGTATATAACTAAGAATATTTTGTTGCTTCCACCTTATAACCTCGAACAGTAGCATCACCCTCAACCCAAACGGCCCCACTCAAGAAGAGTGCGCCCCGGTTTCGCAACACCCCGCACGCCGGGGCACGCAGACCCCGTTCACGGAAAGTGAGGAGATGCCCATGACCACCCCATCATTGCCGATCATCGATCTCGCCGCCCTCAAAGGCACCCCGGCTGCACGCAGCCAGATGCTGGCGCAGCTCGGCCAGGCCGCCCGCGAAGTGGGCTTTTTCTATCTGGTGGGCCATGATCTGAGCGAATCGGCGCGCCAGGAGACCCTGGCGCTCGCCGCCCGCTTCTTCGCCCTGCCACTTGAAGAAAAACTGGCGGTGCAGATGGTTCACTCCCCGCACTTTCGCGGCTACAACCAGGTGGGGGCAGAGCTCACCCGGGCACGGCCGGATCTGCGGGAGCAGTTCGATATCATGAATGAGGCCCAGGCCCTGCCTGTGGCGCATATTCGTGAACCCTGGCAGCGCCTCATCGGCCCCAATCAGTGGCCCGCCGCCCTGCCCGAGATGAAAACACGGCTGCTGGCATGGCAGGATCGACTGAGCGACATCACCCTCACCCTGCTGGATGCCTTCGCAGAGGTGCTGGGGCAGCCCGCCGGAGTATTTGATGAGAGCATTCGCGGTGCCCCCTACCAGCACATGAAGCTCATTCACTACCCCGGACAACCGGAAGGCAGCAGTGGTCAGGGGGTGGGTGCCCATAAGGATCCCGGCTACCTGACCCTGGTGATGCAGGACGATCACTCCGGGCTCGAGGTGGAGACGGCAGATGGCTGGATCCCCGCGCCCCCCCTGCCGGGCGCCCTGGTGGTCAACATCGGCGAGCTGCTGGAGCTCGCGTCCGACGGCTACCTCAAGGCCACCCTGCACCGGGTGGTGAGCCCGCCTCCCGGGGTATCGCGCCTCTCCTGCGCCTTCTTCATGGCGGCAAGGCTGGATGCGACTGTGCCACTGCTTAGCCTCTCCCCCGAGCTGGCGGCGCTGGCCGAAGGGCCCCAGAGCGATCCCGCCAACCCGCTCTTTTATCAGGTGGGGGAGAACGTGCTCAAGGGGAGGCTGCGCTCCCACCCGGATGTGGCGGCCCGCCACTATGCAGGCGAGCCGCAGCGCGAGCCAGCGCTAGCCTGACAACGCCGCCACACCACATTAGAAAAGGGGCGCGACGGCGCCCCGGATAACACAAGCAGTCGGGCAACAGCCTGGCAATGACGGAGTACAAAAATGAAATTCAAGACCATGAGCGTGCACAGCGGCCAGCGGATCGATCCCCAGACCGGCGCCCTCACCACCCCGCTCTACCAGAGCAGCACCTTCAGCTACTTCAACGCCCAGGCGGGCAAGGAGCGCTTCGCCGGTCAGGCGCCCGGCTTCATCTACAGCCGCTTTGGCAACCCCACCACTGCCGAACTGGAGCAAAAGCTGGCAGCCCTCGAAGGTGCAGATGAGGCACTGGTGGTGGCCAGCGGCATGGCGGCGGTGAGTGCCATCATGTATGCCCTGGCCGACAGCGGTGATGAAGTGGCCTATATCGGCCCCCTCTACGGCGGCACCGATGCCTTCCTCAAGCAGACCTTCAGTCGCGCCGGCATCAAGATCACAGCCTACGAGAGCGATCAGGCGCTGCTGGCCAACATCCGCCCCGCCACCAAGGTGGTACTCTTTGAAACCCTGACCAATCCCACCCTCAAGGTGGTGGATCCGCGGGTGGTGGTGGAGGCGGCCCGCAAGGTGGGTGCCATCACGGTGTGTGACAACACCTTCCTCACCCCCTATCTGCTGCGCCCGCTCGAGCTTGGCATCGACATCGTCATGCACAGCGGCACCAAGTATCTGGGCGGTCACGGCGACATCATCGCCGGGGTGGTGGCGGGTCGTCATGAGCTGATGAAGTCGATTCGCACCGTGGCCCTCAAGCACATCGGCTCTCCCATCGGCCCGCAGGAGGCCTACCTGCTGCAACGGGGGGTCAAGACCCTTCCCCTGCGCATGGATGCCCACCTGCACAACGCCCAGAAGGTGGCCGAGTTCCTGGATGCCCACCCGGCGGTGAAGAAGGTGATCTACCCGGGCCTTGCCAGCCATCCGGGCCACGATGCCCTCGGCGCCTTCGCCAGCGGCTTTGGCGGCATGGTGAGCATCGAGCTGGAAGGCGGGTTTGAGCGCTGCGCCACCCTGCTCGACAACCTGCAACTCTTCGTGCAGGCGGTGAGCCTCGGCGATCTCGAGAGCCTGGCCTGCCATCCGGCCAGCACCACCCACGCCGCCATGGACGAGGCGAGCCGCCTCGCCGCCGGAGTCAATGACGATCTCATCCGCTTCAGCATCGGGGTGGAAGACGCCGACGATCTGATTGCCGATCTGGCCGCTGCCCTGGCCCTCCTCTGATATCCAGTAGCGATCCGGGCGAATGACGCAATAAAAAAAGGGAAGGCAATGCCTTCCCTTTCTCTTTTCTGCCCGGCGCCCTCATCAGGCGTCGTGGTAATCCTGGCAGGCGCTCAGGGTGTTCTCCATCAGGCTGGCGACCGTCATGGGGCCTACTCCCCCCGGTACCGGCGTGATGAAGGCGGCGTGATTACGCGCGGTCTCATACTCCACATCTCCCACCAGGGAGCCGTCCGCAAGGCGGTTGATGCCCACGTCGATCACCAGGGCACCGGGTTTGACCCACTCCCCCGGAATGAAGTTGGGCTTGCCCACCGCCACGACCAGCAAGTCGGCCCGGCGCACCTGGGTCTCCAGATCCTGGGTGAAGCGGTGACAGGTGGTGGTGGTGCAACCGGCCAGCAGCAGCTCCAGCGTCATGGGACGCCCCACGATGTTGGAAGCCCCGACCACCACCGCATGCAGACCATGGGTCTTGACGCCTGTGGTCTCGATCAGGGTCATGATCCCCTTGGGGGTGCAGGGTCGCAGCGCCGGGATGCGCTGGGCCAGACGACCCACGTTGTAGGGATGGAAGCCATCAACGTCCTTGTCAGGACGAATGCGCTCCAGCACCTGGGTGGTATCGCAGTGAGCCGGCAAGGGCAACTGCACCAGGATGCCGTCCACTTCCGGATCCTCGTTGAGCTGGTCGATCAGGGACAGCAGCTCCGCTTGTGTCGCCGTGGCGCTGAGGTCATAAGAGCGGGAGACAAATCCCACCTCTTCACAAGCGCGACGTTTGCTGCCCACATAGACTTGGGAGGCCGGATCCAGCCCCACCAGGATCACCGCCAGACCCGGTGCCCGTTTCCCCTGCGCCAACCGCTGTTGGACTTGCGCTGCGACCTGATTGCGAATCGTTTGCGCAACCTGTTTTCCATCAATGATTTTGGCAGACATCGTTCTTCACTCACCATGTGTTCAACTGCGGCGCATTGTCGCATTTTTTTGGCGCGGGTGTTAGCGGCTCTCGCAGGGAGGGCAATAAGTAGGCACTTGAATTTACTGGTGGAAAAAGTCGTTGACGCTGACTTTGGCGCTTGGGTATGATGCCCGCCCGTTGCCCAGTGGTGCCGCCGAAGGTATGCTGGATGGCGAATTTTCGGTGATTAGCGCAGCCCGGTAGCGCATCTGGTTTGGGACCAGAGGGTCAAAGGTTCGAATCCTTTATCACCGACCAGGTTCATCGGGAAATCCCCGGATTTCTTGATACAACGCGCCCTTAGCTCAGTCGGATAGAGCAACGGCCTTCTAAGCCGTGGGTCGCAGGTTCGAATCCTGCAGGGCGCGCCATCGATACTGATGAGTTTGATTGCTGTATCGAAGGCAGATTTCAGTGGTGGCTGTAGCTCAGTTGGTAGAGTCCCGGATTGTGATTCCGGTTGTCGTGGGTTCGAGCCCCATCAGCCACCCCATTATTCCCCTCCAGGCTGGGATCAGCCTGATGAGACAGCAGCACGCTGTCTGTTTGGACCGGCCACTGGCCGGTCTTTTTGTTTCTGCGCCGTCCGCTTTTTGGCGCAACGCCCCCACCCCATCCTCTGGCGCTCGGCGTCCTGCTCAGGACGCAATCCGGACCGCCGTCACAAAAATGGGGTTTTCTGCCCCGCTCAAGACAAGCCCTCCTCATGCCATGACCCAGCGCAAGTCCAGGTCTGATCCCTCGTGTTATGGATAAAAAGATTGATAACACGGCTGCCAGGGCGCTCCTTCCTTCTCTTATCCCTTGTCCAGGAGCAGCCAAATTCGATGGCACCGATTCATCTTTTCGTAATACGGTCATCCCATCCTTAATCAATTAGCTGAAATATAAGGAGTTATTGATAACCCCCCGATGCCGGTCCAAGGCCCAACCTGTCACATGCCCCGCCGGTTGCAGGAAAAGTTCCCATACTGAGTTGTCTGCATTGCACATGACTGCCAAGGAGAGACAGAGATGAGTGAAGAAAGCAAATGCCCCTTCAACCACACCGCCGGCGTCGGCAGAACCAATCGAGATTGGTGGCCGAACCAGTTGCGGCTGGATCTGCTGCATCAGCATTCCCCCGGCGCCGATCCCATGGACAAGGACTTTGACTACGCCAAGGCCTTCGCCAGCCTGGATTACAAGGCACTCAAGAAAGATCTGGTCAAGCTGATGACGGATTCCCAGGAGTGGTGGCCGGCGGACTTCGGTCACTACGGCCCCCAGTTCATCCGCATGACCTGGCATGCTGCGGGCACCTATCGCACCACCGACGGTCGCGGTGGCGGCGGCCGTGGCCAACAGCGCTTCGCCCCCCTCAACAGCTGGCCTGACAACGTCAACATCGACAAGTCCCGTCGCCTGCTCTGGCCCATCAAGCAGAAATACGGCAACAAGATCTCCTGGGCCGATCTGCTGATCCTCGCCGGCAACGTCGCCCTGGAGACCATGGGTTTTCGCACCTTCGGCTTTGGCGGTGGGCGGCCCGACGTGTGGGAGCCGGATCAGGACGTCAACTGGGGGGATGAAATTGCCTGGCTCGGGGTCGATCCCGATCGGGTCAAGGGCGATCGCGAGCTTACGGCCCCCTTCGGGGCCACCCACATGGGCCTCATCTACGTCAACCCGGAAGGGCCCAACGCCAGCGGTGACTACATGGAGGCTGCCAAGGACATCCGTTCCACCTTCGGTCGCATGGCCATGAACGATGAAGAGACGGTCGCCCTTATCGCCGGCGGCCACACCTTCGGCAAGGCCCACGGCGCCGCGCCCGAATCCCACAAGGGGCCAGAGCCGGAAGCCGCGCCTCTGGAGGCCCAGGGCCTCGGCTGGATGAGCGACTACGGCAGCGGCCATGGCAAGGATACCGTCTCGAGCGGGCTCGAAGTGATCTGGACCAAGACACCGGCCCTGTGGAGCAACAACTTCTTTGAAAACCTGTTCAACTACGAGTGGGAGCTGACCAAGTCGCCAGCCGGCGCCAAGCAGTGGGTGGCCAAGGATGCCCCGGAGATCATTCCCGATGCGCACATCCCGGGCAAGTTCCACAAGCCGACCATGCTCACTACCGACCTGACCCTGCGCTTTGACCCCGAGTTTGGCAAGATCTCCCGCCACTTCTACGAGGATCCGCAGGCCTTCGCCGATGCCTTCGCCCGCGCCTGGTTCAAGCTGACCCACCGTGACATGGGCCCCATCGCCCGCTACCTGGGGCCGGAGGTACCCAAAGAGGAGCTGATCTGGCAAGACCCCATCCCCGCCGTCAATCATCCCCTGATCGATGACAAGGACGTGGCCCTGCTCAAGGAGAAGATCCTGGCGGCCTCCCTGTCCGTAGCCGAGCTGGTGTCGACCGCCTGGGCCTCCGCGTCCACCTTCCGTGGCTCTGACAAACGCGGTGGCGCCAACGGTGCCCGCATCCGCCTGGCACCGCAAAAGGAGTGGGCCGTGAACCAGCCTGCCCAGCTTGCGAAAGTGCTTCAGGCCCTCGACGGGATACAGCAGACCTTCAACGCTTCCGCCACCGGCGGCAAGCGGGTCTCCCTCGCCGATCTCATCGTGCTGGCGGGCGGCGTGGGGGTCGAGCAGGCCGCGAAGAGAGCCGGTGTCGCCGTGACCGTGCCCTTCACTCCAGGTCGCATGGACGCCTCCCAGGCGCAGACGGACGTCGACTCCTTTGCCGTGCTCGAGCCCCTCGCAGATGGATTTCGCAACTACGCGGGCGAGTGTGCGGGCTTCGCGGAGACCATGCTGATCGACAAGGCGCAGCTGCTCACCCTGAGTGCCCCCGAGATGACGGTACTGGTGGGCGGCATGCGGGTGCTCGGCACCAACGCGGGCAACTGCCACGGGGTCTTTACCGCCGCCCCGGGTACCCTCTCCAACGACTTCTTCGTCAACCTGCTCGACATGGGCACGGAGTGGAAGCCGGAGGCGGGCAGCCAGGGAGTCTATGAAGGCCGTGATCGCCAGAGCGGCAAGGTGAAGTGGACCGGAACCCGGGTCGATCTGGTGTTCGGTTCCAACTCCCAGCTGCGCGCCCTGGCGGAGGTCTACGCCAGTGCGGATGCCAAGGAGAAGTTCGTGAAGGACTTCGTGGCGGCCTGGACCAAGGTGATGAATCTGGATCGCTTCGACCTCGCCTGAGGCTAAAGCACTGCTCGACCACCAAGCCCGGTATCACTACCGGGCTTTTTTATCGATGCTAAAGGGGAGTCCCATCCCTCCCCTTTGAGTGCTGCCATCGACCAACCCGCAAGGGGAGATGGCCAATGCCCCCAGCCCCGGGAAACCAGGAAATACCCCAGCAGGGCCTGACGCCAGCGGGATCCGTCAGCTCGGTCGAAGATTTTGAGTACCAGCTCAAGTACCAGCGGGCCTTCGAGGCTGTCTTGTGGAACATGCCGACGGTCGCTATTTACAGCTTCCGGCGCGCCGCCTTCGACAATCTGGGTCTCAAAGACAACGACATCATCGCCTATTCCAAGCCTGCCACCCCGCATCTCGAGGCCATCACGGCCAACAGCCCCCCCCCCTACATCACGGCCTTCACCGACTTGCAACACGGCCCCACCGTGCTGGAAGTGCCCGCTGCGGGCCCGGATGGCAGCCTGTATGGGCAGATTGTCGATGCCTGGCAATTCACCATCGCGGATGTGGGCCCGGCGGGGCTCGACCAAGGCAAGGGCGGCACGTTTTTGCTGACGCCCCCCGGCTACAGCGAGACGATCCCGGCCGGCTATCTGCATGTTCCTTCCCCGAATTATCGCGTGGCGTTTGCCTTTCGCTCTGTGCCGGCGCCCGGCAAGTCGACGAACGATGCCTATCACTACTCCAAGCGCCTGCGCATGTACTCTCTCTCCGAGGCGAGCAATCCGCCGACCCAGCGCTTCGTCGATCCGGGCAACAAGCGCTACCCGACCCTGCCCTACTACGACGAGCGTCACTTCGCGGATCTGCATGCAGTGGCCAGCGTCGAACCCATGCGCGAGCAGGACAAGGTGATGATGGGGATGCTCACCTCCCTTGGCATAGGTCGCGGCACCTCATTCAACCCGGATGAGAAAACCCGCAAGGCGATGCGCCAGGCGGCCATCGATGCCTGGTTCTACATGCAGCATTGGTATGACAATTTCCCGAAGGAGAAACGCTACTGGCCTGACAGGCACTACGCCTCCCTCTTGCAGAGCGATGACAACAAGACCTTCACCTTCACTTACGAGGATCGCATCGACCTCATCAATCGCGCCGCCGAGTACTTCTGGTGTACCTATATGCCCAAGGTGCTGAACGATACCCCCGCCACCCAATACCTGATGTCGCTTGCTGATAGCGAGGGCAGGCTGCTGGAGGCAGGACAACTGTACAAGCTCACCATCCCGGCCAAGATGCCGGTCAAGCAGTTCTGGGCATTGACCGTCTACAACCGCGATACCATGTCCTTCATCTACAGCGACAGCGACCGCACCACCCTCTCCTCCTACGATCTCGACAAGATGGCCAAGAACCCGGACGGCGGCGTCACCCTTTACGTGGGCCCGACCGCCCCGCCAGGCAAGAAAAACAACTGGATCCCGACCAGTGGCAAACGCCCGCTGCCGGCCATGCGCTTCTATGGCCCGACCGACGAGTTGAACCACAAGACCTTCAAGCTGGCGGATTTCGAGCGGGTGTAAACGATGAACAGGCGTGGAGCACCATGAGAAAGTCATCCCTTGCGGCAGCATCATGTATCGCTACCACGCCTTCATGGCACAAATCACTGACAAGATGGCACAGGATGCCCATATCTACGGCTATTCCATGGAGGAAGCCTACAAGTTCTTCTATGGAACGGCGATCAAGACCGACACCCCGCGAAACCGCTTCCAGAACATTCGCCACCTGGCGGACGATACCGAACACCCGGGCATCAACAACGATACCCTGCACCTGCAAGGCTGGTTGGATCTCAGTGCGGAGCCGGTGATCGTCAGCGTGCCGGACATGGACAAGGGCCGTTACTGGATCCTGCACACCATGGACATGGGCCATTACACCACCTCGATGATCGGCTCCCGCACCCACGGCACCAAGGGGGGTCACTTCATGTTTGCCTCCCGTAGCTGGAAAGGCGAGACGCCGGCCAGCGTCACCGAGGTGATCCGCGTCGACTCCGACATCCTCAAAGTGATGGGCCGCATCATGGCCACCAGCAAGGACGACGAGAAGGTCGCCCTTGGCTACATGGATGACTGGAACGTGCGCACCCTGTCGGCCTATCTCGGCCAGCCTGGGCCCAAAGCCACCGAGCACCAGTGGCCGGATCCGGCGAGCACCAACTGGTTGCAGCGGGTCAACTTCGTGCTGTGTCAGGGGGACATGGGCACCGCCGACAAGCACTGGCTGGCGCAGTACAAGGAGACGGGCCTCGCGCCCTGCAACACCAAGCTGAGCGCGGCGCAAATGGCCGCGGCGAAGCAAGGCGAGAAACAGGGCTTGGCCTATCTCAACGCGCTCCTGCCCAAGATGACCAGCTCGGAAGGGCTGCTCGGCACCCGGGCTGAGCTTCAAAACCAGAAGCGCGATCTGTTCGCCGAAGGCACCCTGATCGGACAATGGGGACTACCGCCGGAAGAGTCCGTCTATCTACAGGCACTCAAGGGATCCGATGGCCAGAGCATCAACGGCGCCAACGGCAAGCAATACCGCATGCATTTCAAGGCGCCCGAGGTCAGTCAGTTCTGGTCCTTCACCGTCTACGGCACGGATAACAAGCTGATGGCCCATAACACCATCAACCGCCACAGCCGTGGGGATCGCACCCTCAAGCCGGGCCCGGATGGTATGTACACCATAGAGCTCAGTGCCAAGGGGGATGCCAGTAACCCGAACTGGCTGCCCATTCCGGAGAAGGATGCCTACATCATCATGCGGCTGTATGGGCCGAACAAAGCCATTCGCGAAGGCAAGTACCCGATGCCGGTGCTGGAAGTAGTGAAATAGCGGTGAAATAAGGCACATGGGCTCACCGCGCTGGCTGGCAGACAAAATCCGAGGGGGGATGGCAAACTCAGGCAGCGTCTGAGCGGTACCAGGCAGAACAGCCAAAACAAAAAACCGACCATCAGGTCGGTTTTTCTTATTGCGGATAAGGGCGGGCTCCACGGCTCGACAACTCAGTGTCGACATGTCACACCAGCCTTGTCACGGAAAGATATTACACTGCCTTGATATTAAAAAACCTGCATAGCCACATAGTTAAATGGCACTTTGCGGTATCAATAACAGGTTTTATTTAATCAAGGCAGCATATTGAATCACCCAGTTATAGTGTCCCGCCGTTGCTGGCGATGACCTTGCGATACCAGTCGAAGCTGCGCTTCTTGCTGCGCGCAAAGCTGCCGCTGCCGTCGTCGTTCTTGTCCACGTGGATAAAGCCGTAGCGCTTGCTGTATTCCCCTGTGGTGAAGGAGACGCAGTCGAGACATCCCCAGGGGGTGTAGCCCATCACCTCCACCCCGTCCTCGACGATGGCAAGCTTCATCTGCTCGATATGGGCCCGCAAGTAAGCGATGCGGTAGTCATCGTCTATCTCTCCCCGCTCGTCTTTCTGATCCCGCGCCCCGAAGCCGTTCTCGACGATAAACAGCGGTTTTTCGTAGCGGCCATAGAGCAGATTCAGGGTATAACGCAGCCCGACGGGGTCGATTTGCCAGCCCCACTCGGAGGCCTGCACATGGGGATTTGGCACACTGCCCTCGAAGCCCGACAAGGCGGTGCCCGTGCCGGCGCCGTGGGCCCGCACCGCGTTGCTCATGTAGTAGCTCAGCCCGATGTAATCGGCGCAGCCCGCCCGCAGCGTCTCCTCATCCCCCGCTTCCATGACAATCTCATAGCCCTTGCGTTGCCACTCCTTGCGGATATAGGCGGGGTAATGGCCGCGCATGTGAACGTCCCCGAACAGGAAGCGCTCGCGCATGGCGATTTCCGCATACATCACATCGTCCGGATGGCAGGAATAGGGGTAGAGGGGCACCATGGCCAGCATGCAGCCTATCTGCAAGTCCGGGTTGATCTCATGGCCCAGGCTGACCACCTTGGCGCTCGCCACGAACTGGTGGTGCAGCACCTGGTACATGCACTCTTCCGGGTTCGGCTCCTGGTTATAGATGACCCCGGAGCAGCAGTAGCCAAACAGCGGCACCTTCCAGTTGCGCTGGTTGTTGATCTCGTTGAAGGTCATCCAGTATTTGACCTTGCGCTGGTAGCGGCGCAGCACCACCTCGCTAAAGCGCACGAAGCAGTCCAGCACGGTGCGGCTCTTCCAGCCGCCGTATTGGGTCACCAGGTGGTTCGGCATCTCGAAGTGGGAGAGCGTGATGACGGGCTCGATGCCGTGGCGCAGCAGCTCGTCGAACATGTCGTCATAAAAACGCAGCCCCGCCTCGTTCGGCTCGGCCTCATCCCCCAGCGGGAAGATGCGCGACCAGGCGATGGAGGTGCGAAAACACTTGAAGCCCATCTCGGCAAACAGTGCGATGTCGTCTCTGTAGCGGTGGTAGAAATCCACCGCCTCGTGGTTGGCGTAGCGATGACCGGCCTCAATCTTGTCGGTGATGACGCGCTCCACCCCGTGGGCGCCGCTGGTGAGCACATCGACGATGCTGAGCCCCTTGCCGCCCTGATCCCAGCCCCCTTCTACCTGGTGGGCGGCGACCGCCCCCCCCCACAGAAAGTCTTTCGGTAATGCGTTGTTCATGACTTGTCGCTCCTTATACGGCTTTGGATGTCAGCGGCTGGGGTTGGCTTATTTCGGCATCGGTCTGAAAGCCCGCCATCCAGGAGAAGATGACGCCCAGGGTAAAGGCCACGCCGATGGAGAGCAGGAAGCCCAGGAACTGCGCCATGTGGCCCTCTTTGAAGAACACCGGCAGCACGGCGATGCCGGGGATGCAGTAACTCCAGGAGACCGCGTTGAAGGCTCCCGCGACCGTACCACCGATGGCACCGGCCAGGCAGCCGCAGATGAGCGGGCGTTTGAAGCGCAGGGCCACCCCGTAGATGGCGGGTTCGGTGATGCCAAACAGGGCGGTCACGCCGGCCGAGAGGGTCACGCTTTTCAGCTCGGGATCCTTGGCCTTGAAGTAGACCCCGAACACGGCGCCGGCGATGCCGAACACGGCGGAGGCTTGCAGGCCGGTAAAGGTGTCATAGCCCAGAGTGGCGTAGTTGCCCACCGTCACCGGGGTGATGCCCCAATGCACGCCGAGGGTCACCAGGGGTGTCCAGACAGCCCCCACCACGAAGCCGGCGATGGACGGGCTCAGGTGATAGAGGGTGTTGTAGATGCCACCGATGGCGCCGCCGATGAGGTTGCCGATGGGGCCGAAGGCCAGCAGGGTCAGGGGCACCATGATGGCGAGGCAGAACATGGGGGTGAAGAGGTTGCGCACCACCACCGGCAGGATCCGTTCGAAGAAGCGCTGCACATAGGACATGGCCCACACCATCAGGATGATGGGGATCACCGAGGCCGTGTAGCTCAGGTACTGCACCGGCAGACCGAGGAAGCTGAGCGGCGCGCTGTTAAGGGGAACCCCCACCAGGTTGACGATGGCCTCGTTGATGACCGGGTTCTCCATCGCCGACTGCATCAGCGCTTGCACCGCCGGATCCGCGGAGTTTGCCAGGATGATTTTGTTCGCGGTCAGCATGTTCATGTAATCGGGCGACACCAGGGCGCAGGCGGCGATCACGGCGGTGAAGGGGTTCACGTTGAACTTCTTGGCGGCGGTGAAGGCGACCATCACCGGCAGGAAGGTAAAGCCGGTCCAGGAGACGAAGTTGAGGATGCGGAAGGTGCCGCTGGCGGAGTCCATCCAGCCGATGGCGGCGAAGAAGGAGATGATCCCCTGCAACACACCGCAGGCGGCCAATGGATAGAGGAAGGGGGCGAAGATGCTGGAGATGATGTCCATCAGGTGGTTGACCATACCCACCTTCGGAGCATCGACCACGGCGTTTTCGTCGATCTGCACCCGTTTTTGCACTTCCCGATAGGCATCCCCGACGTGGTTGCCGATCACCACCTGCAGCTGACCGCTGGACTCGATGACGGTGATGACCCCCTGCACCCGTTTCAACACCTCCTTGTCGACCCGCCCCATCTCTTTTAGGACAAACCGTAGCCGGGTGGCACAGTGGGTGACGCTGATGACGTTGCTGTCACCACCAATCAACTCGACGATCTGTTTCGCCGAGTCCGCATAGTTAATTGCCATAATGATCCTTCCCTGCCATTTATTAATTAATATCGAAACAATTCAAATGTTGTGAATCGATGGTAGGGAAAGCATTCATCCTTGTCACGATATAACAAAATACCCGCTTTGTTACTTGTTACATAAAAGACACACCCTGTGACACCTCGGCACTTATCTTGTTTGCCAACTGGCGACCGATGGATTCGATGATATAAATCACCGGCACCTGGGTGGTAATATCATATTCATTGTCGACCACCAGCCTGGACGCATGATATGAAATATTGAAATCCGCCATCTGGGCCAGGGTGGATTTATTATTGCTGGTAATAGTGATGAGCTTGCAGTGATGAAACAGGAACTGCTTCGCCAACTTGATTATCTCGGTGGTCTCCCCGGAGACCGAGAGCACGATCGCCACCGCCTGTTTGTACATGTCAGTGTTGACCGGGTAGTAGGGATCATCGATGTGGTTGCTGAACTTGCCGATGTTGGAGAAGAAGCGCGCCCCGTAGCGCCCCAGCGTGCCCGAGCTGCCCGCCCCCACGAAGATCACCCGCTCGGCCCCCGCGATCTGCTCGGCGGCGCTCGCGATCAAGGCGTCGAATTCGTCATTGTTGATGCTCTTGAAAAAAGAGAGGAACTCGTTGGCACCGTGTGGCAGCGATATTTCGCCGCGCTTCTCGGCATTCATTTTTAGATAGGCTTTGAATTCCGCATAACCGCTGCAATTCATCTTCTTGCAAAATCGCAATATGGTGGCGGTCGACACATCACAGGCTTCGGCCAATTCCCTGACCGTCATATAGATAACCGTCTGATGGTTCTTTATTACATAGTTATATACCTTGAACTCGAAGGCATTTAATGTTGAGACCAACTGATTATTAAACATGGTAATTCACCGAGCGCAGCCGCGTCCTTATTCAGGATGATGTCACGCAGTGTAACAAAAGGAGTGACCCGGTCGAGGAAGGATAAATCCAAACGCTCGAACTGTGATTACTATCACAATCACGCCGGCAAGATTTTCGCGTATCTGCCCATGGCTTCGATGAGAGAAGGAATATTTAGGCTCTGCATGGAGCCTAAATTTTTAGCGAATGTCATTGTGTCTATTAGTGGAACGCAATATCAGGTTATCGGTGAGCAACCCCTCCATGGGATCAGCAAGTCCCGCGATGCCAGCAGAGGGTGAGCGTATTTGTACGCTTCGCCCCCAAGGCGCCTGAGCGCATGGTGCCGCGATCACGATGCAGCCGTACGGCTCGAAATGGCTCATGAGGACGGCGTACTGTCGGTAGTCCAGCTCACTGTATTGCAGGAAGGGGTAGACGCCAGGGATTCCATCTTGTCGTCATTGCTGAACGCACCTTCCATCGCGACCCTGTTTGTGAAACCGGGCCGCGTGGCGATCCCTGCCGAGCAATTTGATGCCTATGAGATGGCAACGGATGAGCTGCCTGTCGACTAAGGGCTGCCCCGGGAGTACAAGTACAGAAATGTCCCCTATATCTCCAAGCTGAAGAGATAACACCGTGACGGGAATAAGGGTGTGTATGGCTGGCTCAGAAAGCAAAAAACCGACCCTGAGGTCGGTTTTTCTAATTTGGTGCTGGGTCGGGATTGACTCGCGCCATCCCTGGCGCTCGCCCTGCGGGCAGCCTTCGGCTGTCCAAGCGGGCTAGTCCACCCGCCTGTCGATACCGGGTAGAGACCAGATTGCCGGTTACCGGAAAAACAAAAGGCCCCGTCTTGCGACGGGGCCTTTTGTTTTATTTGGCGGTGAAGGAGGGATTCGAACCCTCGATACGTTGCCGTATACACACTTTCCAGGCGTGCTCCTTCAGCCACTCGGACACCTCACCAAATTTTACTGCTTGAAGTGGCTTTCGGAGCACGCTGTGCGTGCATCTTGCCGACTTCGTCGGTGGGCAGCCTCTCGGATACCGCACCAAATTTTTGTCTGTGGTTTAACGTGTTCAGCCAACACGATGTTCGTTGCGCCGTTGCGCTGGAACGGGGCGTAATTTAGGGGAAAGCCCCGCCGCCGTCAACGGCTTTTTAGCCGCAGCGAACCGTTCGCACATTAAACGCACAGTTCAGGTGCTGAGGTCAGTGAACGGATTCCGGTGCGACCTGGATTTCCGGCAGATTGAGGAAGCCAAGGCGTTCACATTCGGAAACCACTTCATGGGTGGCTGCCGTGGTGCTTTCAACGAACAGCAGGAACTGCTCGACGGTGAGACCCGCCTTGGTAAAGACGGTGTGACCCACGACGAGGCGTGGCAGGTTGTCATCAATGATGTCGAGGAACACCTTGAGGGACGGATATTGCATGTTGAGACGACCCAGTTCGGCCACCAGGGGCAGCAGCGATGAGGGGCGCACCTCCAGCTCGGATGAGAACAACAGCCCTTCCTCTTCCACGAAGATCCGGCTCTCCTGGATGCCCTCGACGGACTGCAGGGAGACCATGTGGATGCCATGACACTGATCGCACACATAGTGCTCGATCCGGGCCTGTTGCAACCAACGCATTATCATTTCAGAGCTGGGGATATTCATCATTTTCACGACACGGTAGAGATCAAGGGGCGCAGTCTAAACCAATTTTCAGACAACCAAAAGCACACAGGCCGGATCCCCGTCGTCTCGCTTCTTTTTGACAGGCCCTGTGCCTATACTCAGCCATTCTCGTAGCGCACTCGCCTCCAAAGAGCCCGATGACCATCCAAGAAAAGTATCGCCTGCACCTCAAATCCCTCTCGGATGAACTGCTCGCCCTGCAAAAACCCATCCGCATCCTGGATGCCATCAAATGGCCCCGTCACCTGCAAAGCGACTTTCTGGCAAGTGGCGGCAAGGCACTGCCCGCCATCGACAGGCATTTCTATGAATCCCTCCCCCTGGGGTTCGATCCCCGCAACAAGTACCTTGAGCTCAAGGAGTTGAGGGACAGGATCCGCCGGCGCCTCGGCCCTCAGGACGATCTCGGCCGGATCCTGCAAGAGACGGTGGATCAGTACATGGTGGTCATCGAGATGCTGCGCCAGCGCGGGCAGCCTGACTTCCAGCGCTACAGCCAGCGCCTCTACGGCTCGGCAAGCGATCACCTGCGCGGGGATCGCAAGACCCTGAAGGAGCTGGGGGCCAGATTGTGCGACATCTTCTCCCTGCCCGGCGCCCGCCACCTAGTGCGCCCCTACCCCAAGGAGTTCGAGGGGGAAGTCGCTGTCGCGAGGTTGCAGGGCAAGCTGTCTAGCTACTTCAGCGACGGCACAGTCCAGGTCAAGCTCAGCGATGGCATCGTCTCCGATGCCGCCGCCGGGGGGGATTACATCAAGCTCAACTCCCACGCCCGTTTCTCGGAGCTCGATCTGCAGGTGCTGGAGGTACACGAAGGCTGGGTTCACGTCGGCACCACCCTCAACGGCCGCCAGCAATCTTACGCCACCTGGCTCGGCGCCGGCTCGCCCCGCATCACCGCCTGTCAGGAGGGGTTGGCGGTACTCATCGAGACCCTCACGTTCAGCTCCTTCCCGGACAGGGCCAAGCGCATCTCGGATCGGGTCATGGCCATCGACATGGCGGAGCGTGGCGCCGATTTCATCGAGGTGTTCCGCCACTTCGTGGCCAAGGGGGCAAGCGAGCACGACGCCTACAAGATCACCCAGCGGGTGTTTCGCGGTGGCATGGTCGAGGGGGGCGCCTGCTTTACCAAGGATCTCTCCTATGTGAAGGGCTATGTGGAGACGGTGAACTTCATTCGCAGTGCCGTGCTGGAGGGGGTGCCGGAGATCCTGCCCATGCTGTTCGTCGGCAAGGTGACCCTGGACGACATCCCCGTGCTCTATCAGCACTATCTGGAGGGGCTCATCGACGCCCCTCGCTACCTCCCTCCCATGTTTCGCGACCTCACAGGGCTCTACGTCTGGTTCGGCTTCGCCTCCGGCATGTCCCTGGTGGACATAGGCCGGGTACAGCAGCATTTTCGCCAGCTCTTCCACCGCCTCCCGGCGGCCGACCCCATCATCGCCCCTGTCGACATCGAGATCGACTGACTCCCATAGACAAAGAGGACGCCAGATGGGCGCCCTCTTTGGTGTCCAGGCTGCACGAGCCAGCCACGGGTTACTTGAAGGCCCGCCCTTCCAGATAGTGCTTGCGGCAGAGCGACACATAGCGATCGTTGCCGCCGATCTCCACCTGCTCACCGTCGCGCATCACCTGCCCCGCCTCGTTGACCCGCGAGTTCATGTGGGCCTTGTTGCCGCACCAGCAGATGCTTTTTAGCTCCTCGAACTTGTCCGCCAGACAGAGCAGGTGGTAGGAGCCGGGGAACAGTTCGCCGCGAAAATCGGTCTTGAGACCATAGGCAATCACCGGAATGTCCTGCTCGTCGACGATGCGGGCGAGCTGGTAGACCTGCTCACGGGTCAGGAACTGCGCCTCGTCAACGATGAAGACATCGATGTGCCGCTTTGCGTGGCGCGCCTTGACCATCTCGAAGAGATCGCAGCTGTCGCTGAACACCTCCACTTTCAGCTCAAGACCGACCCTGGCACTGATGACGCCGGCACCGAAGCGATCGTCGATGGCGGGCGTCATCGCCAGCGGATACATGCCACGCTCCAGATAGTTGAAGTGGGCCTGGATGAGCTGGGTCGATTTGCCTGAGTTCATGGTGGCAAATTTGTAGTGCAGTGAAGCCATGATGGGGTTCCGAAACGGGAGTGATGGGGCGCATGCTAACCAAAGCCCCTGCCAAAACCAAGGGGCCCGCAGGCCCCTTGTTCTCTTATGCAACTGCCACGGCGCTATACGCCCGGGCTTTGCGCAAATGGTAACCGGAGAAGATCAGGAACCAGAGCCCGCTCACGGTGAAACCGGCCAGCGCGGAGTGCATCAGCCCCATCACCAGGTAGCCGAGCGCAGCGCCAAAGGCGATGGCCAGGGCATAGGGCAGCTGGGTCATCACGTGATCAATGTGATGGCAACCGGCCCCGGTGGCAGACAGGATGCTGGTGCTGGAGATGGGGGAGCTGTGATCCCCGAACACGGACCCTGCCAGTACGGCGGCCAGCATGGGCAGCATCAGACTGATGTCGCTGGCGGCCGCCATGTCGCCGGCCAGCGGCAGCATGATGCCGAAGGTACCCCAGCTGGTGCCGGTGGCAAACGCCATGGCGCAGGAGAGCACGAAGACCACGGCGGGCAGCACTTCCACCGGCAGATTGCCATTGGCCAGGGAGGCCAGGTATTTGCCGGTTTCCACATCGCGCACCACGGCGCCGATGGTCCAGGCGAACAGCAGGATGTTGATGGCGGGCAGCATGGCCATGATCCCCTGCGGAGCCGCTTTCATCCAGTTGCTTGCCCCGAGCTTGAGGCGCATGGCCAGACCGATGGAGACCACCAGGCTGCACAGGGCACCATAGACCAGGGAGGAGCCGACATTGGTGTTCTCGAAGGAGCCGAGCACGCTGAACGGCAGCCCCTTGTCGGCCAGCACCGCAGCCCCGGAGTCAATCATGAAATAGACGGTGGCCAGGGTCAGGGTCAGGATGGGCAGCACCATGTCAATCATGCCGCCATTGCTCTCCTCCGGGCTCTCCATGTCGAGCCCGATGGGGCGCCCCTTGGACTCGTCCCACAGCTTGCCCTCCAGTGCCCACTGCTCATGCTGGCGCATGGGGCCGATGTCGAGCTGGAAGGCGATCACCACCAGCACCATGATCAGGGTGAACACCGCATAGAGGTTCATGGGGATCATTTCGACGAAGGCGGAGATGGGGCTCTGGTCGGTCAGACCATGAGCCGCCATGATGCCGCCGACGAGGGCGATGATGTAGGCCCCCCAGGAGGAGATCGGCATCAGCACGCAAACCGGCGCGGCGGTGGAGTCCAGCAGATAGGCCAGCTTGGCGCGGGAGATCTGGAAGCGATCGGTCACCGGACGGCAGATGGCCCCCACCGACAGGCTGTGGAAGAAGTCGTCGATGAAGAAGGCGAACACCATCAGACCGGTCAGGGACTTGGCACCCTTGCGGGTCTTGGCGCGGCGCTCCGCCCACTCGGCAAACGCCCGGGTCGCACCGGAGACGCTCATCAGGCTGATGAGGCCGCCCAGCAGCAACATGAAGAGGATCATGTTGACGTTGTCACGATTGAGCGCACCGTCGACCCAGAAGATCCTGAGCACGGTATCGAGCATGTAATGCAGGGAAGCAAGGGGAGAGAACTGGTTGAGCAGCAGGCTGCCTGCGACTATACCCACCCCCAGCGACACCAGGACGCGGCGGGTGATGATCGCCAGCGCAACGGCCAGCAGGGGGGGAACGACGGACCAACCGGAGTCGGCGTAATGAACGATGTCCATGATCTCTTTGCACCTAAAGACAACAGGTGGAGATCTACCGAGAGGATCAAAGAAACAAAACCCATGGGGAGGGTATACTCCTCAGCCCCTTCAGGTAGCGCTCCATAGTGGATGACTATGGCAGTCCTGCACCTATTAGATGCAGAACCAGCAACCCGGTATGATGGCCTGGTCACTTCGGCGCCGACTCCTTTCATCGAGCATCGCAGGCATCACCCTCCGCTCGGTTACTCATAGGCAGCGCGCCTCTACTTAAAGGTATTCGCGGCACATTTTATCTAGCCGCCGGGTGATAGCAAGTTTTTTGATTAAATTTCAAGGTTTCTGTGGCACTCACATCTTCAAAGATAGTCAAATGGTTCATCAAAGACTCTACTGGCGATATTTTCATCTGACATGAACCCATTCGAAGATGTTGGTCCGTCAAACGGATAAAAATATCCTTCATATCTATTTCAAGACTTAATTTATCAGCCTAATTAATTATTTTGGCAGGCTTGACTTGGTGCCAAACACCCCTATAAATTATCGAAAAACCAGTTCTTCCCTTAATATTTTGCTCGCGTGGTAGCCAATATGAACGAATTTCTGAAAGTGCTGTTGAATATCCGTAGCCTGCGTGCAGTTTGCCGCGATTTGACGCTGGAACAACTGGAAGAAGGCTTGGAAAAGCTCTCCGCCATCGTCGATGAACGTCGGCAAGATGAATCCGCCGAACGCCAGGCCCGTGAAGAGCATCAAAAGAAAATTGCCGAATATGCCGAAATGCTGAAGGCCGCAGGGATCGATCCCGCCGAATTGGTCAACACCGTGGTTCCCGAGAATACCAAGGTCAGCAAACGTGCGCCCCGCCCCGCCAAATATCGTTATCTGGACAATGGCGTGGAAAAAACCTGGACCGGTCAGGGCCGCATGCCCTCGGTCATTGCCAAGGCCGTTGCTGAAGGCAAATCCGTGGAAGCCTTTGCTATCTGAGAGCAATATCAGGCCCCTTTCCACAGCAATAAAAAAACCTCGCAAGGCGAGGTTTTTTTATTGCCGCTTCGAGCGGTTGTCAGCCTCTGTCAGCCGCCTTGACCCAGAGGATCTCCGGGGTGCCTGACGATACCAGCAAGTATCGGGCGATGGTGAAAAACCAGTCGCTCAGCCGGTTGAGATAGGGCAAAACGGCCGGATTTACCCGCTCTACGCGGCTCAACCCAAGCAGCAGGCGCTCGCAGCGACGGGTCAGGGTACGCACCACATGTGCCTGGGCAGCCGCCCGCGAACCGCTTGGCAAAATAAAATTGCGCAGCACCGGCAACCCGGCACTGTAGGCATCTATCTGTTGCTCGAGCCTGTTCGTCCAAGCCTCGTTCACCTGCCACAGCGCATCCGTTTGCGATTCACTGGAAAATGCCAGCTCCCCGCCCAGATCAAACAGCTCCTGCTGCAACAATATGAGATCGGCCAGGAGTGTCGTCTCCCCGGCGGGTATTTCAGCCATCAACAAGCCTATTTGGGAATTCAGCTCGTCGATGGCGCCATAGGTCTCGACACGTTTATCGTCTTTGGCCAGGGAAGTGCCATCGGCCAGTCGCGTGAGCCCCTTGTCCCCTTGCCTTGTATATATTCTCATTCTGACATCCTGTTAATAATGGGAATAATCATGGACTCGAGTCCATTGAGCTTTATCTCGTAGGCCAGTGCCAGAGACTGGCCCAGGGTACCGGCCGGAAAACCGCTTCGCGCCATCCATACCAGATAGGGCTCGGGAATATCGATGATGCGCCGCCCCTTGTATTTCCCGTAAGGCATCTTGCTGGCCAGCGTCAGCAAGATGCGCTCATCGCTGAGTCCATCCATATCAATCGATATTCAGGTATTTATGGGTCTGGATGGAGAGTCGCCAGTTACGGGCGATGCAGGTCGCCATGGCCAGCTCCGTGGCCCTGGCTTTCTGGCTGATGGGTTGCAGCGCAATCATCACATCGGGGCGCAGCCGGGCGGTGGCCAGCAGGGCATCCAGCTCCTCGATATGGTGCTCGGTGGCCACCGGATGCTTGATCTCGTTGGCCCGCTCGAGGGCAGAGACCAGCACCGGCAACCCACCCTTCATGCCGATCTTGGGGGAAACAGTCACCCAGGTCTGCTCATGGGTCAGCACCTCGCTGGTCCCGCTGGTTTCGATCTGCACCTGATAACCCGATGCCACCAGGGCCGAAGATAGCTCGCGCAAGTCGTAGAGGCAGGGCTCACCACCGGTCAACACCACGTGACGGGCCCGGTAACCGAGCCGGGTAAAGCTGGCCAGAATATCTTCCGTGCTCATCTTGCTCCAGCCGTCGGACTCATTGGAACGATCGAGCACCTCGCCAGGGGCCACCTCACGCTCGGGGTCCACCACCCAGGTGTGGCGGGTATCGCACCAGGGACAGCCCACCGGGCAGCCCTGAAGGCGAACGAAGATGGCGGGCAGGCCGGTAAATACCCCCTCCCCCTGGATGGTCTGGAAGATCTCGTTGATTGGGTAGTGCATCTTGGTCACGACTTGCTGCAAAAGGGGCGGATTATACCCCAAACCCGGGCCAGGCACAGGCTCAGGATCCGCTTTTCTCGCCCAGTCCGCTCTTCTCGTAAAGTCTGGCACGGATGCCGCTCTTGTCAGCCAGATAGTGATCCAGGCCACGGCGACGCAGCTCGCAGGCCGGACAGGCCCCGCAACCATCTCCCTGGACACCGTTGTAGCAAGTGAGCGTCTGGTGACGCACGGTATCGAGGTGACCGTAATGATCCGCCAGCGCCCAGGTTTCGGCCTTGTCGAGCCACATCAGGGGGGTTTCGAAGCGGATGGGGCGATCCAGCCCCAGGGAGACCGCCTGATTGAGCGCCTTGACGAAGTCGTCGCGGCAATCGGGATAGCCGGAAAAGTCGGTCTCGCACACCCCGGTGATCACGGCCTCGGCGCCCACCTGATAGGCATAGATGGCCGCCAGGGTCAGGAACAGGATGTTGCGTCCCGGCACGAAGGTGTTGGGCAGGCCGTTCTCCTGAAGCTCGAAGCTCACCGGTATGTCGTCCCGGGTCAACGCAGAGATGGCCAGCTCCCCGAGCATGGTCACATCCATTACCTTGTGGGCGGCGATCCCGAGCACCGTCGCCAGATGGCGGGCGGTGTCAATCTCCGCCCGATGGCGCTGGCCGTAATCGAAGGTGATGGCATGCACTTCGTCATAGCGGGCCTGTGCCTGCACCAGACAGGTGGTGCTGTCCTGCCCGCCACTGAAGACCACGACGGCTTTTTTCATGTTTTTCACTCCTCTGGGCAACTCAACGGCGGCGGCCTTGTGCAAAGTCATGCCACTGCCGGTTCAAATGGGTAAACAGGGTCATCAGCGGGGCGAAGCGCTCAGGCTCTCCTTCCCACCGGGACAACAGATGGTAGCCCGCTTCCAGGGTGGACAATGCCTCCTCAAAGGGCTTCTTGCGAATGGAATATTGTCCGGCAATGGCGCCGAGGGTGATCCGCGGCAACCCGAGCAGTGCAGGCGAGCTGTGCAACATGCGATAGGCTTTGCGCCAGGTACCATCGAGGAGGATGAAGTGGGCTCGCACGGTGCGTCCACGCCTCAGGAGATGCTCCCTTGCCTGTATCAGGGTCAGGGCCTCCTCATCGGGCCACAGCACGTAGCACTGGACAGCGGGGTCGGCAAGCAGGACATTGAGCCCTTCGTCGTCGGAAAAGTCCTCCCCCACATGGATGCGCACATCGGTCAGGGACGCCGCCAGCAACGCAGCCGTCCCCTTGGGGTGACCTACTTCGGCAGGGTGTTGCAGGATATGGAGCGCAGCCAGGTTCGGCACCCGCTGAATATAATCGCACAGGCACGCTTTGAGGGCCCGGGTACAGCGTGTACAGTATCGGCTCTCTTTGTCGTTGGGCTGCTTCATGTTGTCAGGAAAATCGGGTCTGCTCTGGGTCATCGCGCTTTCGCTCGTCACTGCCTTGCTCTTTTTCACCGTGCCAAATCATCAGCTCGCCTTCGATCGCGACCTGATCGCCCAGGGCGAAGGGTGGCGCATCATAACAGGCAATCTGGCACACACCAATGGATGGCATCTGCTGCTCAACCTGAGCGGTCTGGCCGTGCTCTACAGCCTGTTTCAGGAGTACCTGACGGGATGGCGCCTGCCCGTGCTGTTGCTGCTGCTGGGAACGGCGGTCGGACTCGGCATCTGGTGGGGCTGCCCGCAAACCCAGTGGTACATGGGACTCTCCGGCCTGCTGCACGGATTGTTCGTATGGGGTGCCATGCAGGACATCCGCTTTCGCCGTCACTCCGGCTGGCTGATGCTGGCGGGCGTCGCCATCAAGCTCGGTGTGGACTTTTACAGTGCCGGCGAGAGCCCTGTCTCCGCCTTGATCGGTGCCAGGGTACACATCGAGTCACACTTCATCGGTGCACTCGCCGGCCTGCTGCTCGGTTTCTTCCCCATTCGTCTGGACGCCCAGGCCGTCCACTCCTGAGCTCCCCATAGGCAAGGCCAGCCCACGGCCAAAATGCAGCAGGCCGGATCTGGGATCCGGCCTGCGCTCATTCGCCCATGACGCCGTTACCGGCAAAGCTCGGCATTGATCGCCCCAAGCATGGCGGCGGGATCCAAGGACTGGGTGATGGGACGACCGATCACCAGATAATCCGCCCCCGCCTCCACCGCTGCCAGCGGCGTCATGACGCGGCGCTGATCACCGGCAGCCGATCCGCTCGGACGAATGCCCGGCGTCACCAGCTTGAATTCGGCTCCCAGCAGCCCCTTCAACACACTCGCCTCTTCCGCGGAGCAGACCACACCATCCAGCCCGGCCGTCTTGGCAAGGGTGGCCAGGCGGATCACCTGTTCTGCCGGTGTCACATCCAGACCCAGGGGCGCCATGTCGGACTGCTCCATGCTGGTCAGCACGGTTACCCCGATGAGCAGGGGCGCCTTGTCGCCGTATGGCAGCAACGCCTCTCTGGCGGCACGCATCATGCGTTCACCACCGCTGGCGTGGACATTCACCATCCAGACGCCCAGCTCCGCACTGGCCGCCACCGCCTTGGCGACGGTGTTGGGAATGTCGTGAAATTTCAGATCCAGGAAGACGTCGAACCCCTTGGCCACCAGTTGACGAACGAACTGGGGACCAAACAGGGTAAACATCTCCTTGCCTACCTTGAGGCGGCACTGGGCCGGTGAGATCTGCTCAATGAAGGCAAAGGCGTCGGCTTCGTGCTGATAATCCAGCGCGACCAGTACTTTGGGGTCTTGCATGTCACTTCCTATGGATTGTTATGCCACAGCCAGGCACAGCAGAGCCGGGGCCCGGTTGCACGCTGGCATCTGAAATTCTTGGGTATCCGTGCTCGCCCGGGCGTGTTGGCCTCGCTGGCGTTTACTCTCCATCCAGCCCTCGGATCGGCTTGATGGTGCCCCACTGCCTGCAGGAAGGGCATTGCCAGAACAGCGAATGGGTGGCAAAGCCGCACTGACGGCACTTGTGGGTCGACTTGATCTTGATCTGCTCGCCGACCAGCTGTTGCAGCAGCTCCAGGCTCTCCTTGGCAGGCCCCTCCTCGGCACTGGCCAACTGGAAACCGACCAGCTGATAAAAGCCCTTCATGGAGGGGTGGCGACGCAGTTGCCGCAGCACCAGGGCACGGGCCTGACTCAACCCATCGCGGGCCTCCACCAGATTGGCCAGCGCCAGGGTCACGCTGACCCCCGCATGATCCTCTACCGCTTTTTCAAGCAGCGGGATCAGCTCCTGGCTGCGACCAAGCTGGCGATAGCAATCAAGTAGTTTCGGCATGGCCTCGGAGGCAAAGTCGATGTCCTGCTCGAACACCCGCAGGAGCTCCTTGGCCGCATCCTCGAACCTGCCCTCCTCCATCGCCAGATCAGCCAGCCGTAAGCTGGCGCGGGCACAGGCCGGGTGGGCACCGAGCGCACGCTTGAGCTTGGCGATGCCCGCAGGCTTGTCGCCATCGCGCAAGGCACTCTCCGCCTGTTCGCAATAGAAGTGGGAAATGGGCTCGGCCAGCTTCTTGCCCTGGAATTTCTGCAGACGCACCGCCACGGCGATGGCATTGTCCCAGTCACGCAACTGCTGATGAATGATCAGGAGCTGTGCCAGAGCCGTCTCTTCGAAATCGCTGTCATCACACAGCTCTTTCCAGAGTGCTTCGGCCCGATCGAGCAAGCCGGCAGCCAGAAAGTCACGGGCCAGCTCCTGCAAGGCAAGCTGACGCTGCTCACGGGTCAGCTGACGGGCGACCAGGTTCTGGTGGATCTTGATGGCGCGATCGACCTCGCCCCGTTGACGGAACAGGTTGCCGAGGGAGAGGTGGGTTTCGATGGTTTCGCTGTCCACTTCCAGCAGCTGGATAAAGAGATCCACCGCCTTGTCCGACTCGTCAGAGAGCAAATAGTTGAGGCCCGCCACGTACTGGCGGGAAAACTGGTTACTCTGTTGCTGGGTGTCCTGGCGAACACTCCTGCGGCCCATGTACCAGCCATAACCGGCGGCGATGGGCAACAGCAGGAAAAGCAGTTCAAGCATCGAGGGACATTATTCCTTGGTTGTCGACCGGGCAAGCTCCAACTCGCGAGATTGACGACGCATGGTTCGGTTCAGGGTGCGATTTTGCAGTTTGAGACGCAGGAACAGCAGACCAAATACCAGCCAGCCCAGCAGAAAACCGCCGGCGAAGAAGAACCCCAGCAACATGGAGAGCGAGAACTCCCCCTGGGCGATCAAGTAGTTGAACTGCACCAGCTGACCATTTTGAGAACCGATGGCAAGGGTCAGGACAAACACCAGCACCAGTGGAATGAGGGCCAAGATACGCTTCATGGGAGCTCCCTGTCTGTAGCGAATGAGTGACTGATTATCCTTAAAATCACAGGCAGACTCTAGCGCGAATGGGAAAAGAGTGTGAGAAACCCGACAACGGGCAGACTCCAGAACATAAAAATGAAAAAGGCATACTCAGGTATGCCGTTTTCTGCATTATTCGATGATGTTGACGCGTTCGCGCAACTCTTTGCCAGGTTTGAAGTGCGGGACATATTTCCCGGTCAGTTCAACCTTGTCCCCGGTCTTGGGGTTGCGACCCACGCGGGGCGCACGATAGTGCAGCGAGAAACTGCCAAATCCTCGGATTTCAATCCGGTCGCCGTTTTGCAAGGTCGATGCCATCTGCTCAAGGATCTCCTTGATAGCGGCTTCGACATCCTTGGCCGGCATATGCATGCGGCTGGCTGCCAGTTGTTCGATGAGATCTGATTTGGTCATAAGGTTAAATCTCCTTCCCCGATCACATGCAATAATCATTTTGCCAAGATAAAAAAGGGCGGCGCAATGCCGCCCTTTTCTTGCATCAAGGATTACTCACCCTTGGCGGCTTTGAACGCTTCCATCATGGCATTGCTGAACACAACTTCTTCTTGTTGGTTCAGGCTGTCGATGGCAACACGCTCATCAGCCTCGTCCTTGGCACGGACAGACAGGCTTACGGTACGGTTCTTGCGATCAACGCCCATGAATTTGGCTTCAACTTCGTCACCAACAGACAGCACCAGAGTGGCGTCTTCTACGCGGTCACGAGCAGCGTCGGAGGCACGCAGGTAGCCTTCTACGCCGTCAGCCAGTTCGATCACGGCACCCTTGGCATCAACCTCGGTAACCTTGCCCTTCACAATAGCACCTTTCTTGTTGTCAGACAGGTACTTATTGAACGGGTCTTCTTCGATCTGCTTGACGCCCAGGGAGATGCGCTCACGCTCCGGGTCCACTTGCAGAACAACGGCTTCGATCTCGTCGCCCTTCTTGAATTCACGCACGGCTTCTTCGCCCTGGTTGTTCCAGGAGATGTCAGACAGGTGAACCAGGCCGTCGATGCCGCCATCCAGACCGATGAAGATACCGAAGTCAGTGATGGACTTGATCTTGCCGGAAACACGGTCGCCCTTGGCGTGAGTTTCGGCAAACAGCTGCCACGGGTTGGATTTGCACTGCTTCAGACCCAGGGAGATACGACGACGCTCTTCGTCGATGTCCAGAACCATCACGTCAACCACGTCGCCAACGTTGACAACCTTGGACGGGTGGATGTTCTTGTTGGTCCAATCCATCTCGGATACGTGTACCAGGCCTTCAACGCCTTCTTCGATTTCAACGAAGCAGCCGTAGTCGGTCAGGTTGGTCACGCGGCCAGACAGACGGGTGGTCTCCGGGTAACGCTTGGCGATAGCAACCCAGGGATCTTCGCCCAGCTGCTTCAGGCCCAGGGATACACGGGTACGCTCGCGGTCGAACTTCAGAACCTTGACAGCGATCTCGTCGCCAACGTTGACGATTTCGGAAGGATGCTTAACGCGCTTCCACGCCATGTCGGTGATGTGCAGCAGGCCGTCAACACCGCCCAGATCTACGAATGCACCGTAGTCGGTCAGGTTCTTGACGATACCCTTAACTTCTTGACCTTCTTGCAGGTTGGCCAGCAGGCTTTCACGCTCGGAGGTGTTCTCGGTCTCGATCACGGCACGACGGGAAACCACAACGTTGTTGCGCTTCTGGTCCAGCTTGATGACTTTGAACTCGAGTTCTTTGTTTTCCAGGTGAGCGGTGTCACGGATCGGACGCACGTCAACCAGAGAACCCGGCAGGAAGGCACGGATGCCGTTCAGCTCAACGGTGAAACCACCCTTGACCTTGCCGTTGATGATACCGATAACGGTAGCTTGCTCTTCGTAAGCTTTTTCAAGCTGCAGCCAGGCTTCGTGGCGCTTGGCTTTTTCGCGGGACAGCTTGGTTTCGCCGAAACCATCTTCGATAGAGTCCAGAGCCACGTCAACGGAGTCACCTACGTTGATTTCCAGCTCGCCCATGGCGTTCTTGAATTCTTCAGCCGGGATAGCAGACTCGGATTTCAGACCGGCATCAACCAGTACGAAACCGTTCTCGATAGCAACGACAGTGCCCTTGACGATGGAACCTTGACGGGTTTCAACGGCGTTCAGGGACTCTTCAAAGAGTTGAGCAAAAGATTCGATCATTGTTTATGTCACAAATGAAACATCCACTTGCAATCCGGCACAAGCGGGGTTGTTTTAAATTATCTGCGCCATCCTTGGTGCAGACGACTGACATCAGTTTGCGCTGACATCACCAAGTTGTTGCTCTGCATAGGCAAGCACCGTTGCCAGCACTTCATCTATGGTCATGGACGTTGAGTCTACAACAAGAGCATCTTCCGCGGGTTTCAGAGGAGCGACGGCGCGATTTCTGTCGCGATCGTCACGTTCCCGAATCTCGGTTAAAAGACGCTCAAAGTTAACATCAAAGCCCTTATCTTGCAACTGCTTATAGCGACGCTGGGCCCGCTCCTCGGCGCTGGCGTCGAGGAAAATCTTCACATCCGCCTCGGGGAAAACCACTGTACCCATGTCGCGACCGTCGGCGATGAGACCGGGGGCTTGGCGAAATGCTCGCTGGCGACGCAGCAGGGCTTCACGTACCCGGGGAAACGCCGCGATTTTGCTGGCCGCGTTGCCCACTTCTTCAGTACGAATGGTGCGGGAAACATCCTCCCCTTCGAGGATCACCTTGACCAGCTCCCCTTCCACCTGGAATTGCACATCCAGATTGGCGGCCAGGGGAACCAATGCGGCTTCGGAATCGAGCTCCACATCGTGATGCAGGGCTGCCAGGGAGAGCACCCGGTAGATGGCACCGGAATCGAGCAGGTGCCAGCCCAGTTTTTCAGCCAGCAACTGGCACAAGGTGCCTTTTCCTGCTCCACTTGGGCCATCAATAGTCATCACGGGGGCCATCTGAGCCATAACGTTTCTCCTGCGCACTCGGCATCTTGACTGGTTGCACACATCCCTGTCGGGATGGGTTAATGGGCGCCGATTATACCCGAATGCGCCGTCGCTGGCAGTTGTCAGGGCACACAATTGCGCAAAAGTCGTCGTGATTGCACCTATTCTGACCAATCGGGTTAACCCACTTCTCACGCAAGGTTTTGTTCTTATGGTTGTTCCGGACAATGCGCGCTAAACTGGCCGCCCTTTTTTAAGCAGCTGTAGTCAGGAGCAACCATATGAGCAGCGTTACCCTCGTGGCCAAATCCAAGTTGCCGACCCCCTGGGGCACTTTCACGCTGGTTGGTTTTCAGGAAACCGGCACGGGCAAGGATCATGCCGCGCTGGTGATGGGCGATATCGCAGACGGCGAACCCGTGCTGGGACGCATTCATTCCGAGTGTCTGACCGGGGATGCCCTGTTCAGTCTGCGTTGTGACTGCGGCTTCCAATTGCAGGCCGCGCTGGAAAACATCGCCAAGGCGGGCCGCGGCGTCCTGCTGTATGTCCGTCAGGAAGGGCGAGGCATCGGCTTGCTCAACAAGATCCGGGCCTATCATCTGCAGGATCAGGGGGCCGATACCGTGGAGGCCAACGTGGCGCTTGGCTTTGCCGCCGACATGCGCGACTACACCATCTGTGCCGACATGCTCAAGGCGCTCGAGGTCAAGTCCCTGCGCCTGATGACCAACAACCCGCGCAAGTTGAAGGCGATGGAATCCTTTGGCATCCCGGTGGCGGAGCGCGTGCCCCTTCAGGAAGGTCGCAATCCCCACAACGAGTTTTATCTCTCCACCAAGGCAAACAAGCTGGATCACCTGTTCAAGAAATAAGGCTGCATCCACCTTGTCAGCATACGCCTCCAGATTGGAGGCGTTTTTATTGGTGATACCACTCAATCATTCAGTATTTGTAGCGCAATGGTGAGAAATATCCCTTTGTGACAGCAAAAAATCCCGCAATGCCCGGTTCGCCATGGAGAGCGGATCCCCCTGTCGCCAGGCTACGCAGAGATCCAGGAAGATGGGGGGTGAAAAAGGGATGCCGGTGAGGGCCGGCTCCTCTTCCAGCGCCATGCGCAGGAAGGTGGTCACGGCGAATCCCTGACGCACCACCGCCTTGAGCAGCGGGATGAGATTGCTTTCGAACGCGATGTCAGGCTCTACCCCCAACCCCTGCGCCAACACCTCCATGTGTTCCCTGTGGTAGAAGCCTCGCCGGAACATGGCGAGCTCCTGGCCGAAGAACTGTGGCAGCGAGACCGACTCAGCGCCGCGCAGCGGGTGCTCCTCCCCCACCACCATCAGCATCTCTTCCCGCAGCAGTTGCGCCCCCTCGAGGGCCGGTGGCAGATCGCTGGTGATGAGGATGGCGAGATCCAGACTGCCATCCACCATGCGGCTGAGCAGCTCCCGGGTGCCCGCCTCCTCCACCCGGATCTTCAAGCCGGGGTAGCGATGCTTGAACGCCATCAGGATTGGCGGGAAGTAATAGGATCCCATCATGTAGGGGATGCCGATGCGCACCTCCCCCCGTTCCAGCCCCTTGAGCTCGGCCATCTCGGCCTCGGCCTGGTGCATCTGGCGCAGCAGCCGTTCGGCGTGGCGGCAAAGGACCTCTCCCTCCGGGGTGAGGCGCACGCTGCGGTCCTGCCGGTCAAACAGCCGCAGATCGAGCTGCTGCTCCAGCTTGGCGATGGCCATGCTGACGGCAGGCTGGGCCACGTTCAGCCCCTGGGCCGCCCTGGTGAAGGAGCCGGCATCGCGCACCGCCAGCAGGTATCCGAGCTGTTTCAGGTCCATATCAATTTCATTTATCAGGGTGATAACTTAAATATATTATATTTATACGTTTCGTCGCACTACCCTGCACAAAAGTCGTCGGGACAACTCCATATGATCGAAGTAGGCAGTCGCGAATGGATACGCGCCACCCTGGCCCTCAGCCTGGGCTCCTTCCTGGTATTCCTCAATCTCTACCAGACCCATCCCCTGCTGCCGCTCCTGGCAGAGGTTTTCTCGGTCAGCGCCTTGTCCGCCAGCTGGACGCTGGCAGGCTGTACCGCAGGGCTGGCAGGCTCCCTGCTCGTCTGTGCCCGTCTGGCTGATCGGTTCGGACGGCGGCGGATCATGCTGTGGACCCTGGCGGCCGCCATCCTGCTCTCCCTGTGCATCCCCTGGGTCACCCACTTTGATGTGCTGGTGAGCCTGCGCATCCTGCAAGGCGTCCTGCTGGCAGGGCTGCCCGCCACCGCCATTGCCTACATGGGGGAAGAGTTCAGCAAACGTGCCCTGATCGTAGCCGTCGGCGTCTATATCGCGGCCAACTCCCTGGGAGGCATCGCGGGCCGGGTGGTCGGCGGTCTGCTGGCTGGCTGGTTTGGTGACTGGCAGCACACCTTCCTCGGCATCGGGATCATCAGCCTCGCCCTGCTGCCACTGGTTATCTGGCTGCTGCCCGCCCAGCGCTGCTTCGTGGCCGTGGAGGCAGCGCCTGGGCAACTGCGCCGCGCCATCCAGAGCCACCTTGGCAACCCCTTGCTGGTGGGGGCCTATCTCATCGGCGGCCTCAACTTCATGGTCTTCCTGAACCAGTACAGCTATCTCACCTTCCTGCTGGCCAAGGCCCCCTTCTCCCTGCCGACCCAGTGGCTCGGCATGCTGTTTCTGACCTACCTCACCGGCACCGTCGCCTCTTCACTGAGCGGCCGCGGGGCCCATCGCTGGGGAGCACAACGTCTGCTGCTGGCGGGAATAACCTTGATGGCACTCGGCAGCCTGGCCCTGTTGCAGGGGAGCCTTGTCGCCATCATCGGGGGATTGCTTGTCTCGAGCTTCGGCTTCTTCCTGGCCCACGCCTGTGCCAGCGCCTGGGTCGGCCAGCACGTGGAGCACAACCGGGCGCTCGCCTCGTCGCTCTATCTGGTGGGGTATTACCTGGGGGCCAGTCTGGGCGGGCTTTATCTGCATCCCTTCTGGGAGCAAGGGGGGCTCTGGGGTCTGGTACTCGGCATCGAGCTGGTGTTGATGATCACCGCCGGGTTGAGCCTCTGGCTCGGTCACTTGAAAGGACGTGTGGCGCCCGCTTGTGCGTTGACGCCACAGGATCAGGCTCCCGTCAACGGGCCCTTCCCTCACAGACCGTCATAATAGTCCGCCGGTACCGGCACCACGGCGCCGGTGCAGAGCTCTTCGTCGATCACCTCCTCAAGCGGGCGCAGATGAAACTTGATCTGCCCAGAGGGCAGCATCAATCCTATATCCGGATTGCGTCCGTCATCGATGTTGCCGGTCTTGAAGGGGACATCGGGATGCGTCGCCACCAAGGCCGTGAGCGAGGGCACCACCAGCTCGATATGTTCGAGCCCGGCCTGATGGCTTCGACCCGCCTTGGGGGCGGCCAGTTCGATGCAGGGGACGGTCACCTGCTCCCAGCAGACAGGCTGGTGCAAGCGATAAGTGGCGATGGGACGACCGCCTATCATCCCCTCCACCAGCAAGACTCCGTGGGCGGCCAGCACCGCTTTCAACTCCAGATATTCCGGCAGGGTGGCGGCGCGGTAGCAGAGGTGATCCACCACGGGGGAGTCCTTGACTCCCATGACGGCATGCATTTCCGTGAGCAGTTGGCAAACAAATGGGGCCATGGGCCCCAGTGTGGAATCCAGTGGATGTGACATGATCACCATTTCTTCTTGGGTTGGAACAGGACGTCCAGTTCGTCCGTCTCTTTGTCCTTGATGTTTTGCAGCTCCTTCTCGCTGTGCTGCTGCAGGTGTTCTTCCAGCTGGCGCATCCCCTGACGCATGTCCTCTTCCCGCGCCAGCAGGTAGGGATCCTTGTCGGTGACATTGGCCAGCGCCCCCAGTCCCTTGGTGTAGAGCTGGCGGCAGGTGCCGTACTGCCCCTGGATCTGGGCATCCATGGCCCGCTTGAGCAGGTTGGCGATGTTGATCTTGAGCTGCATCAGCTCGAGGCGGCGATCCTCCTGGGCAAAGCCCTGAGGATCTATCTTGCCCTTGTTGTGCTCGACCCGCAGCACGGCCCGCATCTTCTTGGCCAGTTGCAGCATCTGGATGGCCTGGCGGTCGGACTCCGGCGTCTTGAAATGCCCCTCGTCCTGGCTGCTGTAGTTCTCCTGCACGTTCTTGATCTGGAGCTGGACATCGGCGATGCGCTGCTTGACCTGCGCATTGGGCATCACCAGCGCGATGGCGCGGTAGGCATCCAGGATCCGGTGTTGCAACAGCAGCACCATGTTTTTGGAAAAGGGCACCAGATTGACGTTCAGCAACACCTCTTCGGTCTCGTCTGCCACCGCCTTGTGACGGGCAATGGCCTGGCGCTTGTCCGATTCGGCCTTCTGCTTGTATTGCTGCACCACGTTATAGGCGATGACCAGAAACAGGAGTGCGCCGATTGACAGCAATATCAGGGTTAAAATCATAGGGTGTTCACACTCCAGTCCCAATCCAATTGCGAGATCCTACAACAGCTTAGCCTCATAGGGTAGCGCCCAGATCCCGTATTGCCTCACAAGAACGCTCGCAGGCGGTGACCGCATCCGGTGCGTCTTGCTCCATATCGCCCGCCGCCCCCATTACTTGAGGCAAAAACCCTTCGACTGCAGGAATCCCAGCATGAAGGGCCTCGCCTCCTTGCCCAGGATCCCCCTGATCTGCCCGCTCCAGGTCTGATCCTTGTTGTTGCTGCTGCGGGCCTGGTAGTAGTCGTGGATCTGCCCGTCGTACCTGGCAAGCAGGGCGCGGTCCAGGGTGGCAGGATAGCGGTTCTCGTGCACCACCAGCGCCCGGGGCAGCCGCGGTTTTTGCTCCGGCCGCTGGGCGGGATGGCCCAGACAGAGGCCAAACAGCGGGATCACCTGATGGGGCAGACCCAGCACCTCGCTCACCTTGGCCGGGTTGTTGCGAATGCCGCCGATATAGACCCCGCCCAGCCCAAGTGACTGGGCCGCCAGCAAGGCATTTTGCGCCATCAGGGCACCGTCGATGGCCCCGATCATGAGCTGCTCCACAAAGCCGGTGCGGGCCTCCGGCACTATCTGGCTGTGACGATGGTAGTCGGCGCAAAACACCAGAAACTCCGCCGCCTCGACCACATAGGCCTGATGACCGGCCAGCTCCGCCAGGGTGGCCCGCAGCCCCTTGTCAGTGACCCGGATGATGCTGTTGGCCTGGAGGAAGCTGGAGCTCGCGGCGCTCTGGGCGGCGCTCAGGATCTGATCCAGCTGCTCTGCGCTGACGGGCTCTGGGGTGAACTGGCGAATGGAGCGATGGGAAAGAATGAGATCGATGGTCGGGTTCATGGTACCTCCGGGATGAAGGTCACACTCTACCCAAAAAAAGCGGGGGGCCCAAGGCCCCCCGTCACCCTCAAGGGGCAGGATAGACATAGGGGGCCTGCAACCCAAGCGGGAACCCCAGCGCCCAGTAGAGCAGCAGGAAGCCCGTCCAGCTCACCAGGAAGGCCAGGGAGTAAGGCAGCATCATGGAGACCAGGGTGCCGATGCCTGTGCTCTTCACATACTGCTGGCAATAGACCACCACCAGGGGGAAGAAGACCATCAGCGGGGTGATGATGTTGGAGGCGGAATCCCCCACCCGATACGCGGCCTGAGTCAGCTCGGGCGAAATCCCCACCGCCATCAGCATGGGCACCAGAATGGGGCTGATGAGGGCCCACTTGGCGGAGGCCGAGCCCACCACCAGGTTGACGGTGGCCGTCAGCAGTATGATGCCGACGATGGTCACCTCTCCCGGCAGCGCCAGGGCGTGAAGCACCTCGGCACCGGAGAGCGCCAGCAGGGTACCGAGGTTGGAATCCCCGAACGCCTTGATGAAGAGGGCGCAGAAGAAGGCCATCACCATGTAGGAGCCCATCTTGTTCATGGTGGCCGACATGGCGTCGATCACATCCTTGCCGCTCTTGAAACTGCCAGCGACAAAGCCATAGACGATCCCGGGCAGGATGAAGAGCAGGAAAATGAGGGGCACGATGGACTTCATCACCGGTGCGGCGAAAGTGGTGAGGGAACCGTCCGGTGCCCGCATCGGCGAGTCGCCGGGGGCCAGCGCCAGCCCCAGCAGCACCACGGCCGCCAGCATGGCGAACCCGGCCCAGTTGAAGGCCCGGCTTTCCTGGGCGCTGTAACGGCCCATCTCGTCGGCGCTCTCCAGATCCTCGTTGAGAGGCACCACCTTGAGGCGCGGCTCGACAATCTTCTCGGTGACAAACCAGCCCACGCAGATGATCAGCAAGGAAGAAGCGCCGGTGAAGATGATATTGCACAGGGTGTTGACCATGTAGTCAGGGTCGAACAACTGGGCTGCAGACTGGGTGAAACCCTGAAGCAGCGCATCGCCGCCGGAGGGCAGGAAGTTGGCGGCAAACCCGCCGGAAACCCCGGCAAAGGCTGCGGCAATCCCCGCCAGCGGGTGGCGACCCGCTGCATGGAAGATGATGCCGCCAATGGGGATCACCAGCACATAGCCCGCATCGGCGGCGGTATGGCTGACGATGGCCACCAGGATCAGCATGGGGGTCAGAAAGCGCGCCGGCGTCACCTTGAGCAGCTTCTTGAGCCCGGTGTTGATGAAACCGGACTGTTCAGCCACCCCGACCCCCAGCATGGCCACCAGCACGATGCCAAGGGGAGCAAACCCGGTGAACGTGGTGACCATGCTGGCGAGAAAGTCCGCCAGCCCTGCCCCGGTCAACAGGTTGTTGATGACCACGGCCTCTCCGGTGCGGGGATTGACCAGATCGAAGGAGAACTGGGAGCCTATCCAAGAGCCGACCCAGACGATCAGCAAGGCATAGAGGAAGAGCATGGCGGGATCCGGCAGCTTGTTGCCCGCCTTCTCCACCCCGTTCAGAAAGCGGTTCAACCAGCCGTTGGGAGGGGCCGGACGCTCGTTCACTGCAGCTTGACTCATTATGGTGATACTCCATTACCAAGGAATGAGCGCGCATACTAGCGATAACGTCTAATGGATCCCATGATATGAGACAAAAATTCGATTAATTATGTTTAATTTGGCATCTCGCACTTCATAAATGGGAGATGCCGCACATTTATCGACAACTTGCTCAATGGTTTGCGAGGGGGTAGCGACCCAGCCGGCACTGTACAGCGAACCCCGCCGCCGCCACCTCTTCCGGGGTCATGGGACGGCTGAACAGGAACCCCTGGAAGACATGGCAACCCTGGGTCTGCAGGGCCGCGAGCTCGTGCTCCTCCTCCACCCCTTCCGCCAAGATCCCAAGCCCCAGACTGGTGGCCATGGCCACCGTCGCCCGGATCACCGGCAGGTTGAGCCCCACCACGAAGGAGCGGTCCAGCTTGATGGTGTCGATGGGCAACCGGTTGAGGTAGGCCAGGGAGGAGTAGCCCGTCCCGAAGTCGTCGATGGCGATCTTGATCCCCTGCTCGCTCAGGGCGTCGAGGATCTCGATGCACCCCTTCATGTCGAGCATCAGCACCGTCTCGGTCAGCTCCAGGGTCAGCAGCGCCGCCTCCACCGAGAATGCCTCGAGCAGTTGGGCCACCAGCTCCGGCAAACTGGCAGAGAGCTGGAAGCCCGAGAGATTGACTGACACCGGCACCCTCACCCCGTCCTGTCGCTGCCACTCCCCCATCTGGGCCAATGCGGTGGAAAGCACCCAGCTTCCGATTTCCCGGATGAGCCCCATCTCTTCGGCCAGCGGAATGAACTCCGCCGGCGACACATGGCCGAGCACGGGATTGTACCAGCGTACCAGGGCCTCGAAACCGATGACCCGACCTTGCGCCACATCCACCTGGGGCTGATAGCGCAGGCTGAGCTCCCCCCGCCCGACGGCCTTGGCCAGGAACTGCTTCAGGGTCAGCTTGCGATGCAGGCTTTGCTGCATGCTGGGGGTGAAGCGCTGCCAGCGAAGTCGCCCCATCTGCTTGGCCTGGTACATGGCCATGTCGGCACGGGTGATGAGGTTGTCGCCGTCATCCGCGTCGTCCGGGTAGATGGCGATGCCGATGCTGCCGCCGATGGTGACCTCGGGGACACCGCTCAGCTGCAGTGGCTTGCTCATCTGGGAGAGCATGAGATCCGCCACCTCCTGGGCCCGATCGCTCGCCTGGTTGAGGGGCACCAGGGCGGTGAACTCGTCCCCGCCAAGGCGCGCCAGCTCCACGTCCCGCGGGCAGATCTGCTTTAGCCGTCCGGCGACCCGCTCCAGCAGGCGATCCCCTGCCTTGTGGCCGTAGTTGTCATTGACCAGCTTGAAGTTGTCCAGATCCATGAACACCAGGGCAAAGCGACCCCCGAGGCCGCAATAGGCTTCCAGGGATTTCATCAGGCCGTAGCGGTTGAGCAGCCCGGTGAGGGAGTCGTGCCAGGCCAGGTGGCGATGCTCCAGCTCTTCGAGCTTGCGATCCGTGATGTCCCGCATGGTCAGCAGGATCCGCGCCCCCTGCTGGATATGGCGAAACTGGTACTGGAACCAGCGCATCCCCTTCTGGGTGCGGCACTCCCCTTCGGCCACCACTTCGTCCAGACGGGAGAGGCGACGATAGAAGGCCTCGTCCGCACCGGAGAAGATCTGGGGCAGCGTCAGAATGCCGGTGCCAAAGCACATGTCGAAGTGATGGTTGCCGCTCTCGAGGCGCCCCTCGTTGTCAAAGAGACAGGCCAGGGTGTCGCCGGTGGCGAGGGAGGACTCCTGATAGAGGGTGTCGGCATCGATGACCGCTTCCGCCATCATCATCTGCCTTCCGGCAAGCTGGATCCCGGAAAGACGCAGATAGACCTGCTTCTTGACCCCCTTGGGCGAGAGGGTCCACCACTCGTTGTAACTGCGCTCCTGCTGGAAATCGCCGAGATAGCGCTGCAGCAGCAGATCGATGGCGGCGGCCATGTCGGCGGAGAAATCCCGGGACTTCAGCTCGGCCAGGGAGCTCGCCTCCCAGAGCCCGAGGGCAGCATCGTTGGCCCAGTAAATATGATGACGCTGGATGTCATAGACCCAGACCGGCGTGTGGAGGACATCCATCACGGTGAGCAGGCGTTCGTCTAGCGTATTCATGTTGAGTGATGATTCATGCTGAAAGCTCATGGTCGAACCAGTCGCTTGCGCCCCCTGACAGGAGTATTCACGCTGGTACAAAATCCGTTCCGGCCCATAATCGGATAACAAACGGATGAAAAAAGGCCGAAATCATATGAAAACGCTACATGTGATCCCCATGGTACGAAGAAATGGACTCACACTGGTATTGTTGGGCATGGTGATAACCATTGCTATGATTTTTATACTTTTTTTTCTTCGTGAACAACTACTAATCCCCGCCATTTCCCTCCTCCTGGCGGGCCTGATGACAATTCTTGTCGGGGTTTGGAAACTGGGCGAGCCTCATTTTAGTCTCTCTTTGTGTCAGGACTGCCTGCAATACCATCACAAGTACGGCGGCTGGATCCTGAAATGGAGAAATATTCAGCGAATTGACCAACCACGTATCCATTTGGGGTGGGATCTGGTGGAGCTGCCCTACATCGGCTTGAAAATAAAGGATTACGACGCTTTTTTGACGCTGATCACACCCCGGCTCGCCGTCCGTCTGCTGACCGAGCAGCGCGCCGTGCTGATGCAGGCCATGCGAAGCGAGCGCTCCGACTGCCCGACCGGAGGGTGCGGCAGTGGGCTCCTGGGAGGGGGACTGCTGGAGGAGAGCCGCTTCTGCTCACCCTCCGGCCAGCGCTATGAGGGGGTGATCGCCATGCTCGGCAACCGCATGGCACGGCTGCGTGATCTGTTGGGGTACGATCTGCTGGTGCCCGACAACAGCCTGGACAGATCCCCGGAAGATTTCGTCCATCTGCTCCAGCAATACCAGCGCGAGTCGAATCTAATCCAGATCAATTAAACGCCGGATTGCGCTTGCCAAGCCCGGTGACTCTTCATAAGGTCACTGGCTTGTTACAGCCAGAACACCCCCTAAAACCGCTTATGAAGTACATCGAAGAGTTCTATCTGTTCGTCAAGGTGGTGCAAGAGGGCGGTTTCTCCCACGCCGCCGCTGCGCTGGGCATGCCGACCGGCACCATCAGTCGACGTATCTCCCAACTGGAAGAGCAGCTCGGATGCAGCCTGCTGCACAGATCCACCCGCAAGCTGCGTCTCACGGACGAAGGGCTGCGCTATTACGAGCGCCTCTGTACCCCCCTTGCGGAAATAGAGCAGGCCACCGGCGAAATCCGGGGTGAGGAGACGGACATCAGCGGCCTCATCCGCCTCGCGGCCCCCATCGCCCTCTCCAACACCATCCTGGTCGACATGCTGGTGGACTTCGGCCTGCGCTATCCCGGGGTACAATTCGACATCCGCCAGTCCAACGACCATGCCCTCCAGGCGGATCAGGACAGGGACCTGGTCTTTTTCAACGGCGAGCTTCCCCAGACCCTGCCCAACGCCCTCTGTCTGGGTCACATCCAGTACGGTCTGTTCGCCTCCCCCCTCTATCTGGAGAAGATGGGTGTGCCCTCCCACCCGACCCAGCTGGAAGAGCACGATCTCATCTACTGCTGGCCCCACCAGCACTGGCAACTGAACGGGCGGGACGAACAGACGGTCTGCATCAAGCGCACACCCCGCCTTTGCATCGACCAGACCCAGGCCGCCGTGCGGGCAGCCCAGCGCCACCTCGGCATCGTCAACGCCCCGCAGCACTATGTGCACCCCTTCCTGCAAGATGGTCAGCTCGTCCCCGTCCTGCCGGACTGGCAGTCCGGAAAACGTCCCTTCTACATGCTCCATTGTCAGCCCCGGTTCACCCCGTTGCGTGTTAAGATGTTCGCCGATTTCGTCGAGAAGCACTCCGAGCGCTATCGTACCCGCCAGCAGAACGATCAATTTTCACCGGCGCAGCCGCTGCCCGTTGCATCTGACGGCTGATGACCCACACTTAGCGCAATCCTCGTTGCACAGGTCGGCTAACACTATGAATGTATTGATATGTGATGACTCCGGGTTCGCGCGCAAACAGCTGGTGCGCGCCCTGCCCGCCGATTGGGGTGTCACCTTGCACCAGGCCGCGGACGGACTGGAAGGGGTCGAGCAGATCCTGATGGGGCACGGGGACCTGATCTTTCTCGATCTCACCATGCCGGAGATGGACGGATATGGCGTGCTCGAGACCCTCAAGCGAGAAGGGGTGCGCAGCAAGGTGATCGTGGTCTCCGGCGACATCCAGCCGGAAGCCCATGAGCGTGTCATGGCCCTTGGCGCCCTTGATTTCATCAAGAAGCCGGCCTCCCCGGACACCCTCCTTGCCCTGCTCAAGCGCCACGGTCTGTGGCAATCGGCCACCCAGGTGACGGCCATCCAGCCCCAGCCCGTCGCCAGCCACCAGGCTGCCCAGAGCAGCATCCAGTTCACCCCCGAGCTGCGGGATGTCTATCAGGAGCTGGCCAACGTCGCCATGGGCCAGGGGGCGGATCTGCTGGCCCGCCTGCTCGGCGCCTTCGTGCTGCTCCCCATCCCCAACGTCAACGTGCTGGAGGTCTCCGAGCTGCACATGGCGCTCTCGGCCGCCGCCGAGTCGGAGACGCTCTCTGCGGTCTGCCAGGGCTTCATCGGGGCCGGGATCGCCGGGGAGGCCCTGCTGCTGTTCCACGATGCCAGCTTCCAGGACCTGGCCCGCCTGATGAACCATCAGGGGGAGCTGGATCACGGCGCCGAGCTGGAACTGCTGATGGACACCGCCAACGTGCTGATTGGCGCCTTCCTGCGCGGCTACGCCAACCAGCTCGACACCCCTTTTAGCCAGGGTCACCCCGTGGTGCTGGGCCAGCACAGGCCCATTCAGGATCTCATTCGGACCAACCAGAGCCGCTGGCGCCGCACTCTGGCCATCGAGATCAACTATCGGGTGCAGGGCTATGCGGTGCAGTGCGATCTCTTGCTGCTGTTTACCGAAGATTCCATCGCCACCATGAACAACAAGATCATGCACATGCTGTGACCGCCCCGCGGCAGCAACCACCAGGAGTGACCCATGGACATTCGGGAATTTCATTGGCTGATGAACATCGTCCAGAATCTGGACGTGGGGCTGGTCGTGCTCGACAGGGAGTACCGGATCCAGGTGTGGAACGGCTTCATGGAGAGTCACAGCGGCCGGTTGGCAGGCGAGGTGCGCGATCAAGGGCTGTTCTCGCTCTTCCCCGATGTGGACAAGGCCTGGTTCGAGCGCAAGGCCAACATGGTGTTCAAGCTCAACAACCGTGCCTTCAGCACCTGGGAGCAGCGCCCCTACCTGTTGCGCTTCTCCAACTACCGCCCCATCACGGGATCGGCCCCCTACATGTACCAGAACCTGACCCTGGTGCCGCTGGCCGACTTCGCCGGAGAGGTCACCCACCTGGCCATCATGATCTATGACGCCACCGACGAGGCCATGCTGATCACCGGCCAGCGCCAGGGATGACCGACCCTGCCATGACAACAAGGGCGCCCGATGGCGCCCTTGTTGTTGCGATGGGGAATGGCGTCAACCACTCAGGTACTCCGTGAAGGCGTCGATCACCTCGTCGATGTCATCGTCGGTGATCTGCAGATGGGTCACCAGCCTGAGCTCCCCGTAGCCGGAGAAGAGAATACCGCGCTCCTTCATGAAACCCAGCAAGGTGGCGGGATCTCCCTGAGTCAGGCGCAGGAATACCATGTTGGTCTGCACCTCCCCCATGTTGAGTGTGATGCCTGGCAACGCGGCCAGCCCCTCTGCCAGACGCCTGGCGCGGCGATGATCATCCGCCAGCCGGGCAACGTGCTGATCCAGCGCGAACAGGGCGGCCTGGGCCAGGATCCCTCCCTGGCGCATGCCGCCCCCCAGCATCTTGCGCAGCCGTCTGGCGCGGGCGATGAACGCAGCCGATCCCACCAGCAGGGAACCCACCGGTGCTCCCAGTCCCTTGGAGAGGCAGACGGAGATGCTGTCAAAAGGCGCCGCGATGGCGGCCACCGGTTCCCCGCTCGCCACCACCGCATTGAAGAGGCGAGCCCCGTCCAGGTGAAGCTTCAGCCCCTTCTCGTCGACGAATTCGCGCATGGCACGCAGGTAGGTCAATGGCAGCACCTTGCCGTTATGGGTATTTTCCAGGCAGACGAGGCGCGTCTGGACGAAATGGGGATCATCGGGAGCGATGGCCCCTCGCACATCCTCGATGGCCAGGGTGCCGTCCGCCTGCATGGGGACGGATTGCAGGGCCACCGAGCCCAGCACGGCAGAACCCTGGGCCTCATAGCGATAGATGTGGGAGGCCGCCCCCAGCACGGCCCCGTCCCCACGCTGGCAGTGACTCATCATGGCCAGCAGGTTGGACATGGTGCCGGAGGGCACGAACAGGGCCGCCTCCTTGCCCAGCAGTTCGGCGCCGCGGCGCTCCAGCGCATTGATACTGGGATCTTCCCCATAGACATCGTCTCCCACCTCGGCATGCAGCATGCTCTGGCGCATGGCTTCCGTGGGTTGGGTCACGGTATCACTTCGTAAATCGATATAGCGCATGTCATCCTCCTGATGCAGGACGATGACATTAACCAGCCGACACCCGGCTGGCAAGAAACGGCAAGCGGGAATGTGAGCCCGGCGGCTCACCAGGGCAGCGACTGACCCTGCAGATCCACGAAACGGCCCGAGTGCGCCGGCGTCAGTGTGGCCATCAGATCCAGCAGGCGGACGGCGACCTCGGCGGGGTCCTGCAGCAAGGTGGGATCCATCTCCTGAAGAAAAGGTTGCTGCATGGGGGTATTCATGAGGCCGGGATGCACGGTGATGACACCGGCGCCGGGAAAACGTCCGGCCCACTCACCCGCCAGGATCCGGGACCCCATGTTGAGGGCGGCCTTGCTCATGCGGTAGCTGTAGTGGCACATGGCCTCCTGGCCCCCCTCCTCCAGGCTTCCCGCCCGATCCGAGAGGGTGCAGAGCCAGAGCGTGCTCTGGGGCATCATGCGCCGGCTCAGATTGGCACCAAGGGCCAGGTGGGGCCAGGCATTGGCCAGCAGACTCTCTTCGAGCCATTGGGGGGTCACCTCCTCTACCCGCCGCTCCGGCATGTGGGCAAGATCATGGAGCAGGCCTATGGTGTTGATCACCACCGTCGGCAGGGTGGTGCTGTCATAGAGGGTGAAGAGGGCTTCAAAGGAGAGCGAGTCCACCTCCTGCAGCGGAAAGTAGCAGGCGGGATCCAGCCCTCTGGGCAGTTGCCTGCCCGCCAGCAACCACTCTTCGCCCCGTCTGGCCAGCTCCCGTGCCAGCGCACTGCCCAACCCGCCACTGCCCAGGATCAGATAGCTCATCTGCGTGTCCTTGGATTTGATCACTGCTTAGAGGGTATCAGAAGAATGGCGGACTGCCGGGAGCACCCGTCAGGCTCAGGCCTCGGCCAGATGGCGCCCAAACTCCCGCGCCCGGGCCAGGTCCAGAAAACCGTCCGCCTGCTTGTGGCTGCGCAGGAACTGGTAATAGGCGAGCAGGGTCACCAGTTGCTCCTCGTCCGGCATGGGCTTTCCCGGACGGGTCTCCTGCACCAGCGCCCCCGCCGCCGCCAGCGCGTCCCTGTCCACCACCTCGGCCTGACGATAGAGATACCCGCAACCGGTGGCGAGCCACTCCAGCGAGCAGTTGGCCCCCATGGCAATCTGGTTCGCCTTGCCAAGGCCGGGCTCGGCCCCTTTCAGATACTTGCGGATCAGGGCTTCACTCAACCCCACCTTGCGGGCAAAAGCGCTCACACTCCCCTCCCCGATCAGGCTTTGCAGCCTGGCGGCAAATCCTTCCATCACCCTTCTCCTCTCACTGACACCGGGATCTTGACCCGTCGGAGTCAGAACCATAGTTCGAATTCGCGAAGGGGGCATTATTGCCTTGTCCGCCGGAAGAGACCAAGATGCTGGCACATGATTTTTCCCCTTTCTTTTCGCATTTTTATCTCCAGAGGAGTCACCATGTCCGTATCCCGTCTAGCCCTGCACGAGCAAGGCCCCACCTTCTCCCGCCTCATCATGGGCTACTGGCGCCTGATGGAGTGGCAGCTTTCCCCCGCCGCCCTGCTGGACCTGATGAAATATCACCTTGATCTCGGGGTCACCACCATCGATCACGCCGACATCTACGGTGGCTACCAGTGCGAGGAGGCCTTCGGCCATGCCCTGCGCCTGGAACCCTCCCTGCGCGATCGGATGGAGATCGTCAGCAAGTGCGGCATCGCCCTCACCGCCAATCCGGCCCACGCCCTGAATCACTACAACACCGGCAAGGGACACATCGTCGCCAGTGCCGAAGCCTCCTTGCAAAAGCTCGGCACCGATCATCTGGATCTGTTGCTGATCCATCGCCCCGACCCCTTGATGAACGCCGACGAGGTGGCCGACGCCTTCATCACCCTCAAGCAGGCAGGCAAGATCAATCACGCCGGGGTCTCCAACTTCACGCCCCACCAGTTTGCCCTGCTGCAATCCCGCCTGCCCTTCCCCCTGGTCACCAACCAGCTGGAGATCTCCCCGCTCCATCAGGAGGGGACCCTGGATGGTGCCCTGGATCAATGCCAGCAACTGCGCATCAAGCCCATGGCCTGGTCCTGCCTTGGCGGCGGGCGGCTGTTCCATGCCCCCGAATATGCCCCGCTGCGGGCGGAACTCGAGCAGATCCGCCAGGAGCTGGGGGCCCAGACCATGGAACAGGTGGTCTACGCCTGGGTGATGATGCTGCCGAGTCAGCCGCTGCCCCTCATCGGCTCCGGCAAACGGGAGCGGATCGCCGCCGCCGTGGCAGCCGAGTCCATTGAGCTCACTCGCCAGCAGTGGTTCCGCATCCGCAAGGCCGCTCTGGGTTATGACGTTCCCTGAGTCTGCACCAGACCCTGAAAACAAAAACGGCATGGAGGATTCCATGCCGTTTTCCGTTATCGAGACGATTCAACGATGGCGCTGGGGGCGACCACGGGGTGCATCCGTCTTCGGTTTGGCCTGATTGACCGTGATGGTGCGGCCGCCGACCTCGGTGCCGTGCAACTCGGCGATGGCCTTCTCGGCCTCACCATTGACCGGCATTTCAATGAAACCAAACCCCTTGGACTGACCGGTATCGCGGTCGATGATGATATCGACCTTGTCTACCTGCCCAAATTGGCTGAACACGGTTGTCAGTTCGTCGGCCGTCATCCGGTACGACAGATTACCTACGTAAATCTTCATGCCATCCACTCTCGATTCAAGGTGCCTTATCTATGCATCCACCGACCTGGGAGTAAGGGCACAACCCCCCTGCCGGACCAGCCACGGCATCATGCCATGGCACTTCCAGCTTCGTATCCCAAGTCCTTGATCTCTTGGGTTATCAGAGCAGGAAAGATCAAATCGAATCAGAGGCAGTATCTGAGCATTGGGATGAATTGTCGAGAAAATAGTCAGGTCGGGTGCAGCTCGGCCAGCAATGTGCCGAGGGCACGACGCCCATGCCAGGCACGTTTGAACCCGAATCGATAGACCCCGGGGGCCACTTCGTGAGTCCCTTCCCGGGACAACCCGAGCAGGCTGGTGGCCGTCGCCAGGGTCACCTCATCCAGCCCGAGATCCAGGCTGAAATCGAGCCACTGGCCATCGTGTCCCACCTTGCGATCCCGCTCCATGCCCACCAGCACGGCCCTGGGCAGCGCCAACGCCCGGTCTTCGCCACCATTGAGCAGATAGAGATGGCGTTCATCCCAGGCAAGCTCCGCCAGACGCCAGCGCTGCCAGTTGCGCGGCAACACCATCATCACCAGCACGATACCGCCAAAGACCACTCCGACCCAGGGCAGCAGACCCATGTCGGGATATCCCAGCCAGAGGGCGGCCACCACAGTGGCGAGACTCGCCAGCAACAGGCAGATCATGACCCCGTAAAACCGCCGGGCCGGGGGCATCAGCCAGCTCACGTTCTCTTGCGCTGCCAGCTCACTGACTCTCATCTTCTCTTCTCCTTCTGTGATGCGAACGGCCTTGCCGTCGCTGCGTTGCCGCGCATTGTGCGCGAGCGACGCGCCGCGATGCAACCGCCACCGCGACACGGATGACGGCCAGCCGCCACTCTTGGTATGCTTGGGGCTGTCTGAGCCCGCACTGGGCGCCATCCCGGGAGTCCCATGTTCGCCACCGCCCTGCTCTTGTCCGCGAGCACACTCTATGCCGAGGCCATCGGCGGCTACTCCGCCGGCTGCCTGAAAAATGCCGTGGCCCTGCCCCTCGAAGGCCCAGGTTATCAGGTGATCCGCACCAAACGGCTGCGCTATTACGGCCACCCCGACCTCATCCATTACCTGCAGCATCTGGCCAACCAGACCAGACTGGCCGGCATGCCGGATCTCTATATCGCCGACCTCGCCATGATGCACGGGGGGCCCTTTACCTCAGGTCATCGCAGCCACCAGACCGGCCTGGATGCCGACATCTGGTTCAGGATGGCTGACAGGCCCATCAGCCGCTGGGAGCAGGATGCCCCCAGGGAGTGGGCGCTGATCGATGAACCCAGCTACCGGATGCTGCCCGGCCGATTCGGCCCCAGGCAACTCAATCTGCTGCGCCTTGCGGCTGATCGCCCCGAGGTGGCGCGCATCTTCGTCAACCCCGTCATCAAGGCCGAGGTGTGCAAACAGGCACCCGGTGAAGCCTGGGTCGGCAAGCTGCGCCCCTGGGTCGGCCACTTCAGCCACTTTCACGTCCGCCTGCGCTGCCCGGCAAACAGTCCGGACTGCCAGCCCCAGGCTCCCATTCCCCCCGGCAATGGCTGTGGGGAGGAGCTGACCTCCTGGCTCAAGGACAAACCCCAGCTGCCCAAGGTGTCGATGAGCTACCGCGCGCCCCTGTTACCCAGGCGTTGTGAGGGCTGACCACAAGCTGTTATGGTGAACCTATTTCCGAGAGAAATATCAATGGAGAACAACAAGATGGCCACTTCACTCTGGCAGCGGAGCACCCGCGCACTGCTGACCCTGACCCTGCTGCTGGGCTTGACCGGCTGCGGCATGAACACCATTCCGACCCTGGATGAGCAGGTCAAGGCGAGCTGGGGACAGGTCGAGAACCAGTACCAGCGCAGGGCCGATCTCATTCCCAACCTGGTGGCCACCGTCAAGGGGTACGCCAGCCACGAGCAGGAGACCCTCAAGGCGGTCACCGATGCCCGTGCCCGAGTCGGCAGCGTGCAGGTGAGTGACCCCTCCCAGCTCAAGGCGTTCGAGGCGGCGCAGGAGCAGCTCTCCAGCGCCCTCTCCCGGCTGATGGTGGTGGTCGAACGCTACCCGGATCTGAAGGCCGATCAGCAGTTCCTGACCCTGCAGGCCCAGCTGGAAGGCACCGAGAATCGCATCGCGGTGGCCAGACGGGATTACATCGAAGCAGTACGCCAGTTCAATACCGAGATCCGTACCTTCCCCGGGGTCATCTGGTCCAAGCTGCTCTACTCCGATCTGGAAGCCAAACCCACCTTCAGCGCCAAACCCGGTGCCGATGAGGCGCCCAAGGTCAGCTTCCAATGAACGTGATGAGACGCTGGCTGGCGCTCTGTCTGCTGCTCTGTGCCACGGCGCTGCATGCCGCCCCCGATTTCCCGGCCCTGACCGGGCGGGTGGTGGACGAGGCCAATCTGATGTCCCGCAAGCAGGCCCACCAGCTCGCACAGCAACTGGCCGTCTTCGAGAAGCGCAGCGGCGTCCAGCTGGTGGTGGTCTCCATCGACACGCTGGCGGGGGATACCATCGAAGAGTACGGCTACCAGCTCGGTCGCCACTGGGGCATCGGCCAAAAAGGCAAGAACAACGGCGTTCTGCTGATCATCGCCCAGGACGAGCGCAAGGTGCGCATCGAGGTGGGTTATGGCCTGGAAGGTGCCCTGCCCGACGCCATCGCCGCCAATATCATCCAGACCCGGATCCTGCCCGCCTTCAAGCGCGGTGACATGGTGGCCGGCATCCTCGCCGGCAGCCAGGGCATCATGCAGGCCCTGGCCGGGGAGTATCAGCCCGTGGACAACACCAGCAAGGCCGACAAGCAGGGAGGTCCCTGGCTCTTCATCCTGGTGGTGATTGCGATGATCGTGCTGCACAACCTGCGCGGCGGCGGCGGTGGGCCGGGAGGACGTCGCCGGGCCGCCTACATGGCCGGTGGATTCGGTGCCGGCTCCTTTGGCGGCCGCACTGGCGGTGGTGGTGGCGGTTTCAGTGGTGGCGGCGGCAGCTTTGGCGGCGGTGGTGCATCTGGCGGTTGGTAATCAGGGAAAAAGAGACAACAAGATGATTTCGAAACAGTTTTTCCACACCTTGCAGGCCAGGGTGCGACAGGCCGAGCAGGCCACGGATGCCGAACTGGTCACCGTGCTGGCCCCGGCCAGCGATGGCTATCGCTATATCCCGACCCTGTGGGCCGCCCTGCTGGCCATGCTCACCCCCCTGCTGGTCTTCCAGCTCGGCTTCTGGCTTGGCTGGTACGAGATCCTGCTGGTGCAGTGGTCGGTCTGGTTGCTGCTGAGCCTGCTGTTCCACTGGACGCCCATCAAGATGCGGCTCATTCCCAACAAGGTACGCCGTCACCGGGCCGCCCTGATGGCCCGCCTGCAGTTTGTCGAGCAGGGACTTCACCGCACCCGGGACCGGCTCGGTGTGCTCATCTTCGTCTCGGTGGCGGAGCACTATGTGGAGATCCTGGTAGACGACGGGATCGCCCAGCACATCGACAACACCCAGTGGCAGCAGATCATCGACGACTTCGTGGTTCGGGTACGCAACAAGGAGGTCGAGCAGGGGTTCCTGGAGTGCGTGGAGCGCACCAGCGCCATTCTGACCGACGCCTTCCCCGCCACCCGGGATCAGAACGAGTTGCCTGACAGCCTGATCATTCTCGACAAGCCTTGAACGGGCTTAAAAAATCGGCATTCTGTTCAAGGGATAGGCACTCGATAAAGATTATGAAAAATAAGGGGAAAAGTGGTTGACCCAGGCAGCCCTTTCCCCTAAATTACCCCCCGTTCCAGCGCAACGGCGCAGCGGACACCGTGTTGGCTGAACACGTTAAATCACAGACCAGAATTTGGTGAGGCATCCGAGAGGCTGCCCACCGACGAAGTCGGCAAGATGCACGTGCAGCGTGCTCAGAAAGCCACTTCAAGCAGTAAAAATTTGGTGAGGTGTCCGAGTGGCTGAAGGAGCACGCCTGGAAAGTGTGTATACGGCAACGTATCGAGGGTTCGAATCCCTCCCTCACCGCCAAATTGTAAAAACCGACCTCAGGGTCGGTTTTTTTGCATCTGGTGACATGGCAACATCCGATGCCGATGGAGAGAAGGTGAGAAGCCTCGTCGGGTTCGAGCAGAGAAGCTTGCTGCGATGAACGGCCGCAGGTCGCACCGAAGGGGTGAATCATCCCTCCCTCACCGCCAAATAAAGTAAAAGGCCCCGTCGCAAGACGGGGCCTTTTACTTCATCCGATGATGGGCGGCTCGGTTCAAACCCTGTCGACAGGCGGGCAGGATAGCCCGACTGGACGGCCAGAGGCCGCCCGCAGGGCGAGCGCCAGGGATGGTGCGAGTCAATCCCGATCCAGCGTACAGCTTGAAGAACCGACCTTAAGGTCGGTTTTTTGCTTCAAGGTGTCTGCCAGCCCCCTGACAAGAGAAACCCGTCATCGGCGGGGGCCAGAAAAAACGGTTTGCCGCGATACCTGGCCGAGTGCCGCCCAGCCAATCCCATCCCTTCCGCCTCTCTGCTCTCTGCCGACAGGGGATATGCCCCGAGGGCAGCCAGCCCTCTCTCGTTGACAGCTTATTACGCCAAGCAAAGAGAAAGTGACGATATAAATAACCAACATCCTCTCACAGATAGCACAGTACATTGTGATATCACCTGGATAACTGCCTCGTCCTGCCATGCCGGCACCGTCAACCTGCTCTACAGATCAAGCGGCACAGGCCGATGCCACCGGACACTACCGGGTCTGCGCAACCTCTCGGATATTGCTCACCGATTGGATATCGTTTTGAAAAACTGATAGTTAAATGGCTACACTAGCCTCACACATCGCATAGGGATATGGACAAATGAGTCTTATTGGCTTGCTGCTGGCCCTGGCAGCCATTCTGGGTGGCAACATGATAGAAGGGGGGCACCCCAGCGCCCTGCTCGATCTGCCCGCCTTTCTCATCGTGATCGGCGGTACCGTCGGTGCCGCACTGACCCAGTTTCCCTTCTCCGTGGTTGGTAAAACCCTCAAGCGCTTCAAGTGGCTCATCACTCCCCTGCGCCTCGACATGCTGGAGCAGGCCCAACTGCTTGAAACCCTGGCGGGCAATGCACGGCGCAGCGGCATGCTGGCACTGGAGGGCATGATCGACGACATCAAGGATCCCTTCCTGCAAAAAGGGGTACAGATGATGGTCGATGGCTACGAGAAGACCAAAATCCACGAGGTACTGGAAAACGAGATCGAGTTCGAGCAGGAAGATATCGAACAAACCGTCAAATTCTACGAGGCCATGGGGGGCTACTGCCCGACCATGGGGATCGTCGGGGCCGTATTTGGCCTCATTCACGCCATGGGCCTGCTTGATGCCCCCGACAAGCTGGGGGGTGCCATCGCGGTGGCCTTTATCGCCACCATCTACGGGGTGTCGGCCGCCAACCTCATCTTCCTGCCCTTCGGCAACCGCTACAAGTCGTTTGCCCACCAGATCCGCCACTACAAGGAGATGACCCTCACCGGCATCCTCTGCATCGTGGACGGCGAGTCACAGCAACGGCTGCAAGTGACCCTTGAGCCTTACCTCGGAGGCCACGGTGGCGAAAAAGAAAAAGGCTGAGGCGCCGGAGAACCACGAACGCTGGCTGGTCTCCTACGCCGACTTCATGACACTGCTGTTCGCCCTGTTCGTGGTGCTCTACTCCTTCGCCATGGCCAAGCAGTCGGAGACTCGCGTGCTCATTCAGGGCTTTATCGAATCTCTTGGCAAGATAGGGCTTGTCTCCCTTCCCGCCGGCTCCCCCGTGATGCAGGGGGGCACAGGCATACTGGAACCCGAGTCCAAGACCACCCCCAATACCTCCCAGAAAGAGCAGGTGCTGGATACCCAGACGCCCGCAGCGGCGGCCGACCCTTTCAACGAGACCATCGGCTCCTCGGAGAAACCTACGGCCACGGAGTCCTGGCCCCACAAGACCAAGGAGCAGGATTGGGTCACAGTCACCAAGCAGAAGCTGGATCAGCAGCTCAAGAGCCAAATCGAGTCCAAAGAGATCGAGGTGGAGCAGCTTGGCAGCCAACTGGTCATCCGCATCGGCGAAAAGACCTTGTTCCCGGCCGACTCCGCCTTCTTGCAGCCCCAGTTCATTCCGCTGGTCAACAAGGTCTCGGACGTGCTGGCGGACATCCCCGGCATGGTGGTGGTCACCGGTCACACCGACAACTCCCAGGCGCCGGTGGAGCTCTATCGCAACAACTGGGAGCTGTCGGTGCTGCGGGCGGCCACCATCACCCACACCCTGCTGACCAACCCCAAGCTGGATTCACGACGGCTGATCGCCCAGGGGGTGGCTGATACCCAACCCCGTTATCCAAACGATACCCCGGCTCACCGCCAGGCCAACCGCCGGGTGGAGATCGTGCTCTCCCAGGGCAAGGCGGCAGAGCAGAGCCTCCCCGTTCTCCAACCCTGAAACAGACCCCGCCATGCGGGGTCTTTTGTTTCCTGCCATCCCCCGGATTTTCAAACTATCCGGTTTTTTTCTGCTACATAAAAACGATTGAAAACAATTCTCAAACGAGAAAGTTGACCCCGCTAGCAAAACACAATTTTCATCCCGTTGATTAATAATTAATCCTTTGAAATGACATGTAAATCAGTACGAAAGTGGCATACTACGTAACATCATTGTTAAGTCACATGATTAATTTGGTTAGGGAAAAACCTATATGTTTGCTGATATTGCCGTCCAGCACTGGGCTTTTGCTGTCTATGTCATTGGCGCCATCTGTATCTGCTTGACCATGATAGGCCTGGCGGCCTTGCTGGGGGGACGCGCCTATGGCCGTGCCAAGAACAAACCCTTCGAATCCGGGGTGGATTCCGTCGGCAACGCCCGCCTGCGCTTCTCCGCCAAGTTCTACCTGGTCGCCATGTTCTTCGTCATCTTCGATGTCGAAGCCCTCTATCTCTTTGCCTGGTCCGTCTCCGTTCGGGAGAGCGGCTGGGTCGGCTTCATCGAAGCCACCATCTTCATCACCCTGCTGCTGGTAGGCCTCCTCTACCTGTGGCGCATTGGTGCCCTCGACTGGGCCCCGAAAAAGCGTGTCCTGACTGACAAGAAACCAGACTGAACTACCGATTATCTCTTTGAGGTTGCACCATGAAGTACACCCTGACCCGGATTGACCCGGATGCGCCCGTTGAGCGCTACCCCCAGGAACAGCGCCAGACCGTCGATGATCCACTGGCGCAGCAAGCGACCCGCGGCATCATGATCGGGCGCCTCGAAGAGGTGCTGCAAGACACCGTCAACTGGGGCCGCAAGAACTCCCTCTGGCCCTACAACTTCGGCATCTCCTGCTGCTACGTGGAGATGTGTACCGCCTTCACCTCTCCCCACGACGTGGCTCGCTTCGGTGCTGAGGTCATACGAGCCTCCCCCCGTCAGGCCGACTTCATGGTGATTGCCGGCACCCCCTTCATCAAGATGGCCCCTGTCATCCAGCGGCTCTATGAGCAGTTGCTCGAGCCCAAGTGGGTCATCTCCATGGGGGCCTGCGCCAACTCCGGCGGTATGTATGACATCTACTCCGTGGTACAGGGGGTGGACAAGTTCCTGCCGGTCGATGTCTACATTCCGGGCTGCCCGCCCCGCCCCGAGGCCTTCCTGCAAGCCCTGATGCTGCTGCAGGAATCCATCGGCAAGGAACGCCGCCCCCTCTCCTGGGTGGTGGGGGATCAGGGGATCTACCGTCCCCAGATGCAATCCGAGAAGGAACGCAAGCGCGGCGAGCGGATCAACGTGACCAACCTGCGCACGCCGGATGAGATCTGATCATGAAACTGACTCGAGAATTCCCAAGCAATTACACCATGGCCCAGTGGCAAACTGCCGATCACGCCGATGCCCAGGTGGTAGGCGAGCTGTTCGCCCACTTCGGTGCCGAGCGCTTCACCGTGCAGAGCACCCGTACCGGCGTGCCGGTCATCTGGCTCTCCCGGGATCTGCTGCTGGACGTGATGGGCTTCTTGCAAAAGCTGCCCTCCCCCTTCGTGATGCTGTTCGATCTCAGCGCCACCGACGAACGGATGCGCAGCCATCGCCACGGCCTGCCGGAGAGCGACTTTACCGTCTTCTATCACCTCATCTCCATCGACCGTAACGCCGACGTGATGCTGAAAGTGGCGCTCAAGGAGAGCGATCTCCATCTGCCCACCGTCAGCCGCCACTTCCCCAACGCCAACTGGTACGAGCGGGAAGTGTGGGATCTGATGGGGATCACCTTCGATGGCCACCCCCATCTGACCCGCATCATGATGCCCAAGAGCTGGCAAGGGCACCCCCTGCGCAAGGACTACCCGGCGCGCGCCACCGAGTTTGATCCCTTCATGCTCGATGCGGTCAAGCAGGATCAGGAGCAGGACAACCTACTGTTCAAGCCGGAAGAGTGGGGCATGGCCCGCGGCAACGAGAACGAGGACTACATGTTCCTGAACCTCGGGCCGAACCACCCCTCCGCCCACGGCGCCTTCCGCCTGGTGCTGCAACTCGACGGGGAAGAGATCCGCGACTGCGTGCCCGACATCGGCTATCACCACCGCGGCGCCGAGAAGATGGGCGAGCGCCAGTCCTGGCACAGCTACATCCCCTACACCGACCGGGTCGAATACCTGGGCGGCGTGATGAACAACCTGCCCTATGTGCTGGCGGTCGAGAAACTGGCCGGCATCAAGGTGCCGGCGCGGGTCGACATGATCCGGGTGATGATGGCGGAGCTGTTCCGCATCCAGAGCCATCTGCTGTTCCTTGGCACCTACATTCAGGACGTGGGGGCCATGACCCCGGTCTTCTTCACCTTCACGGACCGCCAGAAGATCTACACCATCATCGAGGCCATCACCGGAGCCCGCATGCACCCGGCCTGGTTCCGCATCGGCGGCGTGGCCCACGATCTGCCTGCCGGCTGGACCCGCCTCATCCAGGACAACCTGTTGAGCTGGCTGCCCAAGCGGTTGATGGAGTATGAAAAGGCGGCCATGCGCAACAGCATACTGCGGGGCCGCACCATCGGCGTCGCCGCCTACAACACGGCCCAGGCCCTGGCCTGGGGCACCACGGGGGGCGGTCTGCGGGCCACGGGGCTCAACTTTGACGTGCGCAAATGGCGCCCCTATTCCGGTTACGATCAGTTCGAGTTCGAGGTGCCGGTGGGCAGCAACGGGGACGCCTACGATCGCGCCACCGTGCGCATCGAGGAGATCCGCCAGAGCCTGTCCATTATCGAGCAGTGCATGAAAAACATGCCTGAGGGCCCCTTCAAGGCGGATCACCCGCTCACCACGCCACCGCCCAAAGAGCGCACCCTGCAGGACATCGAAACCCTGATCACCCACTTCCTGCAAGTCTCCTGGGGGCCTGTCATGCCGGCCGCCGAGTCCTTCCAGATGATAGAGGCGACCAAGGGGGTCAACAGCTATTACCTGACCAGCGATGGCTCCACCATGAGCTACCGGACCCGGATCCGCACCCCGAGCTTCGCCCACCTGCAGCAGATCCCCTCGGTGATCCGCGGCCAGATGGTGTCGGATCTTATCGTCTACCTGGGCAGTATCGATTTCGTTATGTCAGATGTGGATCGTTGAGTCCTCTCGCCCCGGCAGCCGGGGCGAAGGGCAAGACGCGCAGTAAAGGGACAAGCCACAAAAGGTCAAGTCATGAGCCAATGTCAGTGTCACAATAACCAGACCCCACAAGGGCAAGGGGCATGCAGCAGCCAGCAGGGAGATTTCGTCCTGAGCCAGGCTGAGCGCGATGCCATCGAACACGAGAAACACCACTACGAAGATCCCCGTGCAGCCAGCATCGAAGCGCTCAAGATAGTGCAACAGGCCCGTGGCTGGGTGCCTGACGGCGCCATTCACGCCATCGGCGCCGAGCTTGGCATCCCCGCCAGCGACGTGGAAGGGGTCGCCACCTTCTACAGCCAGATCTTCCGCCAGCCGGTGGGTCGTCACATCATCCGCGTCTGCGACAGCATGGTCTGCTACATCAACGGCCACGAGCAGTTGCTTGCCGGTCTGAAAGAGGTCGTCAATCTGGCCCCCGGTCAGACCTCTCCGGATGGCCGCTTCACCCTGTTGCCCGTCTGCTGCCTCGGCAACTGCGACAAGGGGCCGGCCATCATGATCGATGACGATACCTATGGCGGACTCGATGCCGTCAGCCTGCTGAAAACCCTGGAGGCTTACCCATGAGCATTCAGCCAGGCAAGACGCTTGCCTCCCTCGGCACCGCCAACCGCATCCCCCGCACCGCCGAGACTCACCCTCTCACCTGGCGCCTGCGGGACGACGGCCAGCCGGTGTGGCTCGAGGAGTATCAGGCAAAGCAGGGCTATGAGGCCGCCCGCAAGGCGCTGGGCCAGATGAGCCCGGATGACATCGTCAGCACCGTCAAGGATGCCGGCCTCAAGGGACGCGGCGGCGCCGGTTTCTCCACCGGCGTGAAGTGGGGCCTGATGCCCAAAGACGAGAGCATGAACATCCGTTACCTGCTCTGCAACGCCGACGAGATGGAACCCAATACCTACAAAGACCGCATGCTAATGGAGCAGCTGCCCCACCTGCTGATCGAGGGGATGATCATCAGTGCCCGGGCTCTCAAAGCCTATCGCGGCTACATCTTCCTGCGCGGCGAGTACGTGGATGCCGCCATCCACCTGCGCCGCGCCGTGGAAGAGGCCAAGGCCGCGGGGCTCCTTGGCAAGAACATCCTGGGCTCGGGCTTTGACTTCGAGCTGTTCGTCCACACCGGCGCAGGTCGCTACATCTGCGGCGAAGAGACGGCCCTCATCAACTCCCTGGAAGGACGGCGCGCCAACCCGCGGGCCAAACCCCCCTTCCCCGCCGTCTCCGGCGTCTGGGGCAAGCCGACCTGCGTCAACAACGTCGAAACCCTGTGCAACGTCCCCGCCATCATCGGCAACGGTGTGGCCTGGTATCAGGGGCTGGCACTGCCGGGTTCGGAAGATCACGGCACCAAGCTGATGGGCTTTTCCGGCAAGGTCAACAATCCCGGCCTGTGGGAGCTGCCCTTTGGCATCACCGCCCGCGAGCTGTTCGAAAACTACGCCGGCGGCATGAAGCCCGGCTATCGCCTGAAAACCTGGCAACCGGGCGGCGCCGGCACCGGCTTCCTGCTGCCCGAGCACCTGGATGCCCAGATGTACGCTGGCGGCATCGGCAAGGTGGGCACTCGCATGGGTACGGGCCTTGCCATGGCGGTGGATGACAGCATCAACATGGTCTCACTGCTGCGCAACATGGAGGAGTTCTTTGCCCGCGAGTCCTGCGGCTGGTGCACCCCCTGCCGCGACGGCCTGCCCTGGAGCGTCAAGATCCTGCGGGCGCTGGAGCGGGGCGAGGGCCAACCCGAGGATCTCGCGACCCTGGAACAGCTCGTCAGTTTCCTGGGCCCGGGCAAGACCTTCTGTGCCCATGCCCCCGGCGCCGTCGAGCCCCTTGGCAGTGCGATGAAGTATTTCCGGTCCGAGTTCGAGGCCGGGGTCAAGGCCCCCCATGACAATCACAAGCTGTTCAAGGGTATCCAGCCCAACCTGCTGGGCGAGCGCTGGTAAGCGCCAGGACGCATCGGGCAATAGCCGATTTCATAAAACAGGTTTCAGGGAAGTTGTATGGCAACCATTCATGTAGACGGTAAAGAGTACGAGGTAGACGGGGCAGACAACCTGCTGCAAGCCTGTCTGTCGCTGGGTCTGGACGTCCCCTATTTTTGCTGGCACCCGGCGCTCGGTAGCGTCGGTGCCTGCCGCCAGTGCGCGGTCAAACAGTATCAGAATGCCGACGACAAGCGCGGCCGCCTGGTCATGTCCTGCATGACCCCTTCCACCGATGGCACCTATATCTCCATCGAGGATGAAGAGGCGAAGGAGTTTCGCAAGACGGTGGTGGAGTGGCAGATGACCAACCATCCCCACGACTGCCCGGTGTGCGAAGAGGGTGGCGCCTGCCACCTGCAGGACATGACGGTGATGACGGGCCACAACAGCCGCCGCTACCGTTTCACCAAGCGCACCCACCAGAATCAGGATCTGGGTCCCTTCATCAACCACGAGATGAACCGCTGCATCGCCTGCTACCGCTGCGTGCGCTATTACAAGGATTACGCCGGTGGCGAGGATCTCGGGGTCTATGGCGCCCACGACAACGTCTACTTCGGCCGGGTCGAGGATGGCACTCTGGAGAGCGAATTCTCAGGCAACCTGGTGGAGGTCTGTCCCACCGGCGTCTTCACCGACAAGACCCACTCCGAGCGTTACAACCGCAAGTGGGACATGCAGTTCGCCCCCAGCATCTGCCAGGGGTGCTCGGTCGGCTGCAACATCAGCCCGGGTGAGCGCTACGGCGAGCTGCGCCGCATCGAGAACCGTTTCCACGGTGCCCTGAACCACTATTTCCTCTGCGATCGCGGCCGCTTCGGCTACGGCCACGTCAATCTGACCGACCGCCCGCGCCAGCCCCTGCTGCAGGATGGCAGTGACAAGCTGGCCATCACGGTGGATGGCGCCCTGAACCGGGCGGTGGATGCGCTGCGCACCGCCAGCGGCGTCATCGGCATCGGCTCACCCCGCGCCTCCTTGGAGAGCAATTTCGCCCTGCGCGAACTGGTGGGGGCCGCCAACTTCTACTCCGGGGTCGAGCAGAGCGAATGGAAATGCCTGCAGAAGATGCTGGACATTCTGGAGCACGGTGGCGTGCGCACTCCCAGCCTGCGCGACATGGAAGAAGCCGACGCCGTGCTGGTGCTCGGGGAAGATGTCACCCAGACCGCCGCCCGCATCGCCCTGGCCCTGCGCCAGGCAGTGAAAGGCAAGGGGCGCGACATTGCCCGCAAGCTGAAGGTGGATCTCTGGCAGGTCGCTGCCGTACAGACCCTGGCCCAGAACCAGCGCTACCCCTTGCTCATCACCAGTCTGGATGCCACCCGCCTGGATGACGTGGCGAGCAGCACCCTACACGCCCCCCACGCGGATCAGGCGCGCCTCGGGTTTGCCATCGCCCACCTGCTGGACGCCAGTGCACCGGCACCAACGGATCTCTCCCTCGAACAGCAGGCCCTCGCCGCCCAATGGGCCGACCTGCTTGGCAACGCCAAAAAGCCCCTCATCATCGCAGGCAATGGAGCCCGCAACGAGGCGCTGATCGAAGCGGCCAGCAACATCGCCCGTGCCCTCAAGGGCCGTGGCCAGGCCGCGGAGCTTGCCCTGGTGGCTCAGGAAGCCAACAGCCTGGGGCTGGCCATGCTGGCCCGGCATGCCGCCCCTCTGGAGGCAGCCCTCGAGCGCATGGAAGGGGAAGAGAGACTTGCCCTGGTCGTTCTTGAGAACGACCTCTACCGCCGAGCCCCCCGCAGCCGGGTGGACGCCGCCCTGGATCGCCTGCAACACCTGCTGGTCATCGACCATCAGGAGACGGCCACCGCGAAGAAGGCGGATTTGGTGCTGCCTGCCGCCAGTTTTGCCGAAGGCGATGGCACCCTGGTCAACATGGAAGGCCGCGCCCAGCGCTTCTTCCAGGTCTATGCTCCCGCCTTCTACAACGCCGATATCCAGGTGCGCGAGAGCTGGCGCTGGCTGGATGCCCTGCAAGGGAGCCAGCAACCGCGTTCGGTTCGCTGGAACACCTTCGACGATGTGAGTCGCGATTGCGCCGCCAGCGCCCCGCTGCTCACCACCATGGGTGAAGCTGCACCCAACGCCGGCCTGCGCATTCGCGGCATGAAGCTCGCCCGGGAGCCGCACCGCTACAGTGGTCGCACCTCCATGCTGGCGAACCAGAACGTGAGCGAGCCCAGAGTCGCCCAGGATCCCGATTCACCGTTCGCCTTCTCCATGGAAGGCTACGCCGGTGCCCGCCAGCCCCTCTCCCAGGTACCGTTTGCCTGGGCACCGGGCTGGAACTCCCCCTCCGCCTGGAACAAGTTCCAGGACGAGGTGGGTGGCAACCTGCGTGCCGGGGATCCCGGTCGCCGCCTGCTGGAGCCGGGCGAAGGCAACCTGGGCTGGTTTGGCGCCATCCCGGCCCCCTTCCTGCCCGCCGCATCCCTGCAGGTGGTGAGCTATGACCAGCTGTTCGGTGGCGAGGAGCTCTCCGCCAGAAGCCCGGTCATCCAGGCTCGCATGGGGGAACCCACCCTGGTACTGAACCCGGCGGATGCCGCGCGCCTGGCACTGTCCCCTGACGCACTGGTGGCCTTCTCCTGGGGTGGCAACCACTGGCGCCTGCGTCTGCGCCTGAGCGATGCGCTGGCTCCGGGCCTGGCAGGGTTGCCACTCGGGGTGAACGGTCTGCCGACCGCCCTGCACCACGCCCTGATCGATAACCTGCAGGAGGTCATCGCATGAGCGACTCTCTGATGGATCTGCTGATCGAGGTCGGCAAGGCCCTGGTCGTGCTCGTGGGGATCGTGGGGGCCGGCGCCTTCATGAGCTTCATTGAGCGCCGCCTGCTGGCACTGTGGCAGGACCGTTACGGCCCCAACCGGGTTGGCCCCTTCGGTCTGCTGCAACTGGCCGCCGACATGGTCAAGATGTTCTTCAAGGAGGACTGGATCCCGCCCTTTGCGGATCGCCGGATCTTCGTGCTGGCCCCCATCATCGCCTTCACCGCCTTCATCCTGGCGTTTGCGGTGGTGCCCATCACCCCCACCTGGGGCGTGGCGGATCTCAACGTGGGGCTGCTCTATATCCTGGCGATCGCCGGGCTGGCGGTCTATGCCGTGCTCTTCGCAGGCTGGTCGAGCAACAACAAGTACTCCCTGCTCGGCAGCCTGCGCGCCTCGGCCCAGACCCTCTCCTACGAGGTGTTCCTTGGCCTCTCGCTCATGGGCATCGTCATCCAGACCGGCAGCTTCAACCTGCGTGACATCGTCGAGGCCCAGGCCGGCATGTGGAACGTGATCCCCCAGATCCTGGGCTTCGTCACCTTCCTGTTTGCCGGGGTCGCCGTCACCCACCGCCACCCGTTTGACCAGCCGGAGGCCGAGCAGGAGCTCGCCGACGGCTATCACATCGAGTACGCGGGCATGAAGTGGGGTCTCTTCTTCGTGGGGGAGTACATCGGCATCGTGCTGATCTCTTCCCTCATCGTGACCCTCTTCTTCGGTGGCTGGCACGGCCCCTGGCTGCCGCCCTTCATCTGGTTCGCCCTGAAGACCGCCTGTTTCATGGTGTTCTTCATCCTGCTGCGGGCATCCCTGCCCCGCCCGCGCTTCGACCAGGTGATGTCCTTTGGCTGGAAAGTGTGCCTGCCCCTGACCCTGCTCAACATGTTGGTCACCGCTGCCGTGGTGCTGATGAATGCGTGAGCAAAACGAGATGGACATGACGATGATTCGGCGGTCTGCGGCAAGGAAGCGCCCAGACGCCAGTGCTGATAAATGTGCAGTGAGGCACCTATGAAAATTACAAGCATTATCAAGGGTGTTGGCACCCAGTTGCGCAGTCTTGGGATGGTCTTCTCCCATGCCTGGCGCCCCCGTGAAACCTTGAGCTACCCGGAGCAGCCGGTCTACGCCGCCCCCCGTTTTCGCGGTCGCATCGTACTGACCCGGGATCCCGATGGCGACGAACGCTGCGTGGCGTGCAACCTGTGTGCTGTCGCCTGCCCGGTCGGTTGCATCTCCTTGCAGAAGTCGGAGCGGGAAGATGGCCGCTGGTACCCGGAGTTCTTTCGCATCAACTTCTCCCGCTGCATCTTCTGCGGCCTGTGCGAGGAGGCCTGCCCCACCACCGCCATCCAGCTGACGCCGGATTTCGAGATGGGGGAGTATCGTCGCCAGGATCTGGTGTACGAGAAGGAAGATCTGCTGATAAGCGGCCCCGGCAAATACCCGGACTACAACTTCTACCGCATGAGCGGGATGGCCATCGACGGCAAACCCAAAGGGGATGCCGAGAACGAAGCCAAGCCCATCGATGTCAAGAGCCTGCTGCCCTAGGAGTCAATCATGGAACTGGCATTCTATGCCGCGGCCCTGGTCGCCGTTTACAGCACGCTGCGGGTGATCAGCACCAGCAACCCCATGCATGCGCTGCTCAATCTCATCATCTCCCTCATCGCCGTGGCCATGATCTTCTTCTGCCTGGGCGCCGCCTTTGCGGGGGCCCTGCAGGTGATCGTCTACGCCGGCGCCATCATGGTGCTGTTCGTGTTCGTGGTGATGATGCTGAACCTGGGGAGCGCCCAGGATCAGGAGAAGAAGTGGCTTACCCCCATGACCTGGGGTGGCCCGGCCCTGCTCTCCCTCATTTTGCTGGGCTTTCTGGCCCACGGCATTCTCGGCGTGACCGGCGGTGAACTGGGTCTGACCGAGGTCAGCGCCAAGGAAGTCGGTATCGCCCTGTTCGGCCCCTATGTGCTGGCGGTGGAGCTCGCCTCCATCCTGCTGCTGGCGGGTCTGGTCACCGCCTATCACCTGGGCCGCGAGGACAAGAGCGGGGAAGTGCTCTCCGTGCCTCGCACCACACAGGAAGGAGGTCAGCAATGAGCGACATCCCCGTGGTGATGCATGGCTCGCTGCCGGCAGCCTGCCCCCTTTCCATCCAGCAAGCACAAGGAGCATGGCGATGAGTGGAATTCCCATGGAGCACGGCCTCCTGCTGGCGGCCATTTTGTTTGCCATCGGCCTGTGCGGCCTGCTGATACGCCGCAACCTGTTGTTTATCCTCATGAGTATCGAAATCATGATGAACGCGTCCGCCCTGGCATTCGTGGTGGCGGGTAGCCGCTGGGCCCAGGCCGACGGCCAGATCATGTACATACTGGTGATTTCTCTGGCGGCAGCGGAGGCCAGTATCGGCCTCGCCCTGTTACTGCTGCTCTATCGTCGTTACCACACCCTGAACGTGGACACTGTGAGCGAGATGCGCGGATGAGCCTCCTATATCTGACTTTCCTGTTCCCGCTGCTGGGATGGCTGCTGCTGGCCTTCTCCCTCGGCCGCCTCGGCGAGCGCACCTCGGCGCTCATCGGTGTCGGCAGCATCGGTCTCTCGGCCCTCACTACCCTGTGGGTCGGCATCGATTTTCTCAATACCATGCCGGAAGGCGGCGTCTATACCCAGACCCTGTGGCAGTGGATGACGGTGGGCGAGTTCCAGCCCGCCTTCCGTCTCTCCCTGGACGGGCTGTCGCTGACCATGCTGGGGGTCGTGACCGGGGTGGGCTTCTTCATCCACCTGTTCGCCTCCTGGTACATGCGCGGGGAAGAGGGGTATTCGCGCTTCTTCACCTACACCAACCTCTTCATCGCCAGCATGCTGTTCCTGGTGCTGGCCGATGACCTGCTGTTCGTCTACCTGGGCTGGGAAGGGGTGGGGCTGTGCAGCTACCTGCTGATCGGCTTCTACTACAAGGATCGCAACAACGGCGCCGCCGCCCTCAAGGCGTTCGTGGTGACCCGGGTCGGCGACGTCTTCCTCGCCATCGGGCTCTTCGTGCTCTACCGCGAGCTCGGCACCCTCAACATTCACGAGCTGCTGGTGCGAGCCCCTGCGATGTTTGCCGACGGCTCCCCTGCCCTGTCGTTCGCCTGCCTCATGCTGCTCGGCGGCGCGGTCGGCAAATCCGCCCAGCTGCCCCTGCAGACCTGGCTGGCGGACGCCATGGCGGGCCCGACCCCGGTCTCGGCACTGATCCACGCCGCCACCATGGTGACCGCCGGTGTCTACCTCATCGCCCGCACCCACGGCCTCTTCCTGCTGGCCCCGGAGATCCTCCATCTGGTGGCGCTGGTCGGTGCCATCACCCTGGTGCTGGCCGGTTTTGCCGCCCTGGTGCAGACCGACATCAAGCGGATCCTGGCTTACTCCACCATGAGCCAGATAGGCTACATGTTCCTGGCCCTGGGGGTCGGTGCCTGGGAAGGGGCCATCTTCCACCTGATGACCCACGCCTTCTTCAAGGCGCTCTTGTTCCTCTCCGCCGGGGCCGTCATCGTTGCGACCCACCACGAGCAGAACATCTTCAAGATGGGAGGCCTGCGCAAATCGCTGCCGCTGGTCTACGCCTGCTTCCTGGTGGGGGGCTCGGCCCTGGCCGCGCTGCCACTGGTGACCGCCGGTTTCTACAGTAAAGACGCCATCCTCTGGCAGGTGCAGGCCAGTGGCCAGAGCGCCCTGCTGTGGGCCGGTCTGGGTGGTGCCTTCCTCACCTCCCTCTACACCTTCCGCCTCATCTTCATCGCCTTCCACGGCAAGGAGCAGACCCAGGCTCACGCCGGACAGGGCCTTGCCCACCATTTGCCACTGCTGGTGCTGCTGGTGCTCTCCACCGGAGTCGGCGCCCTCATCGTGCCACCGCTGGCAGGAGTGCTGCCGGCCGGCCCGGGAGATCACATCGAAGAGGGACGCCATGGCCTCGAGATCCTCTCCGGCGTCATCGCCGTGGCAGGCATTGCGCTGGCCGCCTTCCTCTTCCTCGGCGAACGTCGCCTGGCGAAGGGGATCGCACAGAGCGCACCGGGGCGGGCTCTGTCCACCCTCTGGTTCAATGCCTGGGGCTTTGACTGGCTTTATGACCTGATTTGGGTCAAGCCCTACCTGCTGGCGACTCGCCTGCTCGGCAAGGATCCGCTGGACAGGATGATGAACCTGCCCGCCGTGCTGGCCCAGGGGGGGCATCAGCTGCTGGCCTGGACCGTCTCCGGCAAGTTACGCTGGTACGCAGCCTCCATGGGGATGGGCGCCGCCCTGATCCTGGCCCTGCTGCTGCTCGGCTGATCCATGAGCCCAATATTGTGTGGCAGGCTCAGCGCCTGCCCGACTAGAACCTAGATGAGAGCTGATATCGTGACCTTACTCTGGATCTTGCTAATTCCCTTCATCGGCGGCTTGCTCTGCTGGCAGATGGAGCGGCTCGGCGGACAGTTTGTCCGCTGGGTGGCCCTCGCCTCCATGAGCGCCTGTCTGGTGCTCTCCAGCGCCATCTGGCTCGGTGGTGACTTCACCCTCGCCAACCCCGGCCTCCCCGTCTGGGCAGCCGAGTGGCAACAACCCTGGATCCCCCGCTTCGGCATCTCCCTGCACCTCGCCGTGGACGGGCTGTCGCTCCTGATGGTGATCCTCACCAGCTTCATCGGCGTGCTGGCCATCCTCTGTTCCTGGAAGGAGATCGTCCAGCGCATCGGCTTCTTCCACCTGAACCTGCTGTGGATCCTGGGGGGCGTGCTCGGCGTCTTCATGGCGGTGGATCTGTTCCTCTTCTTCTTCTTCTGGGAGATGATGCTGGTGCCGATGTACTTCCTGATTGCGCTCTGGGGCCACTCGGTCACCGATGGCAAGTCGCGCATCAACGCCGCCACCAAGTTCTTCATCTACACCCAGGCGAGCGGCCTCATCATGCTGGTGGCCATCCTGGGCCTGGTACTGACCCACCACGCCGCCACCGGTGTCTTCACCTTCAACTATCAGGAGCTGCTCAACACCCCCATGAGCAGCACGGTACAGTGGCTGCTGATGCTGGGCTTCTTCATCGCCTTCGCGGTCAAGATGCCCCTGGTGCCGCTCCATGGCTGGCTCCCTGATGCCCACAGCCAGGCGCCCACCGCAGGCTCCGTGGACTTGGCGGGCATCTTGCTGAAAACCGCGGCCTACGGCCTGCTGCGCTTCACTCTGCCGCTTTTCCCCGAGGCGTCCGCCGAGTTTGCCCCCTACGCCATGGTGCTCGGCCTCATCGGCATCGTCTATGGCGCCCTGCTGGCCTTTGCCCAGACCGATATCAAGCGGCTGGTTGCCTACACCAGCATCTCCCACATGGGCTTCGTGATGATCGCCATTTACTCCGGCAGCGAGCTCGCCCTGCAAGGGGCAGTGGTACAGATGATTGCCCACGGGCTCTCGGCCGCCGGCCTCTTCATCCTGTGCGGCCAGCTCTACGAGCGCCTGCACACCCGGGATCTGCGCCAGATGGGCGGTCTCTGGGGACGGTTGCGCTACCTGCCCGGCGTGATGCTGTTCTTCTCCGTCGCATCCCTCGGGATGCCGGGGACCGGCAACTTCGTCGGCGAGTTCCTGATCCTCATCGGCAGCTTCCAGGTGGCCCCCGTTATCACCGTCATCGCCACCTTCGGGCTGGTGCTGGCCTCGGTCTACTCCCTCATCATGCTGCAGCGGGCCTGCTTCGGGACGCCCCGGGAGGAGAGCATGCTCAAGGGGCTGGATACCCGGGAACTGACCATGATGCTGACCATCGCCGGCCTCTTGGTGCTGCTCGGTCTCTATCCCCAGCCGGTGCTCGACACCGCCAGCAGCAGCCTCCTGAGCGTGCTGCACTGGTACGCGCTGCCGGGCACGGGGGCGCTGCAATGATGCTTTCTCTTTCGCCTTCCTTGTCCATGTCGGGAGCACTGTCATGACGTTTACTGTTTCTCAACTGCTGGCCCTGCTGCCCCTGTTGCTGACCACGGGGGCCATGGTGGCCCTGATGCTGGCCATCGCCTGGAAGCGCTGTGACGACACCGCCTTCGTGGTCACCATCATCGGCCTCAACCTCGCGCTCTTCTCCCTGCCCATCGTGATGGCCCAAGGGGATCAGGGGGTCACTCCCCTGCTGCAAGTGGACGCTTACGCGGTCTTCTACATGGGGCTGGTGCTCATCGGGGCCCTGGCCACCTGCACCTTCGGTCGCACCTGGCTCAAGGGCTATCCGGACAACCGGGAAGAGTTCTACCTGCTGCTGCTCATCGCCACCGCCGGTGGTCTGGTGCTGGCGGCCTCCCGTCACCTCGCCTCGCTCTTCATCGGGATCGAGATGCTGACCCTGCCCATGTTCGGTCTGGTGGGGTATGCCTATCGCGAGCGGCGCTCGCTGGAAGCCAGCATCAAGTACATGGTGCTCTCCGCCAGTGCCACCGCCTTCCTGCTGTTCGGCATGGCACTGCTCTACGCCCAGGCCGGAAGCCTGAGCTTCAGCGATCTCGGTGTGACCCTGGCCCAGAGCCCGGCTCACCATCCGCTGCTGATGGGGGGCTTTGGCCTGATGCTGGTCGGCTTTGCGTTCAAGTTGTCCCTCGCCCCCTTCCACCTCTGGACCCCGGACGTCTATGAAGGGGCGCCGGCACCGGTGGCCACCTTCCTCGCCACAGTGAGCAAGATAGCGGTGTTCTGCGTGCTGCTGCGCTTCTACCTGGCAGTACCCGCCACCTCGGATCCCATGATCCACTGGCTGCTGGCGGCCATGGCGGTCGTCTCCATCGTGGTCGGCAACCTCCTGGCGCTGATCCAGACCAACATCAAGCGGATGATGGGTTACTCCTCCATCTCCCACTTCGGCTATCTGCTGGCGGTGGTGGTGGCAAGCCGCCTCGGCGAGATGCCGGTGGAAGCGGCGGGTGTCTACCTGCTGATGTACCTGTTCACCAGCCTGGGTGCCTTCGGCGTCATCAGCATGATGTCCAGCCCCTATCGCGGCAAGGATGCGGACTCCCTGCACAGCTATCGCGGTCTGTTCTGGAAGCGCCCCTATCTGACGGCGGTGATGACGGTGATGATGCTCTCGCTGGCCGGTATCCCCATGACGCTGGGCTTCATCGGCAAGTTCTACCTCATCGGCGTCACCGTCGATGCCAAGCTGTGGTGGCTCAGTGGCGCCATCGTGCTCGGCAGTGCCCTGGGGCTCTACTACTACCTGCGGGTCATGGTCACCCTCTACCTGCGTGAACCCGGCATGCAACTGCGCGATGCCAGGGCCGACTGGGCCTTCTCCTCCGGGGGCCTGGTGGTGCTGCTCTCCGCCATTCTGGTGGTATTGCTCGGCATCTACCCCCAGCCCGTCATCAGCCTGGTGCAGGGCTTCCAGCACGTGGTGCTGCGCTAGCCTCAGGTTCAGTTCACACAGCAAAACCGGCCTCCGTGGCCGGTTTTTTATGTCCGCCAAGGCCCGGTCCGGCTTGCTCGTCTGGCAGGCGATACCAGATCGCTCCCCTCAATCCATCCCATATCCTCCAGCAAGCAGCTGGCGGAGCAGCGAGCTGAAGATGGCCTCGCCCCCATCGTGATCGTCTCCTCCTGCCCTCCCCATTCTCAGACCCATGCCCATAAAAAAACCGGCCACTGGGGCCGGTTTTTGGTTTCTTGCTGGCGCTTAACCCAGGCGAACCCGAGCATTGCGGAACATGCGCATCCAAGCGCCATCCTCTCCCCAGTTGTCCGGGTGCCAGGAGTTGGCCACGGTGCGGAACACCCGCTCCGGGTGCGGCATCATGATGGTGGCGCGGCCGTCCGCACTGGTCACCGCGGTGATACCGTCAGGGGAGCCGTTGGGGTTGGCCGGGTATTGCACGGTGACGTTGCCGCGGTTGTCCACGAAACGCAGCCCCACCAGACCGCTCTGTTGCAGCGCAGCCAGGTGAGCGGCATCGCGCACTTCCACGCGCCCTTCCCCGTGGGAGACGGCAATCGGCATCACGGAGCCCGCCATCCCGGCGAAGAAGGCGGACGGGGAGTCCTGCACTTCCACCAGGCTGAAGCGCGCCTCGAAGCGCTCGGAGCGGTTGCGCACGAAGCGCGGCCAGAGATCCGCCCCCGGGATGAGGTCGCGCAGGTTGGACATCATCTGGCAACCGTTGCACACCCCCAGGGAGAGGGTATCGCCGCGCTCGAAGAAGCGCTGGAACTGCTCACGGGCGTTGTCGTTGAACAGGATGGACTTGGCCCAGCCTTCCCCCGCCCCCAGCACGTCCCCGTAGGAGAAGCCGCCACAGGCCACCAGGGTCTGGAAATCTTCCAGCTTGATGCGCCCCTCGAGGATGTCGCTCATGTGCACGTCGACAGCGGTGAAGCCGGCGCGGTCAAAGGCGGCCGCCATCTCCACGTGGGAGTTGACCCCCTGCTCGCGCAGCACCGCCAGACGGGGAGAAACCCCGCGAGCGATATAGGGCGCGGCCACGTCGTCGGACGGGTTGTAGGTGAGCCTGGCCTGCAGACCCGGATCGGTGGCGTCCTGGCGGGCGGCATGCTCCTGATCGGCACACTCCGGGTTGTCACGCAGGCGCTGCATCTGCCAGCTGGTCTCGCCCCAGATGGTGCGAAGGGCGGTGCGGCTGGCGCGATACACTTCGCTGCCGGCACGCTGGAACAGAATGAGGTCGTCTTCGCGCACCGTGCCCAGCACATGGGAGCAGGCTGCCAGACCGTGACCGGCCAGCAGGGTCATCACCGCTTCCTTGTCTTCGCGACGAACCTGGATGACGGCACCCAGCTCCTCGTTGAACAGGGCCGGCAGCAGGTCGCCACCCACGCGGTCGAGCTGGATGTCGAGGCCGCAGTGACCGGCAAACGCCATCTCGGTCAGGGTGACGAAGAGGCCGCCGTCGGAGCGGTCGTGGTAGGCAATCAGCTTGCGATCCGCCACCAGCGCCTGGATGGCGTTGAAGAAGCCCTTGAGCTGGACCGGGTTGTCCAGATCCGGGGCACTTTGCCCAAGCTGGCGGTAAACCTGGGCCAGGGCCGAGGCGCCGAGGCGCTGCTTGCCGTTGCCAAGGTCGATGAGGATAAGGTCGGTCTCACCGAGATCGGTGCGCAGTTGCGGGGTCACGGTATTGCGCACGTCCTCGACCCGGGCAAAGGCGGAGATGAGCAGGGAGAGCGGCGAGGTGACGCTGCGCTCCTCGCCGTCCTGCTGCCAGCGGGTCTTCATGGACATGGAGTCCTTGCCCACCGGGATGGTGATGCCAAGGGCCGGGCAGAGCTCCTCGCCCACCGCTTTCACGGCTTCGTAGAGGCCCGCATCTTCCCCCGGGTGACCGGCGGCAGACATCCAGTTGGCGGAGAGCTTGACCCGCTTGAGGGAGCCGATATTGGCCGGTGCCAGGTTGGTCAGAGCCTCGGCCACCGCCATGCGGGCGGAGGCGGCGTGAGAGAGCAGCGCCACCGGGGTGCGCTCGCCCATGGACATGGCTTCACCGTGGTAGCTGTCGTAGGTCGCGGCGGTGACGGCGCAGTCAGCCACCGGGATCTGCCAGGGGCCGACCATCTGGTCGCGGTTGACGAGGCCCGTTACGGTGCGATCGCCGATGGTGATGAGGAAGGACTTCTCCGCCACGGTCGGCAGGCGCAGCACGCGCTCTGCGGCGTCGCTGAGGGTGATGCCGTCCAGTTGCAGCGCCTTGCCCTGGGCGGGCAGGCTCTGCACGTCGCGGTGCATCTTGGGTGCCTTGCCAAGCAGCACGTCCAGCGGCAGATCGATGGGCTGGTTGTCAAAGTGATCATCAGAGAGAGTGAGATGCTTCTCTTCGGTGGCGGTGCCGATGACGGCATAGGGGGCGCGTTCGCGCTCGCACAGGGCCTTGAACAGAGGCAGCTTGTCCTGGGCCACGGCCAGCACATAGCGCTCCTGGGATTCGTTGCACCAGACTTCCAGCGGGCTCATGCCCGGCTCGTCGTTCGGAATGGCACGCAAGTCGAAGCGACCACCGCGCTCCCCGTCGCTCACCAGCTCCGGCATGGCGTTGGAGAGACCACCGGCGCCCACGTCGTGGATGAAGACAATCGGGTTGTCGTCCCCCAGTTGCCAGCAGCGGTCAATCACTTCCTGGCAGCGACGCTCCATCTCGGGGTTGTCACGCTGCACGGAGGCGAAGTCGAGATCTTCGGCAGACTGACCGGACGCCATGGAGGAGGCTGCGCCGCCACCCAGGCCGATGTTCATGGCCGGACCACCCAGCACGATGAGGGCAGCCCCCACCGGGATCTCCCCTTTCTGGACGTGCTCGCTGCGGATGTTGCCGATACCGCCCGCCAGCATGATGGGCTTGTGGTAGCCGCGCACCTCGACGCCGTTGTGGCTCGGCACCTGCTCTTCGAAGGTACGGAAGTAACCCAGGATGGCAGGGCGACCGAATTCGTTGTTGAAGGCGGCGCCGCCAAGGGGGCCTTCCTGCATGATGTCAAAGGCACTGACGATGCGACTCGGCTTGCCGAAGTCCTGCTCCCAGGGCTGCTCGAAACCGGGGATGCGCAGGTTGGAGACGGAGAAGCCCACCAGGCCCGCCTTGGGCTTGGCGCCACGGCCTGTCGCACCCTCGTCGCGGATTTCGCCGCCGGAGCCGGTGGCGGCACCCGGGAAGGGAGAGATGGCGGTCGGGTGGTTGTGGGTCTCCACCTTCATCAGGATGTCGACACGCTCCTGGTGATACTGGTACTCACCGTTGGCGGGGCTCGGGAAGAAGCGGCCACCCTGGCTGCCTTCCATCACCGCGGCGTTGTCTTTGTAGGCAGACAGGACATGATCCGGCGTCTGCTCGAAGGTGTTCTTGATCATCTTGAACAGCGACTTGGGCTGCTGTTCACCGTCGATGGTCCAGTCGGCGTTGAAGATCTTGTGGCGGCAGTGCTCGGAGTTCGCCTGGGCAAACATGTAGAGCTCGATGTCGTTGGGATTGCGACCCAGCCGGGTGAAGTTGGTCACCAGGTAATCTATTTCGTCATCGGCCAGGGCCAGACCCAGGGTCACGTTGGCCTCTTCCAGGGCGGCGCGACCACCACCCAGCACATCTACCTGGGTAAAGGGGCGCGGCTCGTGGTGAGCAAACAGGGCGGCGGCCTCGTTCATCTCGGCAAAGACCACTTCCATCATGCGATCGTGCAGCAGGGCCGCGATCTCGCTGCGCTGGGCCACGCTCAGCTCACCCTTGGCCTGCACGTAATAGGCAATGCCGCGCTCCAGCCGCTTGACCTGTTTCAGGCCGCAGTTGTGGGCGATGTCGGTTGCTTTGGAAGACCAGGGGGAGATAGTGCCGGGGCGGGGGGTAACGAGGAACAGCTGACCGCTGGGGGTGTGTTCCGGGATGGTCGGGCCGTAGCGCAGAAGCTGGCCCAAGGTCGCTCGCTCGGGGGGCGACAGCGGGCTCGTCAGCTCGGCAAAATGCACGTATTCCGCATAGACGCTTGCTATCTCTACTCCTCTCTGTGCGCAGCTCTGCAGCAGCTTGTGGACACGAAACTCAGACAGTGCTGGGGCACCACGCAAGATTTCCATATACCTTTCTCACCAAGTTTTAGAGTGTGGGGGGATTTGAGACGCGCGTATTATAGGGATCAGGCCCATCCTGAACAAACGTTTTTCTCATCTCGCGCGGTGTGACTCCCTTCATACTCTCTGGTATAAAGGTGCCTCTTTTTTGACAAATGCCGTTTTTTTCAACAAGGGTACTCACCTACTTGCGCTGCATTTTTCGACTGTTCATCGGGATGATGTTGACGCTGGCCCTGGCCGGTTGCGACTTCTACCACCCCTCCAGCCAACTGGAGCAGATCCGCCAGCGAGGCGAGATCCGGGTTGGCACCCTCTATGGCCCCACTTCCTATTACCAGCGTGACGACACCGCACTGGGGTTCGACTACGAGCTGGCGCAGCTTTACGCCGACTGGCTGGGGGTCAAGCTGACCATAGTACCGGCCTACAGCACCGCCGAGCTGGTCGAGCAACTGCAAAAGGGCAAGCTGGATCTCGCCGCCGCCGCCATCGTCGTGACCCCGGAGCGGCGCAAGCTGTTCCGCTTCGGCCCCGGCTTCTACCAGGTCTCCCCCAAGCTGGTCTATCGCAACGGCTCCCCCAGGCCCAAGAACCTCGGTGACATCAAGGGCAGCATAGTGGTGCCGGCGGGCTCCACCGGCGAGGACCTGATGAAGGAGCTGGCCAAGCAGTACCCCAACCTGAAGTGGAGCACCAATCGGGATGCGGACGTGGAAGAGCTGCTCAAGCAGGTGGCCGACGGCAAGGTGGACTACACGGTGGTGCAGGACACCATACTGGCCCGTACCCAGCGCTACTACCCCGAACTCACCGAGGGCTTGACCCTCGCCAGCAAGCAGACCGTGGCCTGGGCCATGACCAAGCTGCCCGACGACAGCCTCTACGCCAGCATCATCGACTTCTTCGGTCAGCGCTTCATGGATGGCGCCATCGCCAAGCTCGACGAGAAGTACTTCGGCCACGTGCAGAACTTCGACTTCGTCGACACCCGTACCTTCCTACAACGGGCCAAGAGCCTGCTGCCCAAGTACCAGGCGCTGTTCCAGACCCACGCCAAGGATATCGACTGGCGGCTGCTGGCCGCCATCAGCTATCAGGAATCCCACTGGGATCCCCAGGCACGCTCCTACACCGGAGTGCGCGGCATGATGATGCTCACCGGCCCGACCGCCAAGGCTATGGGGGTAAACGATCGCACCCACCCGGAAGAGAGCATCAAAGGGGGCGCCCGCTACCTGCAGGAGATGATGGCGAAGGTGCCCGACTCGGTCCCGGCGGACGAGAAAGTGTGGTTTGCCCTCACCGCCTACAACATCGGCTACGGCCACATGATGGATGCCCGCCGCCTGACCAAGGAGCTGGGCAAGAATCCGGACGCCTGGAGCGACGTGAAAGAGGTGCTGCCCCTGTTGCAACAGTCACGCTGGCATCGCAAGGTGCGCTATGGCTATGCCCGTGGCGGCGAGGCGCGCAACTATGTCAACAACGTGCGCCAGTACTACCAGAGCCTGCTCTGGCTCGACAATGAACAGCAGAAGGCCCATCGTCGGGAGGAGCTGGACGAGGACGACAGCAGCGAGCCGGACGTGCCGGCACAGCGTCCGGCCATCATCGCCGAAGTGGTCAAACAGATCATCACCCCCTAGCCTCGCCAGGGGTGTGTTTTCCTGCCCTGTTCTCTGTTACCATCCTTGGGTATACGAGGGGCGCTGGAGCGAACTTATTGCAATGTATTCATTGCGTTGCAGTTCCTGCCAAGGGCCCTTTCGGCCCCACGCAAGACCAGGGAGGAGAACAGGATGCGAGCACGCAGAAGAGCCATATTGGCCCGAAAAACCAAATGTGCCTGGAGCCCGAGACGCAAGCTCAAGCTGGCCGACATGAAACGCAAGATCTGGCACAGAAACCGCTCCTTCACGCTGCTGATAGCGGAGCACACAGTATAAACCCGGCATCAGCCGGGTTTTTTTATGCCTTGTCAGGCTGCGCCTCAAATAGAACGGTGCGCTTGGAGACCAGGGTGTTGCAGTGGTTGCAAAAATAATCTACCGCGCCGCAAGCCCGAAGCCGCTCCAGCTCCTGCCCGCAGGCAGGACACAGGGCCCGGATGCGATAACGGGCCTGACACTGGCCACACGTCGTCTCGCGGCTGCGGCTGTCCAGTTCGCCCTGACAGGCAGGGCAGGTCAGCGTGTTCATTCTCTTCTCGACTCCTCTTTACGTCACTGTGCACCGGCGTCACTCGCAGCCCCTCCCCTGGTTTGTCTGCCTTGAGGAGGGCCATCAAGAAAAACGGCTGCCGGTAAGGGCAGCCGCAGGGCTTTATTTCTTCGCTTTGGCCTTGAGCAGGCGCTTGCGCTGGCGTTCCTGGCTCAGGGTCAGGGTGTTCTTCTTGCCCTCGAACGGGTTGACCGACTCCTGGAACTCCACCCGGATCGGCGTCCCCATGATCTTCAACGACTTGCGGAAGTAGTTGATGAGGTAGCGCTTGTAGGAGTCCGGCAGGTCATTCAACTGGTTGCCGTGGATCACGATGCGCGGCGGGTTGTAGCCACCGGCGTGGGCATACTTCAGCTTGACCCGGCGACCATTCACCATGGGCGGCTGGTGATCTTCCTGGGCCATCTGCATGATGCGGGTCAGCATGGCGGTGCTGGTGCGGCGGGTCGCGGACTCGTAAGCCTCGTTGATGGATTCGAACAGGTGACCGACGCCACTGCCGTGCAGGGCGGAGATGAAGTGCACCCGGGCGAAGTCGATGAAGCCCAGGCGTCTGTCCAGCTCGTTCTTGACGTCCTCTTTCACCTTCTGATCCAGGCCGTCCCACTTGTTGACCACCAGTACCACGGAGCGGCCGCTGTTGAGCACGAAGCCGAGGATGCTCAAGTCCTGATCCGTGATGGTCTCCCGGGCGTCAATGACCAGCAGGCAGACGTTGGCATCTTCAATCGCCTTGAGCGTCTTGATGACGGAGAACTTCTCCACCGTCTCGTGCACCTTGCCACGGCGACGCACGCCGGCGGTGTCGATGACCACGTATTTCTGATCGTCGCGCTCCATGGGGATGTAGACGGAGTCGCGGGTGGTCCCCGGCATGTCGTAGACGATGACCCGATCTTCACCCAGCATGCGGTTGGTCAGGGTCGACTTGCCGACGTTGGGACGACCGACGATAGCAAATTTGATGGGCAGGTCGGCGAACGGCGTCTCCTTGGTATCTTCCCGGGTGTCGAGCTCACCGGCAGCCACCATGCGCAGCAGGGCCTCTTCGTCGAACTCCTCCAGCTCCTCTTCCTCTTGTGCCTCGGTGGCAGAGCCGACCAGGGTCTCGAGGTGGGGGGCCAGGGCCAGCTCCAGCAGGCTCAGTACGCCACGGCCGTGGGCGGCCGCCATCTGGTAGACCTCGCCCAGGGCCAGACCGTAGAACTCGGACACCGCGGAGTCACCGTCGATGCCGTCGGTCTTGTTGGCCACCAGAAACACCTTCTTGTGGGTCTTGCGCAGGTGCTCGGCGATGGCCTGATCCGCCGCGGTGAGACCGGCACGGGCATCCACCATGAAGAGCACCACATCGGCCTCTTCGATGGCCAGCAGGGACTGCTCGGCCATCTTCAGCTCGATCCCCTCCTCGGTGCCATCGATACCGCCGGTATCGACCACGATAAATTCCAGCTCGCCCAGCTTCGCCTGGCCATATTTGCGGTCCCGGGTCAAGCCGGGGAAGTCGGCAACCAGGGCATCCCGGGTACGGGTCAGGCGGTTAAACAGGGTGGATTTCCCCACGTTGGGGCGGCCCACCAGGGCAACTACAGGAGTCATAAAAGCCTCATTCTCAAGACGACAAAGGCTCCGGGTCCGAAGACCAGGAGCCGGATATTCACATTATCGGACGATCAAGGACGCTTGAGGGCGTACAACTTGCCGTCACGGCTCTGCACATACAGGGTGTCACCCTCCACCAGCGGAGCGGCATAGAGACCACTGCTGTCGAGCTGCTGCATGGCCTTGATGGTCCCGTCGGTACGGTCCAGCCAATACAGGTAACCTTCCACATCGCCGACCACCACATAGTCACCCAGGATGACGGGGGCGGTCACGGTGCGGTTTTCCAGCTGGGTGTTGGACCACAGCTCGAGACCGTTGCGACGATCGACCGCAAACAGATGGCTGCGGCTGTCGGTCAGCACGATGGCATTGCCGGTCACCGCCATGTCGCGATAACCGGAATACTTGCGCTTCCACACTTCGTCGCCGCTCATCAGCTTGCGCGCCATCAACTGACCGTTGTAGGCGATGGCGTAGAGCTCATCACCGGCAATCAGCGGGCTGGCATCGACGTCCACCATCCGATCCAGTTCGGTGGCGCCGCGCGGGTCAGCCACCTTGGATTGACGCACAGGCTGGCCGTTGCTCAGCAGGGCGATGCCCACCTTGCCATCGGCGCGGCCATAGATGACGGCACCGTTGGTGATGATGGGGGCGCCGGCACTGCGCAGGGTCAGGGGCGGTTGCTCTTCGGACAGGGTCCACTGCAGCTTGCCCTCGTCGGTATCGAGCGCCACCAGGCGACCGGAGGTGGTCAGCACCACCACGCGGCCATCCTCGACGGCGGGGCTCGCCACCACTTCCCCCGGCACCGTGGTCTGCCACAGCACTTCGCCGTTGGCCTCGTTCAGGGCGTAGACCACCCCGTTTTCGGACCCGAGGAACAGCTTGCCGTAGCGGGAAACCAGGCCGCCGGAGAGACGGGCGCTGCGCTTGTCGGCGTTGATGGGCAGATCTGCCAGATCCACGCTCCACAGCTCCTTGCCGCTCTCGCGCTCGAAGGCGGTCACATCGCCATCGCGGGCCGCTGCATAGATGCGGTCCTCTTCCACCACCGGCTTGAGCTGGGAGTAGAAGTTGCCGATGCCATCCCCGACCGAGGAGGACCAGGCGGTATCGGCAGTGAACGCGGACTCGACCTTGGGCAGGGGCGCCATGGGGTTGAGATCCTCTTCCGAACTGAACAGGGAGCACCCCTGCAAGGCGAAGGAGACAGCCACCCCCAGCGCCATTCGCTTGTACAGATTACGCATCCGGAGCCTCGCCCGCAGTGACGGCTGGCAGCGCCAGATCATCCATCTTCAGCTTGAGTTCGGCGCTGCTCTGCAGGCCGCCGGCATCCGCCGCTGCCTGATAGGCATCACGCGCTTCTTCGGCCTTGCCCTGCTTTTGCAGGATGTCGCCGCGCACTTCCGCCACCTGGGCCTTGAAGGCGTCGTTGTTGATCTTGCCAAGCTGGGCCAGGGCCTCGTCAGCCTTGCCCTGATCGCTCAGGACCCGGGCCAGACGCAGGGCGGCGATGGGCTTGATGCTGTCATCGCCACTGGCGGCCACCTGGGTCAGCTGCTCGGCAGCCAGATCCAGCTTGCCCGCCTTGACGGCGGCCGCGGCCAGTTGTAGGGCAGCCAGCTCGGCATAGGCGTCACCCTTGTGAGCGGTAATGAAGCTCTTTGCCTGCTCCAGGGCGGCGTCGTCCCCCCTGGCCAGCTGGGCGGTCATCTCGTTGTAAGCCTGGGAGGCGGCTTCCTGGTTGTTCTGCTGCATCTCGTTGTAGTAGCGCCAGCCAAAGAGGCCGACCAGACCGATAACAGTTCCTGCGATCACCGAGGTGCCGTTCTCTTTCCACCAGCTCTTGATGACCTCAACCTGTTGTTCTTCAGTGGTATACACTTCCACAGCTTACTCTCCTTTCGCTGCCAGCAGGGCGATGGCGGCATCGACCGAGACGGTCTGTTGCTCGGCCTGGCCACGCAGATATTTGATGGTGATCTCCCCGCTTTGCACCTCGGTCTCCCCAAGGATCAGGGCAATGGCCGCGCCGCTCTTGTCGGCACGCTTGAGTTGTTTCTTGAAGTTGCCGCCGCCGCAGTGGCTCATGAGGCGCAAGTCCGGCAGAGCATCGCGCAGGCGCTCGGCCAGGGCAAAGCCAGCCTGCTCGGTCCCCTCACCCACCATGCAGAGATAGACATCCACCGCCGGGCGGATGTCAGCATTGAGTTCGAGGGTTTCAAGCATCAGCACCAGACGCTCCATGCCCATGGCAAAGCCCACCGCCGGGGTCGGCTGGCCACCGAGCTGCTCCACCAGGCCGTCGTAGCGACCACCGGCACAGACGGTGCCCTGGGCCCCCAGGCTGTTGGTCACCCACTCGAACACGGTCAGGTTGTAGTAGTCGAGGCCGCGCACCAGACGCTCGTTCACCTCGAACTGGATGCCGGCCGCCGTGAGCAGGCGCTTGAGCCCTTCGAAGTGAGCCAGGCTCTCTTCGCCCAGGTGGTCGAACAGACGGGGGGCACCCGCCAGGATGGCCTGCACTTTTTCGTCCTTGGAGTCGAGCACCCGCAGGGGGTTGCTGTACATGCGGCGCTGGCTCTCTTCGTCCAACTCGCTCTTGTACTGTTCCAGATAGGCGACCAGGGCATCGCGATAGGCGGCACGTTCGCTGCTCTGACCGAGGGTGTTGAGCTGCAGGGTGACGTGATCGCTGATGCCGAACAGACGCCACAGGCGGTGAGTCAGCATGATGAGCTCGGCATCGATGTCCGGCCCGTTGATGCCGAACAGCTCGACCCCGAACTGGTGGAACTGGCGATAGCGACCTTTCTGGGGACGCTCGTGACGGAACATGGGGCCCATGTACCACATCCGGCGTTCCTGGTTGTAAAGCAGACCGTGCTCGATGCCGGCACGCACACAACTGGCGGTCCCTTCCGGACGCAGGCTCAGGCTGTCGCCGTTGCGGTCTTCAAAGGTGTACATCTCTTTTTCGACCACGTCGGTCACTTCACCGATGGCACGCTTGAACAGATGGGTCTGCTCGACGATGGGCATGCGCACTTCGCTGTAGCCATAGCTGGCCACGACCTGGCGCAGGATCTGTTCTACTTTCTGCCATACCGGGCTCTGCTCCGGCAGGCAATCATTCATACCGCGAATAGCTTGGATCTGTTTTGCCACGTTGATACTCGAGAAAAAGAGGTAAAATTTGGCCGCATTATAGGGATTTTCGACCCCGAGGTAAAATCGGGTGCCCGGATGCGGGATGTAAAATCAACAACCTAAAGCCGGGGCCACCCCAGGTGGCCCCGTCATGGTTCAACCTTTGTCCACCTGGATCTGGTTGGCCGGATCCAGCATGGCGGCCCGGGCACGGATGCGACGCTCCAGAGTCGGGATCAAATCCTTGTTGTCGAGCCGGTCGACCCGCTGGCCCCCCTCGTAGAAGGCACTCTTGTTGGCGGCGCCCGCAAGGCCGAGATCGGAAACCAGCGCCTCCCCTGGACCGTTCACCACACAGCCGATGATGGAGACATCCATCGGGGTGATGATGTCTTCGAGCCGCTCTTCCAGGGCGTTGACCGTGCCGATGACGTCGAACTCCTGACGGGAGCAGGAGGGACAGGCGATGAAGTTGATGCCGCGGGAACGGATGCGCAGGGACTTGAGGATGTCGAAGCCCACCTTCACCTCTTCCACCGGATCGGCGGCCAGGGAGATGCGCAGGGTGTCGCCAATCCCTTCGCTCAGCAACATGCCAAGGCCGATGGCGGACTTGACCGCGCCGGCGCGAAAACCGCCCGCTTCCGTGATGCCCAGATGCAGGGGTTGATCGATCTGCTTGGCCAGCAGGCGATAGGCACCGACCGCCAGGAAGACATCGGACGCCTTGACGCTCACCTTGAAGTTCTGGAAGTCGAGGCGATCCAGGTAATCCACGTGGCGCATGGCGGACTCCAGCAGCGCCTCCGGGGTCGGCTCGCCGTATTTCTCCTGGAGATCACGCTCAAGGGAACCGCCGTTGACGCCGATGCGGATGGGGATGTTGTAGTGACGGGCACAATCCACCACCGCACGCACCCGCTCTTCGTTGCCGATGTTGCCCGGGTTGATGCGCAGGCAGTCGGCCCCGTACTCGGCCACTTTGAGGGCGATGCGGTAGTCGAAGTGGATGTCGGCCACAATGGGGATGCGGGTCTGCTGTTTGATGAGCTTGAACGCTTCCGCCGCCTCCATGGTGGGGACGGAGACCCGGACGATGTCGGCGCCGACCCGCTCGATCCGCTGGATCTGCTCGACGGTAGCGGCCACGTCCGTGGTCTTGGTGTTGGTCATGGTCTGTACCGTGATGGGGGCATCGCCCCCAACCGGTACGTTGCCGACCATAATCTGTCTGGATTTGCGACGAACGATGGGTGATTCGTGTGCGGGCTTTTCGTGAACAGACATGGCGGACTGATTACTCCTGCGGCAGTGTGAAGCGGGCAGTCCGGCCGTTGTTGTAACGGCTCATGTCGAAGGACTTGCCCTGATATTCGAGATTGACCGCCATGGGCGCGCCAATGATGAATCTGAGTGGCTCGGGTCCTTCCAGTACCAGTTCGTCGTTCGCCTTCTTCAGACCGCTGAACAGGGTCTTGCCGTTGGCATCCTTGACGTCCAGCCAGCAATCGGCGGTGAAGCTCATCTTGAGCTGGGGCGCCTTGGCGGACTCGGTGGTCGTGCTCTCGGCAGTCGAGACCGCACCGGAAACGTCCGTCGGGACGGCTGCGCTGGCATCCGTAGCGACCACAGGCAGGGTCGCGGTGGCACCGCTCACCACAACCTGGGTGGACACGGCATCGGACGCTGCGGGCAGCACGGGCTCGGCGACCTCCACGGCGGGGGCAACATTCGCTTCCGGCGTATTGACGGTCGCGCTCATCTCGGTCGCCGCCAGGGCGTCGTCACCGGCGGAGCGGCGCGCCGTGCTCTGCCACCACCAGGCGACGGAGAGCCCGATCAGCACCAGGATCACCAGCCAGGTAACCACCTTGAGCCGGCTGTCATTGGCCTGCTGGCGGGAGCGACGGGAGAAGCTCTGCATGTCGATGTTGTCGGGGGGAGTCAGCCCCAGCTTTTCGTAGGCGGCGAGGATGGTCTCCTCGGGGATGCCCACGAGCTTGGCATAGGCCCGCAGATAGCCACGAATGAAGGTATGGGACGTGTGCTTGTCATAGGTATCCGCTTCGATGGCGGCGATCAGGGTCAGACGAAGGTGAATGCGGGACGCAACCTGTTCCCGGGTCCAGCCGAGCTGTTCACGGGCGTTGCGCAGCAGCTGGCCTGGGCCCGCTGCCTGGGAGTCGTCTTGGAAATCGTGTGGCTGTTCAGTAGTCATTGGCTAAGTAACGCTTGGCTTGTTGCGAAGTGGGATATTGCCTTACCAGCTCAGTCCCGAATTGGTGAAGTAATGCCGGTTTGTCCATGGCCTGGGCCAGCCGCAGCCGGAGCCAGAGGCTCTCCTCGTTCTCCTCTGCCACATCGGCAAAGCGCGCGAGGTAAGACTGGACATCAGGAAGCTTGCCATCTTTCATGGAAAGCTCGGCCATGTCCAGCAATAACCTAGGATTGCGGGGATTATACCCCAAGGCCAGACGATAATACTCGCCAGCCTTGTCATTTCTGTGATTTTGCATCGAGCAGAGCGCCGCATTCTCGTAGGTATCGGCGATCTTCACGTAATCGGGCTGGCTGACGGCCTGCAAGAACGCCTTTTCCGCTTCGTCGAAGCGGCCACGGTTGCAGAGGAAGGCGCCATAGTTGTTCATCGCGTCAGCATTGGACGGATCCATGGCCAGCGCTTTCTTGTAGCTCGCCTCGGCGGCCTTGAAATCCGACACCTGCTGGTAGAAATAGGCAAAACCGATGTAGACCTGAGGATTGTTGGGATCGTACTGAAGGGCGCGGTCGAGATTGAATTTGGCCTGCTCGGCATTGCCCTGGCGCAGATACTGGATACCCAGATCGAGACGAGTCTGGGCGGCGGCCTTGAGGTCGGGGCCCACTTCACGTTGGGTCGAATTCTGGCCAGCGTAAGTGGTCTCTGTGACACAGCCTGGCAGCGCACAGAGCGCTGCCACTACGATCAATGTACGGATATCCATTTCCTGTCTATACAATGGCTTAGGAGTTAAACCATTTTGACGGAAATCCCATCCTGTTGCATCCGATTTTTCATGGTGCGCTTGGTGCGGTCAATCACCTCCCCCACCAGCTGCCCACAGGCGGCGTCGATGTCGTCACCACGGGTCTTGCGCACGATGACGGTCAGGCCGTATTCCATCAGCACCTTGGAGAAACGGTCGATACGGCTGTTGCTCGGCTTGCCAAACGGGTTGCCCGGGAAGGGGTTGAACGGGATCAGGTTGATCTTGCAAGGGGTTTCCTTGAGGACCTTGGCCAGCTCATGGGCATGCTGCATGTCGTCGTTGATGTGATCGAGCAGCACATACTCCACGGTCACCCGGCCGCCGTTGGCGTTGGACTTGGCCAGATAGCGGCGTACCCCGGCAAGGAAGGACTCGATGTTGTACTTGTCGTTGATCGGCATGATCTCGGAACGCAACTGGTCGTTCGGTGCATGCAGGGAGATGGCCAGGGCAACGTCGATCTGGTCCCCCAGCATGTCCAGCGCCGGCACCACACCGGAGGTGGAGAGAGTGACGCGGCGCTTGGAGATGCTGAAGCCGAAGTCATCCATCATCAGCTTCATGGCAGGTACCACGTTGGCGAGGTTGAGCAGCGGCTCACCCATGCCCATCATCACCACGTTGGTGATGGGGCGTTTGCCGCCCACCACTTTGGCGGCACGCCACACCTGGCCGATGATCTCGGAGACTTTCAGGTTGCGGTTGAAGCCTTGCTGGGCGGTGGAGCAGAAGGTGCACGCCAGGGCACAACCCACCTGGGAGGAGACGCACAGGGTAGCGCGGTCCGCTTCCGGAATGTAGACGGTCTCCACCTCCTGATCGCCCACCTGCAGCGCCCATTTGATGGTGCCATCGGCGGAGCGCTGTTCACGGCTGATCTCGGGGGCACGGATCTCGGCAATGGCCTTGAGCCGCTCGCGCAGCGCCTTGTTGACGTTGCTCATCTGATCGAAATCATCACAACCGAAGTGATAGATCCACTTCATTATCTGGTCTGCCCGGAACGGCTTCTCGCCCAACTCGACGAAGAAGGCACGCATGGCATCCCGGTCGAGATCCAGCAGGTTGGTTTTTGTTTCGCTCATCAGGGGCCTCAGCTCACACACTTCATAAATTATCGGCTGACCTACGTCAGGGGGCGGCATTGTACAAATAATGGGTCTGGCTTTCCACCTGGAGAATAAGTGGATATTGGCAGGATGACCAAAAAACAAAAGGGAGCCGAAGCTCCCTTGGTCACCAGCAGACAACATCAGCCGCGCGGGCAGATCTCGTCGTCGGAGAAGAAGTAGGCGATTTCACGGGCGGCAGAGGCCGGGGCATCGGAGCCATGGACGGCGTTGCGATCGATGCTCTCGGCGTAGCAGGCGCGCAGGGTGCCGGCCAGCGCCTCTTTCGGGTTGGTGGCGCCCATGATTTCACGGTGACGGCGGATGGCGTCTTCACCTTCCAGCACCTGTACCATGACGGGGCCAGAGGTCATGAAACCGACCAGAGCATCATAAAACGGCTTGCCCTGGTGCTCGGCGTAGAAACCGGCGGCCTGTTCGCTGGTCAGGTGCAGCATCTTGGCGGCAACCACTTTCAGACCGGCGCTTTCGAAGCGGCTGTAAATGGCACCAATCAGGTTCTTGCTGACCGCATCCGGCTTGACGATGGAGAAGGTACGTTCGATAGCCATTGAGTTCTTTCCTTAACTACAGAGTTTTATTGTAGGAATCCATGTTCGGCGGCGATTATACGTAAACAAAAAACGAAATAACACACAAAAAATCAACTTTTTGTTAAACAAAAGAATCCTTGAAACAACATGGTGACTCATCTTGTGCCAGGGCAGAGAGAAAAAATGTGCGCTTGCGCACGATCGGCATGCTAATGCCTCAAAACCGTATCAATTGCTCAGCAAAGCAGCACTGGAAAGGGCACCCTGAGGTGCCCTTGTGATGCCGCTCACTGACTCAGCGCGTCTCCGCCAGCAGGGTATGGGCGATGGTGCGCATCCCCAGGGTATTGGCCCCGGGCGCCCACAGACTGTCGCCGTTTTCGCTGAAGCAGGCGGCGAGATCGACATGCAGCCAGCCTCTTCCCTCATCAGGGACAAAGCGGGAGAGGAAGCCGGCCGCATTGGAGGCCCCCCCCGGTCCGCCGCCCGGCACGGGGCGGCTGTTGGCGGTGTCGGCATAGTGGGACGGGCACTGCTGGCGATGCCAGGGCTCCAGCGGCAGCGGCCATGCTGGCTCCTGCTCCGCATCCGAATAGGCCATGGCGCGGCTCACCAGCCCCTTGTCGAGGCCAAACAGGGCGTTGTAACGCCCCCCCAGCGCCATCACGGCCGCCCCGGTGAGGGTGGCAGCGTCGATGATGAGCGGCGCACCAGACTCGCCGGCCAGTTGCAAGCCGTCGGCCAGGATCAGACGCCCTTCGGCGTCGGTATTGACCACCTCCACCGTGGTGCCGTTCTTGTAGGTGAGGATGTCACCCAGCTTGTAGGCATGGCCGGATACCAGGTTCTCGGCGCAGCAGAGGATGAGCTTCACCCGCTTGTCGAGGCCACGCAGAATGGCCAGCGCCAGCGCGCCGGTGACGATGGCGGCACCGCCCATGTCGTGTTTCATGGTCAGCATGCCCTGGGAGGTCTTCATGGAGTAGCCGCCGGAATCGAAGGTGATCCCCTTGCCCACCAGGGCGGCCGCTACCGGCGCCTTGGGATCCTTGCCCGGATTGAAATCCAGCTCCAGCATCACGGGCTCGCGGTCACTGCCACGACCCACTTGATAGAGACCGACCCAGCCCGCCTGTTGCAGCGCCTCTCCCTTGAGGATGCGATGGCTGATCCGGTCCGGTGCCAGCTCGGTGAGGAAGGCAGCGGCTTCGACCGCCAGCTCCAGCGGCCCCAGCTGCTCCGGAGTGGCGTTGGTCATCTCCCGCACCCAGCGCCCGCACAGCCAGCGCGCCTCCAGCTCCTCCCTGTCCTCCTCGGACGAAGTGGCCCACTGCAACCCCACTTCCGCCTTGGGCGTCTGCAGCCCTTGGGCAAAAGCCCACTGCTGCTCCCGCTCCCAGTGGCCAGCCAGGACAACCTGCTGGATCCCCTGGCTGCACAGGCGCCGCGCCGCCTGCTGGATATCCAGCAAGGGAGTGGCGCTCACCAGATGGATCACCATGCCGTCGGCACGGTGGGAGAGCAGTGCCCCCTCCCCCCACTCGGCCGGTGCAAACTCTCGGCTCAACCAGACGTTCATGCGCACACCTCCTGCAGCCAGCGGGCAATCGTGCGAAGACCATGGCCCTTGGCACCGGTCGCCCAGAGATCATTGCCCGACTTCTGATAGGAAGCGGCCAGGTCCAGGTGCACCCAGCCCTTGCCTTCGTCACGGACAAAGCGCGACAGGAAAGCCGCTGCGGTGGTGGCACCGGCAGTGCCTTCGGCGGACGCCACGTTGCCCAGCTCGGCAAAGGCCGAGGTGAGCTGGCCTGCGTGCCAGGGTTCGAGCGGCAGCGGCCAGGCCTTTTCGTTTTCGGCGTTGGCGGCAGCCAGCGCGCGCACCTGCTCCGCCTCATCGAGAGCAAACACGGCATTGTAGTCGCGGCCCAGCGCGGTCTTGGCGGCGCCGGTCAGGGTGGCAGCGTCGAGGATGTAGGCAGCCCCGCTTTCGCTCGCGGCCAGCAGGCCGTCTGCCAGCACCAGGCGACCTTCCGCGTCGGTATTCTGGATCTCGACCGAGATGCCGTTGCGATAAGTGAGGATGTCGCCGAGCTTGAAGGCGTGGCCGGAGACCAGGTTCTCGGCGCAGCAGAGGATGAGCTTGACCCGCTTGTTCAGGCCACGGCTGATGGCCAGCGCCAGGGCGCCGGTCACCATGGCGGCGCCGCCCATATCGGACTTCATCGGCAGCATGTTGTCGGAGGACTTCATGGAGTAGCCGCCGGAATCGAAGGTGATCCCCTTGCCCACCAGCGCCGCGACCACGGGGGCGTTGGCATCCCCGGTCGGGTTGTAGTCGAGCTCCAGCAGCACCGGCTCGCGCTCGCTGCCACGGCCCACCGACCAGATCCCGATATGACCCGATTCACGCAAGGCTTCGCCAGCGGTGATGCGGGCGGTCACCTTGTCACCGCCGAGGCTGCGAATGAGCAGCAGAGCGGACTCCGCCAGGCTCATGGGGTAGATGGCTTCCGGGCAGCCGTTGGTCACCTCGCGCACCCAGTGGGTCGCCTTGAGCAAGGCGGCGAGTTCGGCCGCTTCCTGTTCGCTCTGTTCACCAAGATCGAGCTCGCGAACCCCCTTGGCGGCATAGAAGCCCTGGGCAAAGGCGTAACGACGCTCCCCATTCCACCCCTCGCCCACCAGCTTGATGCGCTTGATGCCGCTCGACTCGAGGCGTCTGGCAGCGCGCTGGATGGCGCGCAGCGCCTCCTTCTCCTGGCCAGCGGCCAGATGGAGATGGGCCTCGTCCCCGTTGAAACTGAGCAGGGCTCCCTCACCCCACTGGGCGGCGGCAGCCTGGGACGACAACCTTACGTTCATCATGTCAGCCATGTTCTCTTGCTTCCTTTTTATTGGCACTTTCATCAACGAATAGGGAAATCACGGGCACAAAAAAGGCCGCTCCCTCAAGGGTCACGGCCTTCACCATATCATTACTGCACCATGAGATGCTGCACGCGCAATTCACTCATGTGTAATTAAGGGGTCATCAGTGGCGCTCGGACGCCAGATTCAGGGTGTACTTGGGCAGTTCCACCACCAGATCCTCGTCCGCCAGTCTGGCCTGGCAGCTGAGACGGGATTCCGGCTCCAGCCCCCACGCCTTGTCCAGCATGTCGTCTTCCAGCTCGTCGCTCGGCTCGAGGGAGTCGAACCCTTCCCGCACCACGCAGTGACAGGTAGTACAGGCACAGGACTTCTCGCAGGCATGCTCGATCTCGATGCCGTTGCGCAGCGCGATGTCCAGAATGGTTTCACCGGTCGCGCCTTCGAGGGCTGCGCCGTCCGGACAGAGCTCAGGATGGGGCAGAATAATCAGTTTTGGCATATCACACCTTGTTGACGTTTTGTCCGGTCAGCACCTTGCGGATGGAGGCATCCATCCGGCGGGCTGCAAATTCGCCACTGGCAGCATCCGCTGCCTCGATGGCCTCTTTGATCTGGTTGGTGGTGCCCGTGCTGCGCATGGTCAGCAGATGGGCGATGGCGGCATCCAGCTCGGCCCGCTCGGCGGGGCTCAATAAAGCCTCGCCATCGGCGGCCAGGGCGGCGTTGAGGCTCTCGACCACCCGGTCGGCCTCGACCTGCTGCTCCGCCAGCATGCGGGCGTCCATGTCCTGCTGGGCATTGGCGATGGAGGCGCTCAGCATGTTGAGGATGTCATCCTCACCCAGTCCATAGGAGGGCTTGACCTGGATCTCGGCCTGCACGCCGGAGGATTTCTCCATGGCGCTGACCGATAGCAGACCGTCCGCATCCACCTGGAAGGTGACGCGAATGTGGGCGGCGCCGGCCGCCATGGGCGGAATGCCAGTCAGGGTGAAGCGGGCCAGGGAGCGGCAATCAGCCACCAGCTCGCGCTCCCCCTGCACCACGTGGATGGCCATCGCGGTCTGGCCATCCTTGAAGGTGGTGAACTCCTGGGCGCGGGCCACCGGAATGGTGGTATTGCGCGGGATCACCTTCTCGGCGAGGCCGCCCATGGTCTCAAGACCGAGGGAAAGCGGGATGACGTCCAGCAGCAGCATCTCGGCATCGGGCTTGTTGCCCACCAGGATGTCGGCCTGGATGGCGGCACCGATGGCCACCACCTTGTCCGGGTCGATGCTGGTCAAGGGGGTGCGGCCGAAGAACTCGCCCACCCGCTCGCGCACCAGCGGCACCCGGGTCGAGCCGCCGACCATCACCACTTCCAGTACCTCTTCCTGCTCGAGACCCGCATCGCGCAGGGCGCGCCGACAAGCCTGCAGGGTGCGTTTGACCAGGGGCTGGATCAGCTCGTCAAACTGGCTGCGGGTGACGGTACCCTGCCAGCCGGCAAAGGTGCAGGCAACGGCATCTGCATCGGTGAGGCCGTGCTTGATGCTGGCCGCCGCATCCAGCAACTCGCGCTGGGTACGGGCATCGAGCTGACCGGACAACCCGGCTTGCTCTTTGAGCCAGTCCGCCAGCAGATGGTCAAAATCGTCACCACCGAGTGCCGAGTCGCCACCGGTGGCCATCACCTCAAACACCCCGCGATGCAGGCGCAGGATGGAGATATCGAAGGTTCCGCCACCCAGGTCATAGACGGCGATCACCCCTTCCTGACCCGAGTCGAGGCCATAGGCGATGGCGGCTGCCGTGGGTTCATTGAGCAACCGCAGCACGTGCAGACCGGCCAGTCTGGCCGCGTCCTTGGTACCCTGACGCTGGGCATCGTCAAAATAGGCGGGCACCGTGATGACCACGCCGTCGAGGTCTCCCCCGAGGGACGCGGCACCGCGCTCGGCCAGTTTTTTCAGGATCTCGGCCGAGACCTGCACCGGATTGACCAGCCCCTGGCGGGTCTGCAATTGCGGCATGCCGTTGTCGGCCGCCACGAATTGATAGGGTTGCTGGCGGGTATCGATGTCGGCCAGCGCCTTGCCCATCATCCGCTTGACCGAGACGATGGTGTTGTGGGGATCGAGGGCCGCCTCACGCTTGGCATCGAAGCCAACCCGGATGGTATCGGCCTGGTAATGGACCACGGAAGGCAGCAGATCACGCCCCTGCTCGTCACAGAGGGTGTCGGCCTGGCCGCTGCGCACGGCGGCGACCAGGGAGTTGGTGGTGCCAAGATCGATGCCGACGGCACGTTTATGCTGGTGAGGTGCGGCGCTCTGGCCTGGCTCGGCAATTTGCAGTAATGCCATGGGTAATCACAATTCCTGCGTTAGAGGGTCAAGACTCGAACAGCGAGTCTTCGAATCGTTCCAGCTCCTCGAGGAGCTTGTCGACAAATTTGAGCTTGCGAACGCAATCCGCCGCCTGCAGATCCTCACCCCTGGTGAGAGAGTCGGTCAGCCGTTGCATCAACGCCTGGTGATCATGCCTGATTTCCTGGCGAAAATCCTTGATGGCCCCCTCAGGGTCGGCGTCGCCCTTGAGATCAGCCAGCCGCTCTCGCCACTCCAGCTGTTGCATCAGAAAGGCGGGATCTTGCAGTGTCTGCTGCTCGCCGCGAATATCGGTGCCCCGCAAGGAGAGCAGGTACTCGGCTCGGCGCAAGGGGGCCTTGAGGGTGGTAAAGGCATCGTTGATCTGGGCAGCACGCTGCACGGCAGCCAGTTGCTCCCGCTCGGGGGCAGTCGCAAAACGATCGGGATGGAACTGGGTCTGCAGCTGACGATAGGTGTCAGCCAGTTGGCGAGTATCGAGCTCGAAGCCCTCAGCCAGCCCGAACAGCTCGAAATGATTCATCCTTCGTCCTCAGACAATAGCGCTGGGAGTGCAACCACACTCGTCTTGAACTTGAGAGCAGTGGCATGGACTGGCGTCCACACCACTGTGTTGATGAGCAAGGTGTTGATCACAAGAGACTCGCCGCAACAGGGCTCACCCTTGGGGCTACGAGGCGTTGCAAACATGGGCGATCTGTAAATCGAACCACTTACACGCTGAAGCTTTCGCCACAACCACATTCGCCCTTGGCATTCGGGTTGTTGAACTGGAAGCCCTCGTTGAGGCCTTCCTTCACGAAGTCCAGCTCGGTGCCATCCAGGTGGATCAGGCTCTTGGCATCCACGATGATCTTGACGCCTTTCTGCTCAAATACCTGATCCTCGGCAGCCAGCTCATCCACGAACTCGAGCACATAGGCAAGGCCAGAACAGCCGGTCGTCTTGACGCCGAGGCGCAGGCCGATGCCCTTGCCCCGGTTGATCATGAAGGAGGAAACCCGCGCCGCTGCGGCATCTGTCATGGTTATGGCCATACTGCTCTCCGGACCTTAAAGACCTTTCTTCTGCTTGTAATCGGCGATGGCGGCCTTGATGGCATCCTCCGCCAGAATGGAGCAGTGGATCTTCACCGGCGGCAGCGCCAGCTCTTCGGCGATGTCGGTGTTCTTGATACCGGCCGCTTCGTCCAGGGTCTTGCCCTTGACCCACTCGGTCACCAGAGAGCTGGAGGCGATGGCGGAACCACAGCCGTAGGTCTTGAATTTGGCATCTTCGATGATGCCATCGTCGCTGATCTTCAGTTGCAGCTTCATGACGTCACCACAGGCCGGTGCACCGACCATGCCGGTGGCGACGCTGGGATCGTTCTTGTCAAAACCACCGACGTTGCGGGGATTCTCGTAGTGGTCGATTACTTTTTCACTGTAAGCCATATCTAACTCCTGCTAATTCCGTTGTTCACCAGACCCTTGCCATGCTGGCAAGGATCAGTGATGTGCCCATTCGACCGTGTTCAGATCGACGCCATCCTTGAACATCTCCCACAGGGGAGACATCTCGCGCAGACGACCGATGGAGTCGCAGATGAGCTTGATTGCGTAGTCGATCTCTTCTTCGGTGGTGAAGCGACCGATGCTGAAACGGATGGAGCTGTGTGCCAGCTCGTCGTTCAGGCCCAGGGCGCGCAGCACGTAGGAAGGTTCCAGGCTGGCCGAGGTACAGGCAGAACCGGAAGAGACCGCCAGATCCTTCAGTGCCATGATGAGGGATTCCCCTTCCACATAGGCGAAGCTGACGTTCAGGTTACCCGGTACACGCTGATCCAGATCCCCGTTGATATAGACTTCTTCGATGTTCTTGATGCCATCCCACAGACGCTGGCGCAGGGCCATGATGTGCTGGCTCTCGCTCGCCATCTCTTCCTTGGCGATGCGGAAGGCTTCCCCCATGCCGACGATCTGGTGGGTTGCCAGGGTGCCGGAGCGCATGCCGCGCTCGTGACCACCGCCGTGCATCTGGGCTTCCAGACGAACACGGGGCTTGCGGCGCACATACAGGGCGCCAATGCCTTTCGGGCCGTATACCTTGTGGGCGGACATGGAGAGCAGATCAACCTTGAGTGCTTCCACGTCGACCGGGATCTTGCCCACGCTCTGGACGGCGTCCACGTGCAGCAGGATCTTGCGGGAACGGCACAGCTCGCCGATGGCAGCGATGTCTTGCACCACCCCGATCTCGTTGTTGGCGTGCATGATGCTGACCAGGATGGTGTCATCACGCAGGGCGCCTTCGATCTGCTCAAGAGTGAACAGGCCGTTGGGCATGGGCTCGAGGTAGGTCACCTCATAGCCTTCACGCTCCAGTTGGCGGCAGGTATCCAGCACGGCTTTGTGCTCGGTCTTGGAGGTGACGATGTGCTTGCCCTTGCCGGCGTAGAAATGGGCGATGCCCTTGATGGCCAGGTTGTTTGACTCGGTCGCACCGGAGGTAAAGACGATCTCGCGCGGATCCGCGCCGATCAACTCTGCCACTTGATTACGGGCCAGATCCACCGCCTCTTCGGCCTGCCAGCCGAAACGGTGGGAACGGGAGGCTGGGTTGCCGAACAGGCCGTCCATGGTGAGGCACTGCATCATTTTTTCTGCGACACGCGGGTCCACCGGACAGGTTGCCGAATAATCAAGGTAAATAGGCAGTTTCATCTTTTTCTCCGTTACGACGGGGTCACACAGCGACTCGTCGTGGAAAGCACGTTTATAGTTGGACTTTCAAGCTCACATCACCGCGTTCGGCCCGATCAACCAGGGACAACACGGTCTTCATTTGTTCATCTTGCTTGCCGGCGATACGGCGCACATCGGCCTGACCAACCAGCTCAGCCAGGGTGATATCCCCCAGGAAACTGGAGATGCGTTCGCTCAGATCCCGCCACAAGGAGTGGGTCAGGCACTGGGTACCACCGTGGCAGCCCCCTTTGCCGAGGCACTTGGTCGCATCGACCGATTCATCGACCGCGGTGATCACCTGACCGACCGAGATCTCGCCAGGGGCCAGACCGAGGCGATAGCCGCCACCGGGGCCACGTACGCTGCTCACCAGACCATGCTTGCGCAGACGGGCAAACAGTTGTTCCAGATAGGACAAGGAGATGCCCTGGCGCTCTGAAATATCAGCCAGGGGCACGGGCCCCTGCTCTGCATGCAACGCCACGTCGAGCATGGCTGTCACCGCGTAACGTCCTTTTGAGGTCAGTCTCATATGCCTTACCGTCTTGCGAACCAATCAATATGTGGCATATGGTCACATACCCGACTAAATCAGTCAAGTATATGCTTGAGTAAATCAGTCGGGATTAATCTTGTGCCCTGGACTTCTGGACAGAGGTGAGAATGCCCCGCAAGATGTTCAACTCCACCGCTTCGGGTCTGGCCCGATTGAATAGACGACGCAGTTTGCTCATCACATGGCCTGGGTGGTCATCGGCAATGAATCCCGTCTTTTGCAACGTCTGCTCCAGATGCTGATAAAACCCTTCCAGTTGCTGGGCGCTGGGGTACTCGACCCGCTCATCCTCCGGCTCCTGGTTCTGTACTTCCAGCCAGCGCATCCGCACCTCGTAACAAAGGGTCTGCACTGCCATTGCCAGATTGAGGGAGCTGTATTCTGGATTGGCGGGAATGGCCACATGGAAGTGGCATTTTTGCAGTTCGTCATTGGTGAGGCCGGTGCGTTCACGGCCAAACACCAGCGCGACCGGGTGCTCCATGCCCTCGGCAACCAGCTTCTCGCCCGCTTCACGGGGATCCAGCATGGGCCAGCTCAAGGTGCGGGAACGGGCACTGGTGCCGATGACCAGACCACAGTCGGCAATGGCTTCATCCAGGGTCGGCACGATTCGGGCGCGAGCCAGGATATCGCTGGCCCCCGCCGCCAGGGCGACGGCCTCCTCATCAGGCTGGGCCTGGGGATCGACCAGCACCAGTTGAGTCAGCCCCATGGTCTTCATGGCCCGCGCCGCGGATCCCATGTTGCCGGTGTGAGAGGTGTTTACCAACACGATACGAATCTGATCCAACATGCCCAGTCAATCTTCAGTCAAAAATGGCGCGCAATTGTAACATAACCAATCGCTATTTTGGCACCGCTTCCGACCAGGCATTTCTGCACAAACAGGCAGATGATACATCCCCACCCTGCGTGGTCACGCTGACAGTGGGGTACTGCGGCTCAAGTTCACCTGTTCCGCAGCACTCGGGCAAGAAAACGGCTCAGCTCATTGTCGCGGCAGTGGGCACGTGCGTCACGCGGGCCCGCTCGATAAAGGTCGCCAGATCCATCAGGGGGTATTTCATCAATCCCAGCCCGTCCAGATCCAGGCTGTCCATCAGATTTTTCACCTCCAGGCCCAGCTCTGTATCCCCCTCTATCTTCAGCCGGCGCTGGAAGAAGAGGGAATCCGGGTCTTCACGGCGCCCGGCGATCAGAACAAGATCCTGGCTATTGCCGCTGAAACAGACATCGGCGTGCTCACACTTCCTCGCCACTACCAATTTGCCCTCCTGCTCGCTGATAAACCAGCATAGCCCCAGATCGCTGACTTCCACTTTCAGCCACTTGCCCGCAAGAAACGCAAATTCCCCCTCTTCGATGGCCTCCCGGAATACCCTGCCCAGCAGGGCCTCCATCAGGTTTTGTTGCAGCGGGAAGGGCACCAGCTTGAGGGGGTGGCGCAAGAGACGGGGTGCCTGTTCGACCAGGCGACGTTGCAGATGTTGAAACACGATAAACTCCCAGTTTTTTGCGCATTCAAGCACAGCCCCTTCGGCAAGATCCTGTTGAAAATCAAACTTGTGCCCACTTACCTCAAGAAGGGTAAAGCCACCTAAAGCTGCCTCAGGTCAAAAAGCGGGAGGGCAAGCATGAATACAATCGGGCCACTTTTGCATTTTTGCCCTCTCGGAGCGTACCCGATGGAATTACTCTGCCCGGCAGGCAGCCTGCCGGCACTGAAGACAGCCGTGGATAACGGGGCCGATGCGGTCTACATCGGCTTCAAGGATGACACCAATGCCCGCCACTTCGCCGGGCTCAACTTCACCGACAGCAAGCTGGAAAGAGCGGTTGACTATGTCCACCAGCATGGCCGCAAGCTGCACATCGCCATCAATACCTTTGCCCACCCGGGCTCCGATGCCCGTTGGAAGCAGGCCGTGGACAAAGGGGTGGCGCTCGGTGCCGATGCCCTGATCATCGCCGATCTCGCCGTGCTCGATTATGCCAGCCGCCGCCATCCCGACATGGAGCTGCATGTCTCGGTCCAGGCCAGCGCCACCAACGCCGCTGCCATCCGCTTCTACCAGCAGCACTTCAACGTCGGCCGGGTGGTGCTGCCGAGGGTGCTCTCCATGCATCAGGTCAGGCAGCTGGCCCGCGAGACCGACGTCGGCCTCGAGGTGTTCGCCTTCGGCAGCCTCTGCATCATGGCGGAAGGGCGCTGCTACCTCTCCTCCTACATGACCGGCGAGAGCCCCAACACCGTCGGCGCCTGTTCACCGGCCAAGTTCGTGCGCTGGGAAGAGACCCCGAGCGGCCTAGAATCCCGCCTCAACGAGGTGCTGATCGATCGTTACGGCCCGGGGGAAAATGCCGGCTACCCGACCCTGTGCAAGGGGCGCTTCGAGGTGGATGGCCAGACCTATCACGCGCTGGAGGAGCCCACCAGCCTCAACACCCTCGGCCTTCTGCCCGAGCTGTTCCAGACCGGCATCCAGTCGGTCAAGATCGAGGGACGCCAGCGCAGCCCCGCCTATGTGGAGCAGGTGACCCGGGTCTGGCGCGCCGCCATCGACGCCTATCAGGCCAACCCCGAGGCCTATCAGGTCAAGGCCGAGTGGGATGCCCAGCTCGCCCGCGTCTCCGAGGGGAGCCAGACCACCCTCGGTGCCTATCATCGCCAGTGGCAATAAGGAGCACTGCTCATGAAATTCTCTCTCGGCCCCCTGCTCTTCTACTGGCCCAAGGCCGACACCCAGGCCTTCTATCAGGCGGCCGCCGCCAGCCAGGCCGACATCATCTATCTGGGGGAAACCGTCTGCAGCAAGCGGCGCGAACTGAAAGCGGATGACTGGATTGCCCTCGCCCGTCAGGTGGCGGGCTCCGGCAAGCAGGCGGTACTCTCCACGCTGGCGCTGATCTCAGCTCCCTCCGAGCTCAAGGAGGTAAAGCGGCTGGTCGACAACGGCGAGCTGATGATCGAGGCCAACGATCTGGGTGCCGTCCAGCTCGCCAGTGAAGCCGGGCTGCCGTTCGTCTGCGGCCCCGCCATCAACGCCTACAACGCCGACGTGCTGCGCATGCTGCTTAAACAGGGGATGCAGCGCTGGGTGATGCCGGTGGAGCTGTCACGGGACTGGCTGATGCAGCTCAATCAGGATCTGGGCAGGGAGCGCCAGCAGTTCGAGGTGGAGGTGTTCGCCTATGGTCATCTGCCGCTCGCCTACTCGGCACGCTGCTTCACCGCCCGCTCCCTCGACCGGCCCAAGGACAACTGCGAACTGGCCTGCATCGACTACCCCACCGGGCGACTTGCCAGCAGTCGCGAGGGGCAGAAGGTGTTCAACCTCAACGGCATCCAGACCCAGTCCGGTTACTGCTACAACCTGGGTAACGAGCTCAAGGGGATGGAGGGCCTGGTGGATGTGGTGCGCCTCTCTCCCGAAGGCATGGAGACCCTGACGATGCTGGAGCGCTTCAAGGCCAACGAACAGGGGATGGCCCCCCTGCCCTTGCTGCAGGAGCGGGACTGCAACGGTTACTGGCGCCAGATCCCCGGCATGAGCCTGGTGGAGTAGCGGCACACCCCGTGTCACCGGACAGCAAAAAGGCCTCGTCAAGAGGCCTTTTTCATGGGGATCAAACCCGTTTAGTCACGCTTTGCCGCTCTTGCCCTGGGCTCCGGGTGGCTGGGGCTTGCGCGCCATCAGTTCCAGCTCCAGCAAGGCATAGCGATGCTCGATGAAGTCATAGACGTTGTTGGCCAGCGCCAGCTTGAAGTAGCTGATGGCTTCCTTGCGGTTACCCTTGGCCAGCTCGAACTTGCCGAGGTAGAAGTAGGTCTCGCACAGGCGCTCGGCGAGCTCCCTGTTGTCCTTGACCCCTTTCACCACGTTGCTCATCAACTGGGTGGCATTGATGTCGCCCGTATAGAGGCGCACCAGATCCCAGTTCCAGGCGTCGTCGTCATACTTGTTGAGCCGCTCGCGCATCCGGCTCATGGCCGCCGGTCCGTTGAGCTTCTGCTCGGCCAGATAGAGCCAGATCACCCGATAAGGGTCTTCTGGTTGCGCCTCGTAGAAGCGCTTCATATCCGCCGCTGCAAGCTCGGGGCGATTGCCGTAATAGAGCGCGATTCCCCGGTTGAGATAGGCGTAGTCGTAATCCGGGGCGAGCTCCAGGGCGGAGTCGAACGCCTCATAGGCCTCGTCGTAGTTCTGCTGTTGAACCAGATAGACACCGATGAAGTTGTAGGCCTCGGCAAAATCCGGCTTCTCCCGCAGGGCGCGGTTGAAGTCGAGTCGCGCCAGGGAACGCAAGCCCACCCGGTCAAACACCACGGCACGCTCATAGAAGAGTTCTGCCCGCTGTTCGGTCGTCAATTCCATTTCACTGAGCATCTGCCCGAGTCGCGCCAACGCCAACTCGCTCTGGTAGGAGACCTGCAAGGGGGTCGCCAATACCAGTGAAGCGGGTTGCGGCTTGGGAACTTGAGGCGCTTTTACCTGACTGCTACTGCTGCAACCCCACAAGGGGAGCAACAACAGGATACCCGTGAGGTATCCAATCCCTATCCTGACGTTCAATGAACACTCCGACGCTTACGCTTGACCCCGCATATGGTAAAGATCACGGGGCCGTTTGTCATGTGGCGCAGCCCCTCTCCCTCAAATAAATCAGGATTCGACAGGGTATCCGGCATCGCTCCAGCCGCGAAAGCCTCCATCGACGCTGACGACCCGGGAATAACCCATCTTCTGCAGGTTATCCGCCACCAGGATGGAGCGAAATCCCCCACCACAATAGAGGTAGAGTTCGGTGTCGGGATCCGGATACCGGGTCTCGATGTCACGCTCTATCACCCCGCGCCCGAGATAGGCGGCCCCCGGCAGATGGCCCCTGGCCCACTCGCTCTCTTCGCGCACGTCGATCAGATGAAATGTTCGGCCCTCATCCTGCCAGCGCTTGATCTGATGCACATCGGTTTCCTGCACCTGCGGGCGGATGGCCTCTACCAGGGCCAGAAAACGGGGATTGTGTTGCATGGGCTTGCTCCTTGCTTTGGGTAATGGATGCTGGGTTGTGGGGAGCATCATGACTCACCCCGGCCACAAGAGAAAGGGCGCCTTGCGGCGCCCTTGTCTGTTACGGCAGGATCTCTTGCTGATCCGCGCCCTCTTTTTCCACCTGGGTCGGCAGCATGTGCTCCCGCTTGATCCCGAGGAACATGGCTGAGGCGCTCGCCACATAGATGGAGGAGTAGGTCCCGAAGGCCACCCCGATCACCATGGCGATGGAGAAACCGTGGATCAGAGGCCCGCCTTTGAGCAGCAGCGCCACCACCACCACGAAGGTCAACCCCGAGGTGATGATGGTCCGGCTCAGGGTCTCGGTCATGGAGAGATCCATGATCTCCGCGGTGTCCCCACGGCGTACCTTGCGGAAATTCTCCCGCACCCGGTCGAACACAACGATGGTGTCGTTCAGGGAGTACCCCACCAGCGTCATCAGCGCCGCCAGCACGGTCAGGTCGAACTCGTACTGGAAGTAGGCAAAGATGCCGAGGGTGATGATCACGTCGTGAGCCAGGGAGAGGATGCCCCCCGTGGCCAGACGCCACTCGAAGCGCACCGCCACGTAGATCAGGATACAGAGGATGGAGGCCAGCATGGCCAGGGCACCGTCGGTGGCCAGCTCGTCACCCACGGAGGGACCGACGAACTCGACACGCTTGAGCACGGCGCTCTCGTCGACCAGCTTGGCGGCCGCCAGGACCTCGTTGCCCTGCTGCTCGACCTTGACGCCCTCTTGGGGGGCCATGCGCACCAGCACATCACGGCTGGAGCCGAAGAACTGCAGGGTCGCCCCGTCAATCTTCTGCTGATCCAGCGCCTCGTGCATCTTGTCCAGGCTCACCGACTGCTGGAACCCCACCTCGATGGTGGTACCGCCGGTGAAGTCCAGCCCCCAGTTCAGGCCACGATCGTACAGAACGTAGAGGGCGAGCACCGTTACCAGAGCAGAGAGGACCATACCCAGCTTGGCGAAACGCATGAAGGGGATGGGCTTTTCAAAATGTAGAATTTGAAACATGTCTCTTCCTTAGATCGGCAGCTTGTCGATGCGCCGTCCACCCCAGGCCAGGTTGATGATGGCGCGGGATACCGTGATGGCAGTGAACATGGACGCCGTCAGGCCAATCCCGAGGGTCAGGGCGAAGCCCTTGATGGCACCGGTACCGATACCGAACAGGATCACGCAGGTGATGAGCGAGGTGACGTTGGAGTCGGCGATGGTGGAGAAGGCGCGATCAAAGCCCAGGTGAATGGCTTGCTGCACCCCGCGACCATTGCGGATCTCTTCACGAATACGCTCGTAGATCAGCACGTTCGCATCCACCGCCATGCCCAGCGTCAACACGATACCGGCGATGCCCGGCAGGGTCATGGTGGCCCCCGGGATCATCGACATGATACCGACGATGAGCACCAGGTTCATGGTCAGCGCCAGATTGGCCACCCAGCCGAAGGCACGGTAGTAGATCCCCATGAAGAGCACGATCACCAGCATGGCCCAGCCGATGGCTTCCATCCCGCTGTCGATGTTCTGCTGACCCAGGCTCGGGCCTATGGTGCGCTCTTCGACGATCTGGATGGGGGCAATCAGGGCACCGGCACGCAGCAGCAGCGCCAGGTTGTGGGCTTCGTTGGCGTTGTCGATCCCGGTGATGCGGAACTGGCTACCCAGGCGAGACTGGATGGTGGCGACGTTGATCACCTCCTCCTGCTTGCGGAACTTGCGCTTGCCGTCCGGACCAGGCTGACCCACCGGCTTGTACTCGATGAAGACGGTCGCCATGCCCTTGCCAACGTTGTCCTTGGTAAAGTTGGCCATCTTGTTGCCACCCTGACCATCGAGCTTGATGTTGACCTGGGGACGGCTGTATTCATCGAAACCGGACTGGGCACCCACGATGTGGTCACCGGTCAGGATCACGCGCTTTTGCAGTACCACGGGACGACCGTTGCGATCGTTGTAGACCTTGGAGCTCGGCGGCACGCGGCCTGCGGCAGCGGCCTGGATATCGGCAGCCTCATCGACCATGTGGAACTCCAGGGTCGCGGTGGCCCCCAGGATCTCCTTGGCACGGGCGGTGTCCTGGATCCCCGGCAGCTCGACGATGATACGCTCACCGCCCTGCTGCTGGACCAGCGGCTCGGCCACACCCAGTTCGTTCACCCGGTTGCGGATGATGGTGATGTTCTGCTCGAGGGCATACTTCTTCACCTCTTTGATCTTGGCTTCGCTCAGAGTGGCCAGCAGGATGAAGTCATCCCCTTTCTGGTCTGTGGTGAAGACAAGATCCGCATTCTGGCGACGCAGGAAGGAGAGTGCCTTGGCCTGATCGGCCTCGTCACGGAAGACCACCTGCACCTGATCCCCGACCCGGCGTACACCGGAGTAGCGGATCTTCTGGGTACGCAGCTCGGCGCGGAAATCCTGCACCATCTGTTCCTGCTGCTTGGCCAGCGCTTCGGCCATGTCCACTTCCATCAGGAAGTGCACACCGCCCCGCAGGTCAAGACCGAGCTTCAGGGGCGCCGCGCCGATGGCCTCAAGCCAGGCGGGGGTCGACGGTGCCAGGTTGAGGGCGGTGATGAAATTGTCGCCCAGCTTGTTGGCCACGATGTCGCGTGCCTTGAGCTGGTCTTCGGTGTTGTTGAAACGGATCAGGATGAAGCCGTGCTCGAACGCCGCATGCTTGACCGGGATCTTCGCCTCGTCGAGGGTTTCCTTCACCTGGTCGAGGGTTTCTAGTTTGACTTCGGCACCACGGCTGGCAGAGACCTGCAAGGCCGGGTCTTCGCCGTAAAGATTGGGGGCTGCATATAGAAAACCGATGGCGATCACGACGATCACCATCAGGTATTTCCACAGCGGATAGCGATTTAACACGCTGTGCTCCTCGGGAGATTAGAGGGACTGGATAGAACCCTTGGGCAGAACGGCAGAGACGAAGTCACGCTTGATGGTGACCTGGGTCTGATCGTTCAGGGCCAGCACAATGTAGTCGCTGTCGGCGGAAACCTTGGCGATCTTGCCGACCAGGCCACCGGAAGTGAGCACTTCGTCGCCCTTGGAGAGGGAGCTCATCAGATTGCGATGCTCCTTGGCACGCTTGGCCTGGGGACGGTAGATCATGAAGTAGAAGATGAGACCGAACACGGCCAGCATGATGATCATTTCCATGCCACCACCCTGTGCTGCCGGAGCCGCGCCTTCTGCATACGCCTTGGAGATAATGCTCATTTAACAACCTCTTATTGATGTAGATTTGAATACTAACTTATATGTCGTTGTTATTTCACGCCATTTTCAGCCAGTGGAGGCACAGGCTTCCCTTGCCGACGGTAAAACTCAGTTACAAAGTCGTCTAATTTACCCTGCTCGATCGCGTCCCGCAAACCCTGCATCACGCGCTGGTAATAACGCAGGTTGTGGATGGTATTCAGACGGGCACCGAGGATCTCGTTGCACTTGTCCAGATGGTACAGATAGCTGCGGGTGTAGTTCTTGCAGGTGTAGCAATCGCAGTCCGCATCCAGGGTGCTGGTGTCTTCCCGGTACTTGGCGTTGCGGATCTTGACCACCCCATCGGTGGTAAAGAGATGACCGTTGCGGGCGTTGCGGGTCGGCATCACGCAGTCGAACATGTCGATACCGCGGCGCACCCCTTCCACCAGATCCTCCGGCTTGCCCACCCCCATCAGGTAGCGCGGCTTGTCGGCCGGAATTTTCGGGCAGACATGGTCAAGGATGCGATGCATGTCCTCTTTGGGCTCACCCACGGCGAGACCGCCGACCGCGTAACCGTCGAAGCCGATCTCAAGGAGACCGTCCAGCGACACATCCCGCAGCGGTTCGTAGACAGAACCCTGGATGATGCCGAACAGGGCGTTCTTGTTGCCGAGCGCATCGAACTTGTCACGGGAGCGCTTGGCCCAGCGCAGGGACATCTCCATGGACTTGCGTGCTTCCTCGTAAGTGGCCGGGTACGGGGTGCACTCGTCGAAGATCATCACGATGTCGGAACCCAGATCGTACTGGATCTCCATGGACTTCTCGGGATCGAGGAAAATCTTCTCGCCGTTGATGGGATGACGGAAGTGCACCCCCTCCTCGGTGATCTTGCGGATGTGCCCCAGACTGAATACCTGGAAACCACCGGAGTCGGTCAGGATCGGCCCCTGCCAGTTCATGAAGTCGTGCAGATCGCCGTGGGCGCGCATCACTTCCTGACCCGGGCGCAGCCAGAGGTGGAAGGTGTTGCCAAGCAGGATCTGGGCACCGGTCTCACGCACCTCTTCCGGGGTCATCCCCTTGACGGTGCCGTAGGTGCCGACCGGCATAAAGGCCGGGGTCTGGACCACGCCACGCTCGAACACCAGTTGACCGCGACGGGCACGCCCATCGGTGGTTTTCAATTCAAATTTCATTGCTACCTCTATTCAGTCAGAGAAACAGTCTGACAACAAAGGGCCCGAGGGGCCCGGTAATATGAAGCCGGCCGGCATACTGACAAGCAGAGCCTGAACGACTTCTGAAGGGCAAGGCTTAACCCTGCACCCGGCGACGGGTGACGAACATGGCGTCCCCGTAGCTGAAGAAACGGTACTGTCCCGCCACGGCGGCCTGATAGGCGGCCATCACGTTGTCATAGCCGGCAAAGGCGCTGACCAGCATGATCAGGGTGGATTCGGGCAGGTGGAAGTTGGTGATCATGGCATCGACCACCTGGAACTCGTAACCGGGGAAGATGAAGATGTCGGTGTCATTGAAGAAGGGCGCCAGCGGCTTGCCCTGGGCCAGGGTCGCCTTGGCTGCGCTCTCGAGGGATCGTACCGACGTGGTCCCCACCGCAACCACACGACCGCCGCGGGCGCGGGTCGCCGCGATGGCATCCACCACCTCCTGGGGCACTTCGGCGTATTCCGAGTGCATGTGGTGATCTTCAATCTTGTCGACGCGCACCGGCTGGAAGGTGCCCGCCCCCACGTGCAGGGTCACGAAGGCCATCTCCACGCCCTTGGCACGGATCTGCTCGAGCAGCGGCTCGTCGAAGTGCAGACCGGCGGTCGGCGCCGCCACGGCACCCGGCTTCTGGTTGTAGACGGTCTGGTAGCGCTCCTTGTCGGCATCCTCGTCGGGGCGGTCGATATAGGGAGGCAGCGGCATGTGGCCGATGGCATCCAGAATGGTCAGCACAGGGCGCGGGTCGAGGAAGTGGATCTCGAACAGAGCGTCGTGGCGGGCACGCATCTCGGCCTCGACGGGCACGCCGTCGGCACCGCCATCCAGAAGGAGGCGGGTACCTGGCTTGGGGGACTTGGACGAGCGGACGTGCGCCAGCACGCTGTGCTCGTCCAGAATGCGCTCTACCAGCACCTCCAGCTTGCCGCCGCTGGCCTTCTGGCCAAACATGCGGGCCGGAATGACCCGGGTGTTGTTGAACACCAGCAGATCGCCGGGGTTGAGCTGGTCAAGCACATCGACAAAATGACCGTGGCGCAGGACGCCGGTTTGACCATCGAGCTGCAGCAGGCGGCTGGCGGTACGCTCCGCCATGGGGTAGCGGGCAATCAGCTCGTCTGGCAGATCAAAATGAAAATCGGATACTTGCATCTTTCACCTCGGGGGAATCGGCGGCTAGTCTAGTTATCCCCCTCTTCCAAGGCAACCCAAAAGACTAAAAACCCAAGGAAGACAAGGGATAGCGGGCCATTTTGTGAGGTTGGGCCCGTTAAAAAACCTTTAAGGTTTTGTATTGACCCCGATCATGTTCTGGCGACGGGGGCTGGGCTAGGGTGGAAGCAGACACACAAGGAGGCCCACCATGATGACCCTCTCCGAGATCATGACTGAACACCCCTTTACCCTGGGTCCGGAAAACAGCGTCAAGCAGGCGATGGAGCTGATGCAGCAGGAGCGGATCCGTCACGTTCCCATCGTCGATGAACACCAGCATCTGCTCGGTCTGGTCACCCTCTCGGATATCCTGGCCACCCGTGAATCCAAGCTGCTGCTGATCAACCCCGAGCGGGAGGCAGAGTTCACCGACAGCGTCCAGCTCGACGAGATCATGACCCGTCAGGTGGCGAGCGTGGATCCCCACGCCGGCATCAAGGAGGCGGCCCTGTATCTGCAGCGCCACAAATATGGCTGTCTGCCGGTACTCAAGGGGCGCAAGCTGGTTGGCATCGTCACCGAGTCGGACTTCATCGCCGTGGCCATCAATCTGCTGGAGCTGATGGAGGAGCAGGAGCCCCCAACCGACTTTTGATCCCAAAATCCCGTAATAAAATTACAATAAAAGCGTTTTCAGCCTAATTTAACGGCTATTCGAGTGAAAGACTTTCAGTTTGACTGTAAAATTACACCACAAAACTTGCGTTGTGACATTCATCACACTATGATGCCCACCATGCAATGGTTGCCGAAGAGGAGATGAGGATTGTGCACCCGCCATCTTCTCTTCATATGTCTGCAAGTTTGCACACCCCGTAGTTAGTCTTTGCTGTAAAGCATATTTATCGCCATTCCTTGTTTGATGACCCGGCCCTGTCTGTGCGACGGCGCCGGGATTTTTTTATCCCTCTTTTTTCTACTGCGCCGCCTCGTCTGCCCCCTTCTCTGCTCACGCAATGAAAACAAATCCGGCCCAGCCCTTGAAAATGTGACATGCAGGACAGAAATTGAACTTCGACAATGAGTTATCTCCGAAGGCCTGAGATATTCATGTTAGGTACAGTTGTGATGGTCTATCTAATAAATAGATTTATGTGATTCAAAATTGTGGCTTTGACCGATTAGAAAAAGTCACTATGATGACTCCATCGAAAGTTAAGCGCCTCGTCTGGCACGACTCTTCAACACCAGACAGGCATATGTACATCACCAAGGAGCAAATACATGTCTACCTACATCAACACTGAAATCAAGCCGTTCAACGCCACCGCCTACCACAATGGCAAATTCGTTCAGGTGTCTGACGCTGACCTGAAAGGCAAGTGGTCCGTGGTGTTCTTCTACCCGGCTGATTTCACCTTCGTCTGCCCGACCGAGCTGGGCGACCTGGCCGACAACTACGCCGAATTCCAGAAGCTGGGCGTCGAGATCTACGCCGTCTCCACCGATACCCACTTCACCCACAAGGCCTGGCACGACACTTCTGACACCATCCAGAAGATCCAGTACCCGATGATCGGCGACCCCACCGGCACCATCACCCGCAACTTCGGCGTGATGATCGAAGAAGCCGGTCTGGCTGACCGCGGTACCTTCGTCATCGACCCGCAAGGCGTCATCCAGATCGTTGAAATCAACGCTGGCGGCATCGGCCGTGACGCACTGGAACTGCTGCGCAAGGTCAAGGCTGCCCAGTACGTTGCTTCCCACCCGGGTGAAGTGTGCCCGGCCAAGTGGAAAGAAGGCGACGCTACCCTGGCCCCGTCCCTGGATCTGGTAGGCAAAATCTAAGCCTCCCCGCTCTGAAGACCGGCCCGTTCAAGGGCCGGTCTTGTTTACGGCCCTCAGAAAATGCGCCGGTCTGCTGTGTGGACCTCTGTTTTCTGTATCCGGTCATCGTGCCGACCCGCATTCAGCAAGAAGGAATTCGACCATGTTAGATACCAACCTCAAACAACAACTCAACGGTTACTTGCAGTACATCGTCAATCCCATCGAGATCAGCGTGTCCGGCAATGACAGCGACAAATCCGCTGAACTCCTGGCATTGGCCAGCGAGATCGCCGAGATGTCCCCCAAAATTTCCCTGACCGATGGTCGTAACGCCCGCAAGCCTTCCATGAGCATCGCGCCCCAGGGCCAGGCCCCGCGCGTGCACTTTGCCGGCATTCCCATGGGTCATGAATTCACCTCCCTGGTGCTCGCCCTGCTGCAAAGCGGCGGTCACCCCTCCAAGGCCGATCCGGCCGTGCTGGAGCAGGTGAAGAACCTCAAGGGCGAGTTCCACTTCGAGACCTATATTTCCCTCTCCTGCCACAACTGTCCGGACGTGGTACAGGCCCTGAACCTGATGTCCACCCTGAACCCCGGCATCACCCACACCATGATCGACGGTGCCCTATTCCAGGATGAGGTGAACGAGCGTCAAATCATGGCGGTCCCGAACGTCTACCTGAACGGTCAGCCGTTCAGCCAGGGCCGCATCTCGCTGGAAGAGATCGTCGCCAAACTCGACACCGGCGCAGCCGAGCGCAAGGCGCAAGAGCTGAGCGAAAAAGCGCCTTATGACGTGCTGGTGGTGGGCGGTGGCCCGGCCGGTGCCGCCGCGGCCATCTATGCCGCCCGCAAAGGCATTCGCACCGCCATTGTCGCCGAACGTTTCGGTGGCCAGGTGATGGACACCGTCGGCATCGAGAACTTCATCTCCGTGCCCTACACCGAGGGCCCCAAGCTGGCGGCCAGCCTGGAGCAGCACGTCAAGCAGTACGGCGTGGAAGTGATCACCGAGCAGCGCGCCGCCGCCATCAGCAAGGATGGTTACGTCAACGTGGACCTCGCCTCTGGCGCCACCTTGAAGAGCCGCGCCGTGATCCTGGCGACCGGTGCCCGCTGGCGCGACCTGAACGTGCCGGGTGAACTCGAGTACCGTACCAAGGGTGTGGCCTACTGCCCCCACTGTGACGGCCCCTTCTTCAAGGGCAAGCGCGTGGCGGTGATCGGGGGCGGCAACTCCGGCATCGAGGCGGCCATCGATCTGGCCGGCATCGTCGAGCACGTCACCGTGGTGGAGTTCGCCGATACCCTGCGTGCCGATGACGTGCTGCAGAAGAAAGCCCGCTCCATGGGCAATATCGACATCATCATGAGCGCCCGCACCACCGAAGTGATCGGCGACGGCAGCAAGGTGGTGGGCATGGACTACGAAGATCGCACCACCGGCGAGATCAAGCACCTGGCGGTAGCCGGCATCTTCGTCCAGATAGGCCTGGTGCCGAACACCGAGTTCCTCAAAGGAAGCGAGATTGCCCTGACCCGCTTTGGCGAAATCGAGATCGACACCAAGGGTGCTACCTCCCTGCCCGGCGTCTATGCCGCAGGGGATGCCACCACGGTACCGTTCAAGCAGATCATCATCTCCATGGGGGCAGGTGCCACCGCCGCCCTGGGTGCGTTTGATTACCTCATTCGCAACCCGGCGCCGGAAGCACAAGCTACCCAGGCCGATGCCGTGACCGCCTGATAACCGCCGCCCAACAGAAAACCGACTCCCTGGAGTCGGTTTTTTTATCCCTGTCGTTGGGTCGCCAGCCTTCAGCGCCCTTGCGGCGCGTCCCTCTCCTGCCCCTCTTCACTCACCGCTCTCTCTTCTGCATCAGGCGCGGCATAGCTCGCCGGCACTGCCTCCCCTTCCAGATCCGTTCTTGGCTCCAGCTCCGCCGTCATGGGGGTGTTGGGGGGCACCGGCATGAAGACCTGGTGCTCCGTCAGCGGAATGGGGGCTCGCTTACGCCTGCGCCAGCCGAGATAGGCCGACAGCAGCAGACCGCACAGGGCAAAGTAGACGAACAGCCCCTGTGGTCCGAACGTCGTCATGGTAAAGGGGGCCAGCAGCGGACCCGTCATGGCTCCCAGGCTGTAGGCAAGCAGCAGCCCCTGGTTTGCCCCCAGCACCTGATCCGGGCGCAGTTCATCGCAGGCATGGCTGAGGCTCAAGGGATAGATGGAGAACGCCATGCCCCCCAGCAGGAAGACAAGAGTCCCCTCGACTGGCTCGCGCCAGGGCTCCGGCAGCAGCACCATCAACAACGCGATCAGGGTCAGCAGGGCGCAGAGCAGCAGGATCACCAACCGTCTGTCGTAACGATCAGATGCACGTCCGATGGGATATTGCAGACACATCCCCCCCAGGATCACCAGCGCCATCATGTCCGCCACCTGGGAGAGGGAGGCGCCGCTGTCGGTGAAATAGAGCGGCAACAGCCCATAGATGGCCCCGAGGATGAGGCCCGAGGTAAAGCTGCTGCCCATCCCCGCCGGAGTGAGGCGCACCAGCTCCAGCACTCCCACCGGCTGGGGTGCCACCATGGCCGGCGTCGCCACCCGGGAGAGCGCCAGAGGCACCACGGAGAGAGTCGCCGCCATGGCGCACAGGGCGAACGGCGTCAGCACCATGGGGTCCACCTGCTTGAGCAGCAGCTGGCCCAGGGCAAGTGAACCGTACAGCAGGATCATGTAGAGGGACATCAACCGCCCCCGGTTCGCCGGGGTGCTTGAGACCAGCATCCAGGACTCCAGCACCACGAACAGGCCGCCGGTGGCAAACCCCCCGATCAGCCGCAGCGCCGCCCAGGTGACAGGCTCCACCACCATGCCGTGCAGCAGAAACAGAAAACAGAGCAGGGAGGCATAAGCCGCATAGGCCCGGATATGCCCCACCCGGATGATGAGGCGGGCATTGATGAAAGTCCCCAGCACCAGGCCGCCGAAATAGGCAGCCGACACCAGACCGATGGCCTGGGCGGACACCTGCTCGGCGGAGAGACGCACCGTCAGCAGGGTATTGAACAGACCGTGACCCAGAATGAAGATCACCAGACTGGTCAGGGGGGACAGCAACCTTGTCAGTGCCATGGAGCCTCCTCGCAACAAAAGGGTCATGGTAGCCCCAGCCTCCCGCCCCCTTCAACCCGAATGCCCTCCCCCTGCGGGGCTATGCTTGACGGGAACCCCACATGGAGATCCGAAAGATGAGACTCATGCTGTTGTTGGCCGCCCTGCTCTTTTGCGGCAGCGCCCTCGCCTTCCACTGCCCCATGGACATGAAGAAGATAGACGACGCCCTGGCCGCAGGCCCCGCCCTCAGTGCCGAGCAACTGGCCGAGGTAAAACAGTTGAGGGCGGACGGAGAGACCCTGCACAACGCGGGCAAGCATCAGGAATCGGTCGATACACTGGCCAAGGCCATGGCCATTCTCGGCATCGATCAGGGCTGATACCGCCCCTTCGCCGCGCGACGGTCTCTTTCGCATCGCCCGGATACAGACCGCCAAAATGAAACAAGGCCCTCGCCATCACTGGCGGGGGCCTTTTCACTGCGGATGTCAGCGCTGAACGGAGCTACACCCGGCCACTGTAGACCAGGGTGCAATAGTTGAAGGCTATCTTGCCGTCAACGGCATGGCGAGCAAACTCGCGGCGAACGAGCGCCGTCATCTGATCGTGGGCCGGCGTGCCCGCCACAGGCGCATAGGAGGAGGAGTTGAGCCGTCCAAGCACCCCGTCAAGATCGAATAGCTGGCTGTTCTCGAAGCGATCGAGCCGGTACTCCCCGGTGAAGAAGGCGCGAAAATCCGCCTCACCGAGGTTGCGATGATTGACCTCCTCGTAATCCCCCGAGTAGGCGTGCAGCCCCTCTTCATAGGCCTTGAGAAACGGGGTGTTCGTCAGCCTGTCATTCCAGATGAGGGCGACCTGGCCACCGGGCTTGAGCAGCCGCTGGCACTCCTGCCGAAAAGCCGCGCGATCGAACCAGTGAAACGCCTGGGCGACCGTCACCAGATCCATCGCCCCCGTGGGCAGGCCCGTGGCTTCCGCACTGCCGTGCAGCCAGCCGATGTTCCCCACCTGGGCGAGCAGCCGTTTGGCGGCTGCCCGCATATCGTCGTTGGGCTCCACCGCCCAGACCCGCGCGACCCGGGGGGCCAGCAGGGCGGTCAGGATGCCGGTGCCGGCGCCGATGTCGGCCACCTGGGACTCGGGCCCCATGGCCAGCTCCCTTGCCAGAAAATCCAGCATGGCGGCGGGATAACCGGGTCGATATTTCACATAGGCCTCGACCCGGGTCGAGAATCGCTGGGTACTGTCCATGGCAGACTCCTCTCTTGCTGCGGCCTTCATGCCGGCTCCCGGCCTGGTGACCAGGATCCCCATGCCACTACACTTGACCCCATCATGCAAGCCCCAAGCGGGTGGCAAACGGCGTACAGGCTGGCTTGTCACCCAGCGAAGCCGCAGGCGCTGCGGGCGGCAGGATACCCATCGGGGCGCCCGCTCACGGGCGTCGAAGGACAAACACTAGGATGGAGCTGCGACACAATGAGACCAGTCAAGAACAGGATTTGCCTCTGGTATGACGGAGATGCCGAGGAGGCGGCACGGTTTTACGCCAGCCTCTTCCCCGACTCCGCCGTCGGTGCCGTACACCGGGCCCCGGCCGACTATCCCGCCGGCAAGGAAGGGGATGTGCTGACGGTCGAGTTCAGGGTGATGGGGATCCCCTGCCTCGGCCTCAACGGCGGACCCGGGGTCCGCCACAACTGGGCCTTCTCGTTTCAGGTGGCTACCCAGGACCAGGCCGAGACGGATCGCTACTGGCACGCCATCATCGACCATGGCGGTCAGGCGAGCGAGTGCGGCTGGTGCCAGGACAAGTGGGGCATCTCCTGGCAGATCACTCCTCAGGTCCTCATCGAGGCGATAAGCGATCCCGACCCCGAGGCAGCGAGGCGCGCCTTCGAGGCCATGATGCAGATGGGCAAGATTGATATTGCCACCATCGAGGCGGCGCGCCGGAGCGAGTAGCCCGTTCGCACGGGCGCCACACACAACAAGGCCACCCCTGGGGGTGGCCTTGTGCATATTGGCTGTCAGCCCTTCACGGCGCCGCGATTACTTGGCGTAATCCTCGGTGGGCACGCAGGAGCAGAACAGGTTGCGATCGCCATAGACGTCGTCGATGCGGTTGACCGACGGCCACAGCTTGCTGGCGCGCACGGCGTCGGACGGGAAGACCGCCTCGGCGCGGCTGTAGCCACGGTTCCACTCTGCATCCATCACGTCGTCCTGGGTGTGGGGCGCATGGACCAGGGGGTTGTCGGAAAGGCTCCAGTGGCCGTCCTGCACCCGGGCGATCTCGGCGCGGATGGCGGTCATGGCTTCCACGAAGCGATCCAGCTCGCGCTTGGATTCGGATTCGGTCGGCTCGACCATCAGGGTGCCCGCTACCGGGAAACTCATGGTCGGCGCGTGGAAGCCGTAGTCCATCAGGCGCTTGGCCACATCCATCTCGCTGATGCCACTGGCTTCTTTGAGCGGGCGGATGTCCAGGATGCACTCGTGGGCCACCCGGCCGTTGCGACCTGTATAGAGCACGGGGAAGGATTCGCCGAGCTTCTTGGCCAGGTAGTTGGCGTTGAGGATGGCGACCTGGGTGGATTTCTTGAGCCCCTCGTCCCCCAGCATGGCGATGTACATCCAGCTGATGGGCAGGATGCTGGCCGAACCGAACGGGGCGGCAGACACGGCGCCGTTGTCACGGCTCTCCTTGTCGGTCTTGACCACGGCGTGGCCGGCCACAAACGGTGCCAGGTGTTTCTTCACGCCGATGGGGCCCATGCCCGGACCGCCACCGCCATGAGGAATGGCGAAGGTCTTGTGCAGGTTGAGGTGAGAGACGTCCGCGCCGATAAAGCCTGGTGCCGTCAGCCCGACCTGCGCGTTCATGTTGGCGCCGTCGAGGTACACCTGACCACCATACTGGTGAACGATGTCGCACACCTCCTTGATGGTCTCCTCGTACACCCCGTGGGTGGAGGGGTAGGTCACCATCAGGCAGGAGAGCTGGTCTCCGACCTCGGCGGCCTTGGCGCGCAGGTCGTCCAGATCCACGTTGCCTGCCTTGTCACAGGCGGTGACGATGACCTTCAGGCCCGCCATCTGGGCGGAAGCCGGGTTGGTGCCGTGGGCAGAGGCCGGGATGAGGCAGACATCGCGATGCCCCTCGCCGCGGGACTCGTGGTACTTCTTGATGGCGAGCAGGCCCGCGTATTCGCCCTGAGCGCCGGAGTTGGGCTGCATGCAGACCGCATCGTAGCCGGTCACCTTCACCAGCCAGTCTTCCAGATCTGCCAGCAGCAGCTGGTAACCCTGGGTCTGCTTGAGCGGTGCGAAGGGGTGCAGCTTGCCGAATTCAGGCCAGGTCACCGGGATCATCTCGGCGGTGGCGTTGAGCTTCATGGTGCAGGAGCCGAGAGAAATCATGGCGTAGTTCAGGGCCAGATCTTTCGCTTCGAGACGGTGGATGTAGCGCAGCATCTCGGTCTCGGAGTGGTACTTGTTGAATACCTCGTGGGTCAGCACGGCGTCGGTGCGCAGCAGATCTTGCGGAATGGCGTGATGAGTCTGGGCGGCCTGGTCGAGGGCCTCCACATCGAGGCCGTGACCCGCCCCAAGGAACAGGTCGAACAGCTCGGCCACATCGCCTCGGGTGGTGGTTTCAGAGAGGGACACACCGACCGCACCATCGAGATCCGCACGCAGGTTGATGCCGAGCCCCTCGGCCTTGGCAATGAGTGCAGCCTTGTCCGACGTCAGTACTGTGAGGGTATCGAACCAGCTGTCGTGCTTGAGAGCCACGCCCTTGGCGGTGAGGCCGAGCGCCAGGATGGTGGTCAGACGGTGCACGCGGGAGGCGATGGTTTTCAGCCCCACCGGGCCGTGGTAAACGGCGTAGAAGCTCGCCATGTTGGCCAGCAGCACCTGGGCGGTACAGATGTTGGAGTTGGCCTTCTCGCGGCGGATGTGCTGCTCGCGGGTCTGCATGGCCATGCGCAGGGCGCTCTTGCCACGGGCATCCTTGGAAACGCCGATGATGCGACCCGGCATGGAGCGCTTGTAGGCATCGCGGGTGGCGAAGAAGGCGGCGTGGGGGCCACCGTAACCCATGGGCACACCGAAGCGCTGGGCACTGCCGAACACCACGTCGGCACCCAGTTCACCCGGGGATTTGAGCAGCAGCAGGGAGAGCATGTCGGTCCCGACGCAGGCCAGCCCCTTCTGGGCCTGGACGGCGGCAATGAGGGAACGCAGATCGGCCACATTGCCGGTGGTGCCCGGGTACTGGAACATGGCACCGAATACCTCTTCGCTCACGGCCTCGCCCGCAGGGCCGACCACCACATCGAAACCGAAGTGGGCCGCGCGCTCCTTGACCACGTCGATCACCTGGGGGTGAACGTCGTCGGCCACGAAGAAGAGGTTGGATTTGGATTTGGCCATGCGCTTGGCCAGCGCCATGGCTTCAGCGGCGGCGGTGGCTTCATCGAGCAGGGAGGCGCTCGCCAGATCCATGCCGGTGAGATCCAGGGTCAGCTGCTGGAAGTTGAGCAGGGCTTCGAGACGGCCCTGGGCCAGCTCGGGCTGATAGGGGGTGTAGGCGGTGTACCAGCCCGGGTTTTCCAGCACGTTGCGCAGGATGACGTGGGGCACGTGGGTGTCATGGTAGCCCATGCCGATGTAGCTCTTGGCGATCTGGTTCTTGGCCGCATAGCCCTTGAGCTTGGCCAGGGCCTCCACTTCGGTCATGGGGGCGCCGATACCAAGCGGCCCCGGACGACGGATGGCGGCGGGGACCGTCTGCTCAATCAGATCGTCCAGGCTCTCGGCCCCCACGGTGGCGAGCAGGGCCCGCACTTCTTCCTCACCCGGGCCGATATGACGGCGGATGAAATCGGTTTTTTGCTCGAGTTCAAACAGTGACTGGGTCATTTCCCTATTTCCTGGTAATAGGTCCTGGCATGACATCCTGATAACCAAGACCTGATGTTCCTGTAGCCGGTCGAAACCGGCTCCACTCATGTTCTGTGTCCGCCGCGGGCAGACGGGGAATGCGGCAAGGGCATCCCGAAGGCGCAAAGACTGCGCCCTTCCTGCAACCGCCATGGCCGCAGGATGGCAGTCATACAAGAGGGCCCTGCTGTGTTGGCAGGGCCCGGGGGCATTACTCTTCGTCCACCACGTTCTGGTAGCCTTCGGCATCCAGCAGGTTGGCGAGCTCGCCCGCGTCGTCCAGCTTGATGCGGAACAGCCAGCCGGCGCCGTAGGGGTCGGAGTTGACCAGCTCGGGGCTGCCTTCCAGCTCTTCGTTGACGGCCAGGATCTCGCCGCTCACCGGGCTGTAGATGTCGGAGGCGGCCTTGACGGACTCCGCCACGGCGCAATCTTCACCGGCGCTCACCTGCTTGCCCACTTCCGGCAGATCGACGAACACCATGTCCCCCAGCAGATCCTGGGCGTGCTCGGTGATGCCGACCACGGCTTCGCCGTTGGCTTCAACACGGACCCACTCGTGGGAGGTGGCATATTTCAGTTCGCTCGGGATATGGCTCATTTGTGCTTCCTTTATGCTCTTGGATCGCTTCAACAAAAATGGGGTGGCGAAGGTCAACCCTCGCCGCAATCAATGATTACACCAACGGCTGGCCGTTGCGCACGAAGGCCGGCTTGGTGACTTTCACGGTGACCTGCTTCTTGCGGATCTCCACCTGGGCCTGTTCGCCGATATCACGGGGCACCCGCGCCAGGGCAATGCTGTAACCCAGAGTGGGCGAGAAGGAGCCGGAGGTGATCACCCCTTCCCGTGTCTCGCCGCTCTCGCTGGTGAAGGTGACCGGCATGCCGGCACGCAGCACGCCCTTTTCTTCCATCACCAGACCCACCAGCTTGGGCTGGTTGCCGGCGGCCTTCTGGGCTTCCAGGGCGGCGCGGCCGATGAATTGGCGGGAGGCAGGCTCCCAGGCCAGGGTCCAGGCCATGTTGGCGGCGAGCGGAGAGATTGACTCGTCCATGTCCTGACCGTAGAGGTTCATGCCCGCTTCCAGGCGCAGGGTATCACGGGCACCCAGGCCACAAGGGGCCACGCCGTTGTCCAGCAGGGCCTGCCACAGATCGCACGCCTTCTCTTGGGGGACCACGATCTCGTAGCCATCTTCGCCGGTGTAGCCGGTGGTGGCGATGAAGAGATCCCCGGCCTGCACACCGAAGAAGGGCTTCATGCCTTCGACCGCCGCATTCTGATCGGGGGTGAACACCTTGGCCGCCTTGGCCTTGGCGTGGGGGCCCTGCACCGCGATCATGGCAAGCTCGGGGCGCTCGGTCACGCTCACGGCAAAGTCGATGGCGTGATGGCGGATCCAGGCCAGATCCTTCTCGCGGGTGGCGGAGTTCACCACCAGGCGGTAGAAGGTATCGGTCAGGAAGTAGGTGATGAGGTCATCGATGACGCCGCCTTCCGGATTGAGCATGCCGCTGTAGAGGGCCTTGCCGGGGACGGTGAGTTTGGCCACGTCGTTGGCCAGCAGGTGTTGCAGGAAGGCTTTGACCCGCTCGCCGGTCAAATCGACGATGGTCATGTGGGAGACATCGAACATGCCTGCATCGGTGCGCACCACATGGTGTTCTTCCAACTGGGAACCGTAGTTGATGGGCATCTCCCAACCGTGGAAGTCCACCATCTTGGCACCCGCTTCCAGGTGTTTCGGATGCAATACAGTAGTCTGGATCATTGCTGTGTTTCCTTAAGCGTTCGCGACAACACTCGCAATCCGCCCCGGCTCGTCGGGAACTACGGACCACAAGCTCTGTGCTCGTTCCCGCCCGGGCGGGCAGGAGTGATTCCTTGAACGGAGCGGATTATATGACAAGCGTGCCGGGGCACCGCTCAAAAAAAACTAATCCTCACCCAACTCACTGACACCAGACACTAAGGCAAAAACAGTGATAAAAACAGCTAAAACCGCGCCATTGCGGGATTTAATGTTGATTTTTACCGTCCCGTCACAATTTACAGAAAAACGTTTCGCTTCTCGCCAACATTAAAGGCTGACACCCCGAAGGGGCATCTCGCCCTGTCAGATTAGTTTTTTTGTTAAAACTCCGGGGTAAGATTAGATTTTTTCACCTTTGGCCAGGGTGGGCAGCTCCCCATCCAGCCCCATGGCGGCCCGGATCATGCCCTGCTTGAGGGGACCAAGACCGTCGACGGCGCGAAGCCCCACCCCGCGCACCAGCTTCTTGAGGGGGTTGCTGCCCGCAAACAGTCGCTTGAGCCCCTCCATGGCCGCCAACATGCGCGCCGCCTCGCTCTTGCGCCAGCGCTCATAGCCCCGCAGGTTGGCGAGCAGGCCGATGTCCGCGCCCTTGCCGTGATGAATGAGGATCTGCTCCGCCAGGGCGGCGGCATCCAGCAAGCCCAGATTCACCCCCTGCCCCGCCAGCGGGTGGATGGTGTGGGCCGCATCCCCCACCAGCACCAGGCGCTCGCGGGCAAAGTCGCGGGCGTAGCGGGCGGTGAGCGGAATGGCGCTGCGAGCCCCCTCCACCTTGCACAGCCCGAGGCGCCCATCAAAGGCGGCGGTGAGCTGGCGGTTGAAGCCGTCATCATCCAGGGCGCAGAGCGCCTCGGCGCGGGCCGCGGGCACAGACCACACGATGGAGCAGAGGTCGGGCTGCCACAAGGGCAGGAAGGCGAGCGGCCCCTGGGGGGTGAAGATCTGGCGCGCCACCGCCTCATGGGGCTCGGCACAACGCACCGTCGCCACCAGGGCGTGATGACCGTAATCCCAGCTGGTGAGGGGAATGTCTGCCTGACGGCGCACCCAGGAGTGGGCGCCGTCGGCGGCCACCACCAGCTTGGCCGAGAGGGCCCGGCCATCTTCCAGCAGCAGCAGGGCGCCCGCTGGCCCGCACTGCAGGCTGGTGGCCCGGGCCGGGGTCAGCATCTGGATATTGCTGGCCCCCGCGATGGCGTCCAGCAGCGCAAGCTGGATCACCCGGTTCTCGACGATGTGGCCAAGGGACCCCTGACGCAGGCTGGCGGCATCGAAATCGATGTGGCCGAAACTGTCCTGCTCCCACACCTGCATCTTCTCGTAGGGCTGCAGGCGGCGCGCCACTATGCCGTCCCAGGCGCCGACCCCTTGCAGGATGTGCTGACTCGCGAGGCTCAGGGCACTGACCCTGTTGTCCGGCGTCTCACCGAGCGTTGCATCGGGCAGCCGGCCTTCCACGATGGCCACCTTGATCGCCCGGTTCTTGAGGGCGGCAGCGAGCCCCAGGCCCACCATGCCGCCCCCCACGATCACCACATCCACATCTTGCATCTGCATTCTCTTGTGTCCTTTCCGGGCGGGTCGCCAGGATCTGCGAGGCGACGCCCACAGGCGTGCCTCTTGCTCGAAATCGTCTTTGCCGCCGGGGCGACAGCGCTTATTGGCCGCACACCTCGCCCACGAATCCCAGGGTGCGGGAGGCGAGCGGTGCCTTGAGCCAGGGCACTCTGCCCATCAGGGAGAGCGCCAGATTGCGGCCCACCACCAGGGGAGCGTGATGGTTTGAGAAGAGCTGGGCCAGGGAGGATGTGAGCCAGACGGTCTGGGCCTGATCGTCCCGCCGCTGCTGCCAGTAGCCGCTTAGCACCTCAAAACCGCCGATGTCTTCCCCCGCCTCGAGCGCACGGGCCAGGGTCCGGGTCAGCACATCCAGATCCCGCATGCCGAGGTTGAACCCCTGACCGGCGATGGGATGCAGCAGGTGAGCGGCGTTGCCCACCAGCACGGTACGCTGGGCCAGGGGATAGTCGGCCACCGTCAGCACCAGGGGGTAGAGGTTGCGCGCCCCTGTGCGCACGAAGCGCCCGAGGCGCCAGCCAAAAGCCTGCTGCAGACGGGCGAGAAAGGCGGCATCATCCAGCGCCATCAGGGCCTGTGCCTCGTCCCGCGGGACGCTCCACACCAGGGAGGAGAGGCCGTCCTGCATGGGCAGCAGGGCCAGCGGCCCTCCGTCGGTAAAGCGCTCGAAGGCCCGTCCGGCGGGATCCTCGGCGGTCTTGACGGTGGCGATGATGGCGCTCTGGCCATAATCGTGGCGACTGACCGGCATCTTGAAATGCTGGCGCACGAAGGAGTGGCCCCCGTCGGCCGCCACCAGCAGCCGGGTGCGGTAGCGCGCGCCCCCCTCCAGGGCGAGCGTCACTCCCCCCTCGTCGGGGTCGATGGCCTCAAGCCTGGCCGGGCACAACATACGGATCTGCGGGCAGGCGGCGATCGCCTCTTGCAGCACGATGCCCGCCGCCGACAGCTCGATCACCTGACCGAGGGCGGGCAGGCCATACTCCGCCGCCGACAGCCGGGTCTGGCCGCAGTGGCCCCGATCCGACACATGGATATGGGTGATGGGGGAGCAGTGGGGCGCCAGGTGCGGCCAGAGGCCGTGACGGGCCAGCGCCTCGCAGGTACCGGCGGAAAGCGCGATGGCACGGGCATCGAAACCGGGATGAGCATTGAGCTCAGGCGCACTCGCCTCCAGCAGCAGGATCTGCAGGGGGGCGCCATCCTTTCCTTTCAGGGCGGCAAGGGAGAGGGCCAGCACGGCACCGCTCATACCACCGCCGACGATAGCCACGTCGACGTGAACCAGATCAGATTGAGACATGAGAAGAGGGCATAGGCGAAAAAACGTGGGCCAATCCTACCACAAAGGTGGCGGACGGGATGCGAAGCCACGGGCAAAAAACCGCTTTGGCACCATGGGTTAGCAGAGTGCCTCCCCTGCTCTCGCCCCTTGTAAAACAGAAAGAGCGCCGTGATGCGCTCTTTCATTGACCCGCTGGGCGGGCAGATCAGTGCAGGGTCGGCGGCGTGCTCGGCGCGGCCGGGCGCTTGCCAAACTCCTCGAACGCCATCATGACCCCGAGGCGCACGTGTTCGTAGAGCACCAGGAAGGAGGCTTCGTTCTCTTCATCTTCCTGATCGAACTCGGCAGAGACCTGGGTGATGCTGGCGATGTCCTGAATCATCTCCTGCAGCTCTTCGGATGCCTTGGAGAGCTCCTGTTGCACCACGCCAAAGCCGGCCAGGAAGGCCTGGGACCAGTCCACCAGCGAGTCGATGCGCTCATCGAGCGGCGCCTCGTCGCTTGGCAGCAGCAGCTCGACGCCCTTTTGTGCCATCAGACTCTCGATCACCTCGTGATAGAGGTCGGTCATCACCTGGCGCACCGGTGCCGGCAGACCGAAACCGTCGTTGATCAGATCATTGAAATGGGGCTGCCAGCTTTTGTCGTCCAGGGCCACGCCACCGCACACCAGGCCGCAGATCACGCCATGGGCCTCGACGGCCGTCGCCATGAGGTCGTGCTGTGCCATCAGGTCCGCCACGACGGCGTATTTCAGGGGGTTTGTTTTGCTCATCTAGGATCCGCTCAAAGTTCAGGCAAATATGCAGAATTTATGGCCGAGATCCTAGCATTCTCCCCCTGCCAGAGCCAGCAAGGCCTTGAAACTTCTGCATCTGCGCTATATAGTCCCGCCCAGTTGTCCACGTGGATAAAGGCGGAAATCAGCCCCGCCGTATTGAGGAAGGCATGAGCATAGAGGCCGTAGAAATCGTCATTCTGGGACGTCCCTACAAGGTGTCCTGTCCCCTAGGACAACAAGATGCCCTGCGCCAGGCCGCCGACCAGCTGACCGACAAGCTCATCGAGCTTCGTCAACGTTCCAAGGTCTCCAGCAACGAACAGCTGGCCGTCATGGCAGCGCTCAATTTCTGTCATGAGCTCTGCCTTGAAAAAGAGAAAAACCACCAATACTCTGAGACCATGGACAAGCGGATCAAGATGCTGCAACGCACCATCGAAGCCGCATTGATCGAGCACGGACAATACGGTGAATCCAGCGAAGAGGCGCAACAGCCCTAATCGCACCGAGTTTTGAAATTCCCTGGAGTGTTTGTCAGCCGGTTCAAGTCCCCGAGCCGATATTCATACCAAACAGGGGGTCTGCCTTCTGGCTATTGAGCATGCTCGGCCCGACCGAGAAGCCTGCGGCCAGATTAGATCTCCGCCTTGAACCGACGGTTCAAGGGCCCAAACCGGCAACGGCATCTCCGGGGTACCTACCCAAAAAAGCCCGTCATCACGACGGGCTTTTTCTTTGCCTGCGCGGCAACCCCCTTCCACTCGCCTGCGGCGTCTCGCCACCCGGCAGGAGGCAGTAAAAAGCCCGCCAACGGGGCGGGCTCTTGGCCGTGTTAGACGGCCATCTGCTCGTGGGGCGCGCCGTGGTGGCGCAGCCATACAAAGCTCAAGGCCACGATCAGCACCATCACCGTCATGATGGCCCCCAGGGTCACCTGCCCCGTCATCGGGAAGCTGGCGGCCAGCAGGGTTACCACGCCAGCCCCCAGATTCTGCATGCCCCCGAGCACGGCTCCCGCGGTGCCAGCCTGGCCCGGGAAGGGCTCGATGGCACAGGAGGTGGCGGTCGGATAGAGGATGCCGCTGCCAATGAAGTAGACCGCAGCCCCGCCCACTAGGGAGGCAGCGCTCACCATGCCGAGCAGCCCGGGTACCAGGATGATGAGCGACCCCAGGGCCAGGAAGGCGATGCCAAGGCGCATCAGCTTGCCCTGGCTCAGGCGAAAACTCAGTCTGGCGGAGAGCCAGGCGCCGAACAGATAACCGGGCAGCGGCAGCACGAACAGCACGCTGACGGTGCGGGCACTCAGCTTGAGCACGTCCCCCAGCAACACCCCGGCCGCCGCCTCGAACACCGCGAGGCCGGCAAAGGTGGCCATCAGACAGAGCAGGTTGCCCTGAAAGCGCGGGTTGCCGAGCACATGACGATAGGCGGCGCCCACCCGCAGCGAATGCTGGCGGGCGGATGCTGGCAGCGTCTCCCCAAACCAGGCCAGCAGCGCCAGGGTGGTCAGGGCACCAAAACCGAACAGGAACCAGTAGCCGGCACGCCAGTTGAACAGCTCGGTGAGCCAGCCGCCCAGCACAGGTGCCAGCAAAGGGGAGAAGATGACCCCCATGCTCACCAGGCTGTTGGCACGGTTGAGCTCGGCGCCACTGTAACGGTCGCGCATCACGGTCCGGCTCATGGCGCCCCCTGCCCCGGTGCCCAGCCCCTGGATCAGGCTGCCCGCCAGCAAGGCGGTGAAGCTCGGGATCAGCTGGATGGTGAGGGTGCCGACCAGGAAGATCATCATGCCGATGATGAGCACAGGGCGACGACCGATGCGATCCGACAAGGGGCCATAAACGAACTGGGAGAGGCCGTAGGGAATGAGGTAGCAGGCCATCACCGCCTGCAGCTGGCCGGAGGCCACATGGAAGTCCCCCGCCATCATGGGAATGGAGGGCACATAGAGGGTCTGGGTCATCTGACCCACGGCGACCATCAGAATGGTCAGGAAAAACAGGGGATAGAAGCTGTGCCGATACATATCTCGTCCGAAAAAGATCAAAAAGCCGCCACCCTCCGGGCAGGGGTCTGCAGGAGGTGTCTGACAAAGGTCGTTGAAGAGGAACAAGGCGGAGGACCCGCACCAGCCAGCAGCAGGACGCTCTCTGGCTTGCGACAATCTTAGTGATTCATATCACAAAAAACGAACGAAACTTTATAATCTGCTTACCCAAGTTTTTCTAATGCGACGGGGCCCAAGGCCCCGTCACTGTCATCTCATCATGAGGGAAGGATTCATCCTGCCCCCTCTTTACCCCACTCTTCTCACCTCGGCCGACGCGCCTTCGAACATGGGGGGGCCCGCCTCCCCCAGTCTCAGACAACGAGGGGCAACCTTGCCGGCCAGCCCCTCGTCATGGGTCACCAGCAGCAGGGCGCAGCCTATCTCTCCCAATTCCTCCAGCAGACAGGCGATGGTCTGTTGCTGGCTCAGGGGATCGAGCCGGGACGTGGGCTCATCGGCGAACAGCAGCACAGGGCGCAGCAACAGGGCCCGGATAAGCGACAGCCGCTGCAGCTCCCCTCCCGAGACCTGGTTTGGCAGGCGCGTCAGCAGCCGTTCATCCAGCCCCAGCCGGGCCAGATAGTCGACAAGCCGATGGCGAGGCAGCCTGTGCAGACGCAGCACATCATCGAACTGGGTGGCGAGGCGCACCCAGCTGGCAAAGGCCTGCACCGGATCCTGATAGAGCTTCTGCCAGCGGCAGGGGGCAACCCCTTCCCGTCGCAGCACCTCCCCTTGCAGGGGGCGTTGCAGACCCAGCAGCACGTTGCCGAGGGTGCTCTTGCCCGCGCCGCTCGGCGCCATGATGGCCATTCGCTCCCCTTGCGCCAGGGCAAGGTCCAGCTCCGTGAACAGGGGTTGATCCCCATATCCCATGGCAAGCCCCTTCCCGCGGATGAGCCAGTCACCGGTAGGAGGGACAGCCGCCTCGGGCCAGGCGGAGGGCTCCGCCGCCAGCAGGGCCCGGGTATAGGCATGGGATGGAGTGTGCAGCAGACGCTCGGCGGGCCCCTGCTCCACGATCTCTCCTCCCTTGACCACCAGCACCCAGCCCCCCAATGCGCGAGCTAGGGAGAGATCATGGGTGATGGTCAGCAGATGGCGTCCACGGGCCAGGTAGCCCAGCAACAAGGCACCCAGCCTGGCTGCGGCCCGGCTGTCGAGCCCCTTGGTGGGCTCGTCGGCCACCAGCAGACGGGCCTCCCCCAGGGTGGCGGCGGCAAAGGCCGCGCGCTGGGCCATGCCTCCCGAGAGCTGGTGTACAAAGGCGCCCTCCCGCCCGGCCAGTCCAAGCCGCTCGAGGGCGGCGCGGGCCCGCGATCGGGCCTCCTTGCCCCCTGGCAGCCACCCTTCCTCCACCTGGGCAAGCAACCCCATGGTGGGATCCAGCGCCAGCACCGGCTCCTGGGGTAGCATCGCCAGCTCCCTCCCCCAGAGAGTACGCAGGCGAGGCGTGTCGGCCAGGTTGTGATGGCGGCCACCCGACACCATCTCGCCCCGGCCTGTCAGAGGGGTTGGCAAGGTCCCCATCAGGGCATGAGCCAACAGGGATTTGCCCGAACCGCTCTCCCCGATCAGGGTCAGGGCGGTGCCGGGATGAATGGTGAAATCCAGCGCCTGCAACAGGGTTTTCTGGCCATCATCGACCTGCAACCCCTTGATATGAATGGCCGTCATGAGGTGGCTCCTTGTGAAGATGGCATGTCAAGGCCGCGCGTCTGATGAAGCAGCACCAGGGCCAGCAACATCAGCCCCATGACAAGAATGGGGGCCAGTAGCAGACGGGGAGCCTCCTGATAGTGGGGCAGCGCCTCCGTCATCATCAGCCCCAGCTCGGGCGTGGGCGGCTGAATGCCCACTCCGACAAAGCCCAGGGTAGAGAGGGTTAGAATGGCACCCGCTAGGCCGAAGGCCATCATGGTGAGCAACTGGGGGGCGAGCTCGGGCCAGAGATGGCGCCGCACCACATGGGCATGGCCGAATCCCAGCAGACGGGACGCCTCCACTTGGGGCGAGGCGAGCAGCCCCCGGCTGCGGGCACGCACCACCCGGTAATACTCCACCCACTGGGCCATGGCCAACCCGAGATAGAGGATGGCAAAGCCACCCTGGGCCATGGCGGAGAAGAGCAGCACCAGCAACAGGCCTGGCAGGGCCAGCACGCCGTCGGCCAGGCTGCGCAGCAGACCGTCGACCCAGCCGCCGCGCCAGGCCGAGAGCCAGCCCAGCAATGACCCCAGCAGCGCCGCCGTGATGACGCACAGCAGTCCCAGCAGCAGGGAGAGCCGGGTCGCCGCCGCGAGGCGCGCCATCAGGCTGCGCCCCATCTGATCCCGCCCGAGGGGCTCCTGCCAGGAGGGTTCAGCCAGAAACTGTGCCAGATCCTGAGCCGCCGGGTCGGGCCAGAGCACGGGGCCCAGCAGGGCAAACAGCACCACCAGCAGAAGCAGGCCCAGCCCCGTTTTGACAGACAACGACATGATCAGGACTCCTTGGGACCACGGGGGTCAATGGCAAGACAAAGCAGGTCGGTGAGGGTATTGAGCAGCACGAAGAGCACCGCCAGCACCAGCACTGTCCCCTGAACCATGGGGATGTCGCGCCAGAAGATGGCGTGCACCAGCGCATGGCCGATCCCGGGCCAGGCAAACAGGCTCTCGACCACCACGACCCCCTCGATGAGCAGCACCAGCTGCACGCTGGTGTAGGCGATGATGCTGACCCCGGTGTTGCGCAGACCGTGGCGCCAGAAAACCCGGGCCGGCGAAAGCCCCTTGGTGAGGGCAAATCGGTAATAACCAGACTGCACCACGGTGAGCACGCTTTCACGCACCACCCGGGAGAGCACGCCGGAGAGCCCCAATCCCAGGGTCAGGGCGGGCAGCAGCAGGTTGCTCCCCTCCCCGTGCCCTGCCGCACTGACCCAGCCCAGCTCCACCGAGAGCATCACCATGAGCACCAGGCCGAGCAAGAAGGGGGGCAACGCACGCATCAGCACGCTCCAGCCCAGGGTCAGGCGATCACACCATCCCCCCGGGCGCAGCGCACTCAGGCTGCCAAGCGGCAGCGCCACCACCAGCGCCAGCACCACGGAGGCGCTCGCGAGCGTCAGGGTGGCGCCCAGGTGATGACCCACGTCGGTGGCGACCGGTGCGCCCGTCACCAGGGAGCTGCCGAGATCCCCTTGCAGCAAGGCCCACAGCCAGTCGCCAAAACGGGCAAGGGCCGAGCCGGCCAGCCCCAGCTCGCTGCGCACCGCGTTGGCCGTCTCGGCGGTGACATAGTCATAGCCATAACGACCCGCCGCGATGCGAAAGGCGATGTCTCCGGGCAGGGACTGCACCATCAGAAAACAGAGTCCGGCCACCAGCAGGGCAACCACCAGCGCCTGCACCAGACGCTGACCCAGTATCCCCATGACGCGAGACAAGGGTGTCGCTGTCATCGTGCGCTCCATGTCAACCTGTCCAGGCCATAGCTGCGCTCCTGGGGATCGAGTTCAAACCCCTCCAGCCCCCGACTGACCGCCGCGCTCTGGCGGTACCAGGCGATGGGCAGGAGCGGCAACTCCTGTTGCAGTGTCGTGGCTATCTCCCGGCGAGCCGCAGCGGCGTCTGTGGGCGACAAGGCTTGCGTGGCAAGGCGGGTCAGCGTTTGCGTCATGGCCGGGGAGTGCCAGTTCATCACCCCCCAGTCCGCACCGGCAGGGGCCAAATCCCCCAGCAAAGTGACCAAGGGATCCGGTACCAGGGCATAATTGCGGGCGTAGAGACCAAGCTGGAGCGAGCCGTCCTGATGGCCCGCCGGGATCTCGCTCGAGTTGCCCACCGCCACCTTGAGATCCACCCCCACCGCCTTCCACTGCGCCTGCAGTGCCGTGGCGAGGAGCGGCAGCTCCGGACGGTCAGGGAAGGTACGCAGGGTCAGGGCGAAGCGCTCTTCCCCCTTGCGCAGCACACCGTCCTCCCCCGGCTGCCAGCCTGCCGCCGCGAAGGCCGCCCGGGCCGCCTTGACGTCATAGGCAAGCGGCGTCAACCCGAGCTGGTGCCACTCCCCCAGGGTGGGAGGAAAGAGCTGGGTTGCCGCCATCTCGGGATCCCGCAGCAGGGCGGCTGCCATAACACGACGATCGATGGCGAGACTCAGGGCACGGCGCACCACCGGATCGCTCAGACGGGGATCGGCGCCATTGAGCTTGAGCTGGATGGTCCGTGGCAGGGTAACCGAGGCGATGGAGACCCGTGACGCCTGCTGCAAGCGGCGGATGCTGACCGGATCCAGCCCCCAGGCGATGTCGGCCTGACCGCTCTCGGCCATCAGGGTGCGGCTCTCTGCACGCCCCACCGTCAGGTAGCTGACCTCCTCGATTGCGGGCCTGGCCCCCTGCCAGCCGTCGAAACGCACAGTCTCTATCCGCTGGGGTTGTTGCAGGCGGGTGATGCGGTAGGGGCCAGAGCCTATCACCTGGGTTACCTCCCCCTTGGTATCGTAGGCGGCCTTCGCCAGGATCTGGGTGCTGGGGTGGGCCAGCACGGCGGGCAGGGAGGCGAAGGGTTCGCTCAGGGTGACCTTCAAGACGCCATCTCCAGATCCGATGGACGCAATGGGAGTGCTGGTCATCACGCCGGGCTTGCGCCAGGCCTGTTGCAGGGCAAAAGCGGCCTGCTCGGCGCTCACCTCGCTGCCATCGTGAAAACGGGCCCCGGGGCGCAATGTGAATCGCCACTGCAGACCGTCATCGCTACGCGACCACTCACTGGCAAGCCCGGGTTGCAGATTGCCTTTCCCATCTACATCTACCAGGGTCTCCACCACCTGCATGCGAGTAAAGAAGACCCCGTTGCTGGCGGGGTCGACACTGTGGATCTCCCAAGGCCCCACCATGGCAAGCGGTTTGCCGTCGGCTGCAGTCGTTCCTGCCATCAGAGCCAGGGCGAACCACCCGGCTGCGGTGCATTTTTTTGTCATCCTTTCCATCCAAGCTTCATGTTCATCAACCAAAGAAATGGCGTTATAACATAACAATTAATCAGGAAGAATGACTTTTGATTTTTGATAAATGGCTTATTTGAAAGACAAAAAGCGACTGCGATGCAGATCGTCAAACAACGGGGAGTCAAAGGGGAATAAAAAAGATGGCCCGTCAGGGCCATCATGATGGCGTCAGCGAGTCACCATCTGCTGCGCCCGCTTGACCTGATCCTCGGGGCTCTCATTGCGCGGTGGAATGGTGATGCCCTTCTGGCAGGCGGGCCTGGCTTCCATGCGTGCCATCCAGGCCTGCAAATGCACCAACCCCTCGATGGAGATACCACTCCAGTCGTGGATGCGCACCCAGGGCCAGGTAGCGATGTCGGCGATGCTGTACTCGTCCGCCAGATACTCATGGTGTGCCAGATGACCGTCGAGCACCTCGAACAGGCGTCGCCCCTCCTTCTGGTAACGCTCGATGGCGGCCGGGATCTTCTCGGGGAAATAGCGATAGAAGACGTTGGCCTGCCCCATCATGGGACCGACGCCCCCCATCTGGAACATCAGCCACTGGATCGCCTGGGAGCGGCGCTTGGGATCCTGCGGCAGCAACTTGCCGGTTTTTTCCGCCAGATAGATAAGGATGGCGCCGGACTCGAACACCGCGAAGTCACCGTTGTCCCGATCGACGATGGCCGGGATGCGGCCATTGGGGTTGATGGCCAGGAACTCGGGCTTCTTCTGCTCCATGGTCGCGAAATCAAGGGGAATGACCTTGTAGGGCAGCCCCAGCTCTTCGAGGGCGATCGACACCTTGAACCCGTTGGGCGTGGCGGCAGTGTACAACTCTATCATCTTGGACTCCTTGAACGTTCAGGGGAAAGGATCAGGCCTGGGCGCTGGACCGGGCACTCACCCGGTCATGCCAGTCCTGCAAATGGGGCTGTTCGGGGGTGATGCGCAGGCCGACCACCTTGCCAAAATCAATGGTACAGAGGGCAAGAATGTCGGCGATGGTGAAGCGTTCCCCCGCAATATAGGGCACCTCGGCAAGACGGGCATCGAGCTTGTCAAACCAGATCTGAGCCTGTTGCTTGCACTCCTCCCCCCATTCGGGGAAGACCCGCTCCCGGTCTTTGTAAAAACCGGTGATATGACGAAACGCCATACCGGTCGGCAACCAGAGGTTGAACTCGATGAAGCGACTCCACATCTCTATGGTGGCGCGCTCCAGCGCGGTGCTGCCAAACAGGTTCGGCTCGGGGTGGAGCTCTTCAAAATAGCGGCAGATGGCCAGGGTTTCACTCAGACAGGTTCCGTCATCGAGTTCCAGCACAGGAATGCGCCCGGCCGGGTTCTTGGTCAAAAAGGCGGGCGCCAGGTTTTCCCCCGCCCCCAGATCGACCTGTTGATATTCCATCTCGATCCCCTTCTCCGCCAGAAACATTCTGACCCGACGGGCATTGGGGGCTCGTCTCAGCTCATAAACCTTCATGTCACCTCCGTCGACGAACACACAGTGAGCCGCTGCACAGGCCATAGCAAAGCGGCACAATGTCGGTCAGTTATGACAAATATTGTGCCGCTTGAACAGCCCGCATCGAGGGGGAGATGATTAGCTGCTCAGTACCCCTGGTTGGCGCTGGCGCAGCAAGATAAGACGGGAAAGCAGCGGAAAATAGGATTCAAACTTGCTTTGCAGCACCAGGCTGCAGGCAGGATCCGCCAGTTCGGCCTCATCCAGCAGAATACCGTTGGAGACGAAATAAAAATGCGGATCCCGGACATCCGGCCCCTGTGGAGGATGTTCATACTGTCGATGCACCAACAGGGGAAGCACCGGCAATCCCAGTGCACTGCCTCCTGCTGGCCAGAGCGGAACAGGCCAGGCAGCGCCCTCTTCTTCCAGCAGCAGGATCGCCGCTTCGTCCTTCGACGGTTGCCACTGCTGGGGCTGCGCCACCCGGACCTCGGTGACATAATCGCTCTCTTCGCTGGCGGCACGCAGTGCGGCCAACACACCCAGAGTCGTCGGCGACGACGGTTTCTGACTGATTAATGACAGATTCATGGCTCATATCCCTATGCTCACCACAGCCTGTTATCCGGCTGTCGCGATAAGACTAGTTGATTACAGGTCTTTATTGGAGCCGTCAGATCTGTCAGTCCCCCCCCTGACCGAATGAGGGCATAGCAGTTGCTATTCCCGAATATCTTGGTAAGATGTCGCGTCCTTTTATCCCCCGTTCTTTAACATCCAGTGGTGAACCTATGCATCCGATGCTGAATATCGCCGTGCGCGCTGCGCGCAACGCCGGTCAAGTAGTAGTAAAAGCCTTTTCTCAACCCGAGAACATCGAGGTTATCCAGAAAGGCAGCAATGACTTCGTGACCAACGTTGACCGTGACGCCGAAGCGGCCATCATTCACACCATCAAAAAATCTTACCCGGAACACAGCATCGTTGCTGAAGAGTCTGGCGAGATTGCCGGTACCAATCCGGACTACCAATGGATCATCGACCCACTGGATGGCACGACCAACCTGGTCAAAGGCATTCCGCATTTTGCCGTTTCCATCGCTCTGCGCGTCAAGGGCAAGACCGAACAAGCCGTTGTCTACGATCCCATCCGTGACGAGCTGTTCACTGCCACCCGCGGCAGCGGCGCCCAGCTGAACGGCTACCGCATCCGTGTCGGCAAGGCCAAAGAGCTCTCCGGCACCATCCTGGCCACCGGGTTCCCGTTCAAGCAGAAGCACCACATCGAACCCTACCTGAAGATGTTCCAGAGCATGTTCATCGAGTGTGCCGATATTCGTCGTGCTGGCTCCGCCGCGCTGGATCTCGCCTATGTGGCCGCTGGCCGCGTCGACGGTTTCTGGGAAATCGGCCTCAAGCCCTGGGACACCGCCGCCGGTGAGCTGCTGGCCAAAGAAGCCGGCGCCATTGTCACCGACTTCGTCGGTGGTCACAACTACGAAAACTCCGGCAATATCGTGGTGGCCAACCCCCGCGTGCTGAAAGAGATGCTCGGCAAGATCCGTGAAAACCTGCCGGAATCCCTGGCCAAGTAATCCCGGATACCCGCGAAAAAAATGCCAGTCGGTTCGCCGACTGGCATTTTTTATTCCTGACTACAGCGAAAATACCGCCCCTCTCGATGACTCAACTGGATCAGATAGTGCCGTTGCGTCCCATGTTGATCACCACCCGACGGTTCTTGGCTCGGCCAGCTTCCGTTTCGTTGGAGGCCACGTGCTGTTTCTCACCGTGCCCTTCCACCGAGATCTTGCCCTCCTCGATGCCGAGATCCACAAACACCTGCTTGATGGCATCCGCCCGCTTCTCGGAGAGCTTCTGGTTTGGCCAGCGGCCGCCATAGCTGTCGCTGTAGGCGTCGATCACCACCACATCGATGCTCTTGTCTGCCTTCACATAATCACCGATCATCGCCAGCCGCCGCTTGGAGGCCGGTGACAACTGATCGCTGTTCTTGTCATAGGAGAGCACGCTGAAGGCGATGTCGTTGAAGCTGTAGGGCAGCAAGCCACTCAGGCAGTCCATGAACGCCTGGTACTTGACCCTGAAATTGACCGACGAGAGCGATACCCGCACCGGCCTGTCCTGACGATACCAGTCGCGATACTGGAAAGTCGGCATACGCCCTCCTTCCAGCTCGTCCAACATGGTCCAGGCGGTCTGCCCCGCCACCAGGCCGTCAAACTGCTGATAGAACTGCAACTGGCTGATCTGTCGCCCGGCCACCCCGGGACGCCAGCTGGGGGGCATGATCCCGAGGCTCACTGTCTGGGTACGCGCCTGGGGTCGCTGCCCCTTGAGCTCGAAATCCAGATTGATCTTGCGCCCGGCCCGGCTGACAAAGGCCCCGGTTCCCCAGCGGGGAATAGGATGCTCCAGCCTGCACTCCACCTGGGTATCAGAGGTCAGGCGCCAGACGGATTGATCCAGACCGGCGCCAAATTCGGTCACGCCCGCCTGCAACTGCATACTCACTGATATGCTGATCAACCCCAACACCCAAGCATTCAACGGCTTGTCCTCCACACTATCTCGAATTATCTATCGGCAGCGGCAGGACAAGCTTTAGGTCAAAACGCTCAGTGGGGGGAAGAAGGGGCCATCAGCTTGAAGCTGGCGATGCGTCCCGCCAGATCCCGGGCTAGGGCATCCAGTTCGGCACTGTGTTGTTGCAGGGTATGGGAGTGCTGGCGATGGGCCTCATACACGTCACGGATGGTCATCACGTTTTGCTGGATGTCGTCGGTCACGTAACGCTGCTCCTCGGTGGCGGTGGCCACCTGGGCCGTCATGTCGCTCACCTTGCGCACCTCGTTGACGATGTCGGTCAGCTCGCTCCCCGCCCGTTTGGCCTCCGTCACGCTAAGGCCGGCCTGTTCGGTGCCCGTGTGCATGGCAGCCACCGCCTCGTTGGCCCCCTGGCGCAAGCGGCCCAGCATCCGCTCTATGTCATCCGCCGCCTGCTGGGTACGGGAGGCAAGCGCTCTCACCTCGTCGGCCACCACCGCAAAGCCGCGCCCGGATTCACCGGCACGGGCCGCCTCGATGGCGGCATTGAGGGCCAGCAGGTTGGTTCTGTCCGAGATCTGCTTGATGAGGCTCAAGGCCTCCCCCACCGACTCGGTATCCCGATGCAGGCTGTCCACCAGGTGCCGGGTATCCACCAGCGTGCCCGCCACCTGCTGGATGGTGTGGATGGTCTGATCCACCTCCTTGTCGCCCTGCTTCGCCCGGCCGATGGCCTGCTGAGTCGCCTGGGAGGTCTGGGTGGCGTTGCGGGCAATCTCCGCGACAGTCGATGCCATCTCGGTGGCGGCAGTCGCCACCAGATCCACCTGCCCGCATCCCCTGACTACGCCGGCATTCACCTCGGCAATGACCTCAGCCGAGCTGGCGGCGCTGCGTATCAGCACATCACAGGAGTGGCGCACAGCCAGCAGCAAACTCTCGAGGTGCCCGAGGAAATGGTTCAGATCCCGCGCCAGGGCCCCCAGCTCATCCCCGGATCGCCAGTCGACCCGCACGGTCAGGTCGTTCTCCTGCACCAGGCGCTTGAAGGTCTGGTGCAGGGCCATGAAGCCCAGATGCAGATCCCGCACTACCCGCCAGCAGACGAAGGTGGTCAGGACGATGCACAGCAACACGCCAGCCGCCCCCCACCAGAAGTCACTGGCACTCCCGACCCGCATCTGTTCCACCCGCTCGAAGAGCTGCTGATAGAGGCTGTCTTCTATCTCCTTGAGCAGGCCTATCTTGTCGGTACTCAAGGCAAACCAGGCCTCCGCATCGACACCAAAACCGCCGCTGGCCGCCTTGTCCAGGGCCAGTTTCTCCATGGCGGCCACCTTGGCCACCACGGGTGAGGCGAGGCTGTCGTTCAGCAACTGACGCTGGGCTGGACTCGCCACCGCCTGGAAACGTTCGAGATAGGTGTTCTGGGCCGCCAGCAGGGAAATGAACTGCTGCAACAGCGCAGGCGTGAAGCTGTCACGGCCAAAGACGTTGCTGAGCGTCGCCCGCTCCAGCCCCGCACGCTCCTTGCTCTGCAGGAAGGCGGCGTAGGCATTGGTCTGCAGGGCGATGGTGGCATCCATGCTGTCGACGCTTATCTTGTCCACTACCGCCAGCAAGGCGGTCACGAGGCGGGTATAGAAGCCGACCTGTTCTGCCACCTCGACCCCCAGGGCGCTGACCCGCTCACGCATGGCGGTGAGTCCGGCCACTCCCTGCTGCACCTCGGTCAGCGCAAGCAAGGCAGGATCCTGATGAAAACGCTGCAACAGGCTGTCCACCACCTTGCGCTGGGCAGGCAGCGCATCGCGAAACTTGTTGCCGCCAGAGCCGAGGAAGCCGGCCGACATGCCGCGCTCCCGTTGCAGCTCATGGGCCAGCTGCGCCGCCTCCTTCACCACCGCCAGCGCGACCAGGGCGCCGCTCATCTCCTGTTCGACCCGATAACGTTCATAGACGTACCGGCCTGAGAAAAACAGCAGGGCCAACAGCGGCAGACAGACCACCAACATCATCTTGTGTGCCAATCCCAGCTTCTTCATCGTCCTCTCCCTCCATGGTTGACGTCGCCCATTATAAGCACAGGTGTTTCAAAATGGCCCTCTTGCCGTCCCATGGCGGCAGATAAGGGACAAGGGCACGCTTTTTTGCCATAATGCCGCCTCCTTTCACGCCGACCGAGATACCATGACCGACGCCGTTCACACCCTCAAGGGCCGTTTTCGCGGCTTTTACCCCGTCGTCATCGATGTTGAAACCGCCGGATTCAATGCCAAGACCGATGCCCTGCTGGAAATAGCCGCCCACACCCTCAAGATGGATGAGCAGGGCTGGCTCGTCCCTGACCAGATCTTCCATTTTCATGTCCAGCCCTTTGAGGGCGCCAATCTGGAGAAAGCGGCGCTGGAGTTCACCGGCATCGACCCCTTCAACCCGCTGCGGGGCGCGGTGGACGAGAAGGAAGCACTCACCGAGATCTTCAAGGGGGTGCGCAAGGGCATGAAGGAGCAGGATTGTGGTCGCGCCATCATAGTGGCCCACAACGCCACCTTCGACCACGGCTTCGTGATGGCCGCCGCCGAGCGGGCCGGCCTCAAGCGCAATCCGTTCCACCCCTTCGCCACCTTCGACACCGCCGCCCTCTCGGGTCTTGCCCTGGGGCAGACGGTGCTGGCCAAGGCCTGTCAGAGCGCCAATATCCCCTTTGACAACAAAGAGGCCCACTCGGCCCTCTACGACACCGAGCGCACCACAGAGCTCTTCTGCCACATCGTCAATCGCTGGAAGAGCCTGGGAGGCTGGCCTCTGGCCAACCCGGATGAAACGACGGACACCGAAGACGAGGGCTGAACACTCCCAGCCCCTGCCCAGACAGGCTGCCCATGGCAGCCTGTCTGCATGAGGGGACCTGTCTGGGCAAGGAATAAGGGCCATTTTCCCGGTTCCCGTTCACCGCCAGCAGAAGATGCGTCCCTTGGCCGGGATCTGCCGATTTTTTTCTCGACATTTAGCCTGTTTTTCGCAAACTAGCTGGCTTTCACACGACTGACAGCAACACAATCCATAAGGAAATCAAATGAATCCTGTTGTTATCGCGGTGGCGCTGATGCTGGTGCTCAGCCTGCTGCGGATCAATGTGGTGGTCTCCCTCGCCATCGGTGCCATCGTGGGTGGCCTGCTCGGCGGACTCTCCCTCGAGCAGACCCTCAGCACCTTCACCGGCGGCCTGGGCGGCGGTGCAGAAATCGCCCTCTCCTACGCTATGCTGGGGGCTTTCGCGGTAGCCATCTCCCGCTCCGGCATCACCGATCTGCTGGCCCGCAAGGTCATCAACCAGCTCGGCAAGGATGCCAGCAGCACCCGCATTCTCTGGGTCAAGAGCCTGCTGCTCACCTCGGTGCTCGCGGTCTCCATCTCCTCCCAGAACCTGATCCCGGTGCACATCGCCTTCATTCCCATCCTGATCCCGCCGCTGCTGCATGTCATGGCCCAGATGCAGATAGACCGCCGTCAGGTGGCCTGTGTCATCACCTTCGGCCTGACCGCAACCTACATGCTGCTGCCGGTGGGCTTTGGCGGCATCTTCCTGAACAACATCCTGGCCAAGAATCTCGTCGACAACGGCGTACCGGTGGAATTCAGCCAACTGCCCCTGGCGATGGCCATCCCGGTATTTGGCATGTTCCTCGGCCTGCTCATCGCCGTCTTCTTCAGCTACCGCAAGCCGCGTCAGTATGATCTGGAGAAGATCCTGGCCGCCGAACCCGAGACGGTCGAGCTCAATCTCAACCACATCTGGGTCGCCCTGCTGGCCATCGCCGTGGCACTCGGCCTGCAACTGATGACCAACAGCATCGTGCTGGGGGCGCTCGCAGGCTTCATCATCTTCACCTGCGGCGGCGTCATCAAATTCCGCGAGAGCCAGGATGCCTTCACCCAGGGTGTGCGCATGATGTCCCTCATCGGCTTCATCATGATCTCGGCCGCAGGCTTCGCCGCCGTCATGAAGGAGACCCACGGGGTGGAGAGTCTGGTGCAGTCCGTCTCCACCATGATGGCAGGTCACAAGGGACTGGCGGCCTTCCTGATGCTGCTGGTGGGCCTGCTCATCACCATGGGGATCGGCTCCTCCTTCTCCACCGTGCCCATCATCGCCACCATCTATGTGCCCCTGTGCATCCACCTCGGCTTCTCGCCCATGGCGACCATCGCCCTGGTGGGCACCGCGGGCGCGCTGGGGGACGCGGGTTCCCCCGCCTCCGACTCGACGCTCGGCCCCACATCGGGCCTCAATGCCGACGGTCAGCACGACCACATCTGGGACAGCGTGGTGCCAACCTTCATCCACTACAACATCCCCCTGGTGATCTTCGGCTGGATTGCCGCCATGGTGCTCTGAGTCCATCCCGAGCAGACAGACAAAAGGCGACCCCGGGGTCGCCTTTCTTGTCTTGCACATGCCTCAGATGGCCGGTTGCAGTCCCCGCCTGCCGGCCAGGGCACAGAGACAGGCCACCAGGGCCAACCCCATGCCGGCTGCTCCCACCCCGAGCCAGTGACCCTGTTGCCAGACCAGCATCCCCAGGCTGGAGCCGAGGGTTCCCCCCAGGAACATGCCGGTCATGAAGAGGGTATTGATGCGCCCCCTGGCCTCAGGTCTCAGACCATAGATGCGCTGCTGATGGGCGATGAGTGCGCTCTGCACTCCGAGATCCAGCAAGATGACCCCGCACGCCAGCCCGGCCAGAGAGAGCCACAGCTCGAAGCAGATCCAGGCAAGCACCACCAGCACGGCACCGGCCAATACCACTGGTCTGGCCCCCAACCGATCCGCCATCCGGCCTGCCAGAGGAGCCGCCACCACCCCAGCCACCCCGATGACGCCGAACAGACCCGCCATGTCGGCCCCCAACCCATAGGCAGGTTCGGCCAGGTAGAACGCCAGCACGGTCCAGAAGGCGCTGAAGGAGGCAAACAGCAAGGCCTGGGTCAGGGTCGCGCGGCGCAAGGCGGGCTCCTCGCGCCACAGACCGACCAGAGAGTGAAGCAGACGGCCATAACCGAGGGGAGAGCGCGGCAATCCGGACGGTATCATCCTGGCCATCAGCAGGGCCCCCGACAGGGCCAGGGGAATGGCCAGCCAGAACATGGCGCGCCAACTGCCATAGGCGGTGACCAGGCCGGCGACGGTGCGGCTGAGCAGTATCCCGGCCAGCAGGCCGCTCATCACGCTGCCCACCACGGCACCACGGCGGGCAGGATCTGCCAGGGTCGCCGCCACCGGAACTATCTGCTGGGCCGCCGTGGCCCCGATGCCGAGCAGGACTGAGGCCAGCATCAAGGTGGTGGCACTCGTGGCCGTGGCCGCCAGCAGGGAGGCCAGCGCGATCAGTGCAAACTGCCCCGGAATGAGCCAGCGGCGCTCGACCACATCGCCAAGCGGCACCAGCAAAAGCAGACCCATGGCATAGCCGAGCTGGGTCAGCATGGCGATCAATGGCATGCCCGAGTGCCCGGGAAAGTCCTGCGCCATCACCGCCAGCATGGGCTGGTTGTAGTAGATGTTGGCAACTGCCAGGCCGCATGACAGGGCCATGGCGAAGAGCAGGGAGGGGCCGGGGGTTGCGGCCCCTTCGGCAGAAGGCGATGTACTCATGATCTTCTCCTCGTGGTAGAAGGGCTCCCGCCAGGATACGGGCCCCATGCGCACAGCCTACCCGGGGAGCGTCGCCACCAGTAGAGCGGTGGGGACCATAACAGTTATTCCGCTGGCGTATGCCCCACGCCGGGCAGGCCGGTCACGAATGCCAGAAAGGCGCTCGCCTTGGCACCAGGCTGGCGACCTGCCGGGAGCAGGGTCCAGAGCTCCTGCATGGGCAGTTGCCACTCGGGCAGCACCGCCACCACCTCGCCGCGGGCAAGCTCGGGAGCAAACATCCACTCCGAGGCGATACCAAGCCCCAGTCCTGCCAGCACGGCTGCGCGCATGCCTTCGGCCGCCGAGACCGTCAGCCTGCCTTCTCCGGAAACCACCTTCTCTTCGACGCCGCGGCGAAATCGCCACTGTTGCCCCACTCCGGGCCGTGGACTGTAAAGCACCAAATCATGCTGTTGCAGAGCCTGAGGGGTCTCAGGCTCTCCTTTGGCGGCCAGATAGGCCGGCGTCGCCAGCACCCGCATGTCGCTTCGGGCGAGGCAGCGGGCGACCAGCGACGAGTCGGCCTGTTTGCCGATACGCAGAGCCACCTCGATGCCCGCCGAAATGAGATCCACATTGCCGTCATCCAGCAGGATCTCCAGATCCAGTCCCGGGTGAGCCGCCAGAAAACCGGCAAGATGGGGAATGATATGCAGGCGGGCGAAGGTGACGGGAGCGCTCACCCGCAGACGCCCGCTCAGGCCCGCCCGGCATTGCTGCACCATGGCATCGGCCTCGTTGACCTGGGCCAGGATCTCTCTCGCCCGCAGATAGTAGGCCTCTCCGGCCTCGGTGGGCGCCAGCCCCCGGGTCGAACGCAGCAACAGGCGGCTGCCAAGGTGCGCCTCAAGCTGGGCAATCAATCTGGAAACCGTGGGTTGCCCCATCCCCAGTCGGCGGGCCACCGCCGAAAACGAGCCGGTCTCCACCGCCAGCACGAACACCTCCATCACCCCCAAGCGATCCATTTATGGCTCCTCTGCCCTGTGGCACTGTTCGTGGCACAAGGTAGCACCGGGCCTGCCCTCTCGCACCCTCGTTCTGGCAGGAGGCACAATAAAGCCACGTCATGGGCGGTCCTGCCATGGGAGAAAGGTGTCGGGATGAAATATCAACCAGGAACAATCGAACAGAGGGACTCGAAGACAAGGCTACAGGAGCTCGATTGCCCCAAGGCTAGCCCAGTGCCACTTCCTGAATGGCGGCGCTGTGGGCGAAATAGCGGTGACAGAACTGCATGAACTCCGGCAGCGGCAAGGGACGCGAGTAGAAATAACCCTGGATCTCATCCACCCCTATGGTGAGCACCGCCTTGAGCTCATCGCTGTTTTCCACCCCTTCTGCCACGACACGCACCCCCAACTGATGAGAGAGGGTGGTGATGGTCTCGACGAAGAGCGCCTGCCGGGTGTCACTGTCGATCGCGGTGATAAAGGATCTGTCTATCTTGAGCTTGTCGAAATAGAGTTCACGCAGGTAAGAGAACGAGGACCAGCCGGTCCCGAAGTCATCGAGGGCCACCCGCACCCCAATCTGGCGCAGGGAGTGAATGATCTGCTTGCTCAGGGCGATGTCATCGAGGGCGATGGTTTCGGTCAGCTCCACTATCAACTGGTGCAGCCCCAACGGTCCATCTTCCATCTTCTCTTCAATCTCCCTGGCCAACCCCATGTTGAACATGGAGTTGGAGAGGTTGATGGAGATCTCGAGCGGTTCTAGTACCTCCTTCGGGAAGCCGGACAGGTCGATCTGCATGCGCCGGATGATCCAGCCCCCCAGCGCCTCACCCAACCCGTTCTCTTCTGCCAGCGAGATGATGTCGAGGGGGGCAATAAAGCCATATTCCGGATGATGCCAGCGGATCAGCGCCTCCGCCCCCAGCCTCACTACACTCTGGCCGCGCACGATGGGCTGATAGTAAAGGGCCAGTTGCGGGCATTGCGGGCAGTGGATAAGCTCCCGCAGCTCGGTCGACAGCCGGCGTTTGCGCTGATAGTGCTGATACATGCTGCTGGAGAAGAGCACATTGCGATTCAGCCGTTTGCGCTTGGCGCTGTCGAGGGCGATATCGGCAAACAACAGCATCTCTTCCGGTGAATGATCCGGTTTCACGTACTGGCTGGTGCCCATGAAGACCCGCACCCGGTGCGCCGGATCGGCAGCAAACACCAGATCCGCCAGCTCGCTGCGCAGTTGCTCCAGAAACGGGAAGCGCAGATAGGTGGGCATGGTGCCGGTGATGATGAGGGTGAACTCGTCACTGCCGGTACGGGCAACGAAGATCCCCTGGCCAGAGGCGGCCTTGATCCGCGCCGCAAGCCGTTTGAGCAAGGCGTCCCCCACTTCGTAACCCAGACTGTCATTGACCTCCCTGAAATGCCCCAGATCCATGAGGCAGACGGTGATGCTGCTGCGCCGCCCGGGATGGCTGGTCCACTGCTGGAGGTGCTTGATGAGCGCCGCCCGGTTAGGGAGACGGGTGAGAGGGTCGTTCCACGCCAGAAAATGCTGGCGACGCACTTCGCGAAACAGCACCATCAACATCACCATGGTCGCCAACATCAGAAATCCCAGGATGAAGAAGTTCTGGGTTTTCGACTCGTTGAGCAGCTCGCGCTGGGCGATGGCAGAAGGCCCGGTGAAGTTTTTCACCATCACGTCCCGCACCCCGCGCATCTCGTCATCGAGCGCGGCCGTGAACATCTTGAGTGCAGGGGAATTCGGCTCCCCTTGCACCACATCCTGCTCATAGCGTTCGAAGAGGGCGAGGATCTTGCCGACCGCCTTGTCCGCACCGAATCGGGCCCTGACCGACTTTGCCTCCTCCCCGTGCAGGAAGACATCGAGCCGGTTCCAGGCAATGTCAAAGCGCTTGTTCATCTCCTCCCGGCTGGCGGCACCGGCACGATAGAGCTGCAAGCCCTCCTCGAAGGCGTGGATCTCCAGCTCGAGCTGGGCCAGTGCCCAGGCGGAGAGCTGGGTGTAGCGCGTCACCGCATTGAACGCGCGGTCATAGTTCCAGACCGACCAGAGGGTCACCCCCAAAAAGGTGGTCACCATCAGGATCAGGCTCAAGAACTTGCCGCGCAGCATCTTATTTGCTCTCCAGCGCCGTCAGCTGCCACACCATCCGGCTGTGATAGAGCTCCTTGTTGAGTTCGGGATGGTCGGTGAGGGGATAAATGACCCAGAGCGGCCCCTTGTTGCGCAGGGTCAGCGCCTTGCCATCCTGTTTCTCGGCCACCAGCACCGGGTACTTCTCCCCGTCTTCCAGCGGCAGTGCGGCCCAGTATTCATTGACCGCGAGGGCCTTGACCTCCTGGCTCTTGAGACCGTAGATCCTGACCAGGTCCCGCAGCAACACCCCGCGATAGAGGTGCTCCCCCTCGGTCCAGGGCGTCCCCGTCTTAACCTCCGTCTGCGGCAAGGCCTCAAACTCGGCACGGGTCAGCGCCACCTCCCCCTTGCCATTGCAGCACCCCGCCCCCGCAATTCTGAAGAAGGGCTCCTCCGCCAACACCATACCCGACACGAGCCATCCAGATATCAGCAACACCTTGCCAAGCCACTTGCCCATCACGCACCTCCCTGTCATACGGTTTATTTATTCATCTCACTCTGCTGACTCATATGCAAACAACAGAATGCACCTTCAGACCAAAGTCGCAGTCGTTTGCAACCAGCAACTATCTCTGCCCCTTCCAAAAGTACCCAATCGCTTCCCAAAGAATGACACCAGGCGCCACCCCCAGGCAAATGGATTGCACCATTTTCTTTTCACTGGCTCCTCATAAAGCTAGGTGCCCACCACAGCCGGAAAAAGGTGACAATCTTCGCTACGCATCTGAAAAACAGACACAAAAAAGGCCGCTCCATGGAGCGGCCTTCTCATCAGTGCAGTCAGGGTTTAGCTGTCGCGGCGCTTGTTGCCACCGAATTTGCGACCCTTGTCGAAACCGCCTTCACGGCGATCCTTGTTGAAGGGACGGTCACCCTGGGGACGGCGATCCTTGTTGAAAGGACGGTCGCCACGGAACGGACGATCACCACGGGGCGGACGGGGAGCAGTGTTGCCACCGGCCGGCACTTCGGTGTAACGGGTGATCTGCAGCGGACGCTGGCAGACACGGGCCTTCTTGATCACTTCCAGCACCTCGGCGCTCATGCCCTTGGGCAGATCGACGGTGGAGAAGTCATCGGCGATGTCGATGTTGCCGATGAAGCGGCTCTCGATGTTCGCTTCGTTGGCGATGGCACCCACGATCTGGCCCGGCTTGACGCCGTGATGGGCGCCCACGTCGACACGGTAACGCTCCATCTCCACGTCCGGGTTGTCTTTCAGCGGACGCGGTTCGAGGGATGGCATGCGACGGGCCGGACGATCGCCACGGTCACCGAAGTCACGACCGCCACGGTCGTTGAACTCACGACGCTCGAAGCCACCGCGATCGTTGCCAGCGTTGAACACCGGATCCGGAATGGAGTCATCCAGCAGCAGCGGTTGGTCGCCCTGTACCAGCTTGGCCAGTGCAGCAGCCAGCTCCAGCGGATCGGCAGAATCTTCTTCGATCAGCTCGTTCACCAGGTTGTGGTAGATCTCGAGCTCTTCACCCATCATGGTTTCGCGGATGCGCTCCTTGAACTTGGCCAGACGGTGCTGGTTGATGTCCTCGGTGCTCGGCATCTTCATCGGTTCGATGGCCTGACGGGTAGCGTGCTCGATGGCACGCAGCATGCGACGCTCGCGTGGAGCCACGAACAGGATGGCTTCACCCTTGCGACCGGCACGGCCGGTACGGCCGATACGGTGAACATAGGATTCGGTGTCGTAGGGAATGTCGTAGTTCACTACGTGGGTGATGCGCTCAACGTCCAGACCGCGGGCGACCACGTCGGTGGCGATCAGGATGTCCAGCTGGCCCTGACGCAGCTTGTCGACGGTACGCTCACGCAGCTTCTGCGGGATGTCACCGTGCAGCGCTTCACAGGCGTGACCACGGGCAGCCAGCTTGCCTGCCAGCTCTTCGGCGGCGTTCTTGGTACGCACGAACACCAGCAGGGCTTCGTAGGATTCCACTTCCAGCAGACGGGTCATGGCGTCCAGCTTGTGCAGACCGGTCACCTGCCAGTAACGCTGGCGAATGGTGGTTGCGGTCGCGGTCTTGGAAGCGATCTTGATCTCTTTGGGCTGCTTCAGGTGCTTCTGGGCAACACGACGGATCTGCTCCGGCATGGTGGCAGAGAACAGGGCAACCTGACGACCGGCCGGGCACTGATCCATGATCCAGTCCACGTCGTCGATGAAGCCCATGCGCAGCATTTCGTCCGCTTCGTCCAGCACCAGGGCTTTCAGACCGGAGAGGTCTAGGTTTTTGCGACGGATCAGGTCCATCACGCGGCCCGGGGTACCCACGACAACCTGAGCACCGCGGCGCAGGGCGCGGGTCTGGGTTTCGTAGGAAGCGCCGCCGTAGATGGGCAGCACGTGGAAATCGGGCATGTGGTGGGCATAGCGTTGGCACGCCTCTGCCACCTGCAGGGCCAGCTCGCGGGTCGGGGCCAGCACCAGGATCTGGGTGTTGCGGTTACCAGCTTCCAGACGAGACAACAGAGGCAAGGCAAAAGCAGCGGTCTTCCCTGTACCGGTTTGTGCCTGCCCCAGCAGATCGTGTCCCGCCATCAGGTGGGGAATTGCTGCGGCCTGGATGGGAGACGGGCGCTCATAGCCCACGTCCTGCAGCGCTTTCAATACAGGCGCGGCCAGTCCAAGCTCACTAAAAAGGGGCAGTTGTTCGGTATCAGACATAGATTCTTCCAGATTAAGGCAGGCGGCTAACACCGCGGAATAGCAAAAAGGCGGCGATTATAGCGCCACTTTGTTCTGCTGTCTTGAAAAATGTGATAGGTGTCTCAAGACGTTGGCAATTATAGAGGGATCTCGCGACTATGGCTTGCTTATTTTTCACTCATGATGCGTTATTGCGGATCACGCTTCGCCAGAGTCCTTGTCCCGCTTGTGCTTGAGCACCGCCATGGTCAATCGGCTGGTGCACAATAAACGACCACGTTCATCCCGAATTTCGATCTGCCACACCTGAGTCGTGGTCCCCAGATGCAGCGGGCTGCAGCGCCCCGTCACCACCCCTTCCCGCTTGGCCCTCAGGTGGTTGGCATTGACCTCCAGCCCCACGCAGTAGCTCTCCGCTCCCACCGCCATGTTGGCCGCAAGCGATCCCAGCGTTTCCGCCAGCACCACGGAGGCGCCGCCGTGCAGCATGCCGAGTGGCTGATGGGTGCGATGATCCACCGGCATGGTGGCCTCCAGCCAGTCGGGGCCAAAGGCGCTGTAGACGATGTCGAGGTGGGCCATCAGGGTGTTGCGGGAGCTGGCGTTGAGCCCCTCCAGGCTCATGGGTTTGCGCCAGATGGGGCTGCTTTCTTGACTCATGGTGAGCGGACTCCTTGCGTGATCAACGGGTTATCGCTGCGCTGTAGCGGCAAACCAGCAGTGTCGGCGAAAAAGGCGCAAAAAAAAAGATGCCCACGCCGGGGCATCTTGCATCGAGGTTTGCCCTCACCAGGGATAGGTCACCCCTGGCCACTCGGCCCAGGGACCGTCCCGCCCCGGCAGGCGCGGCTCGGACCAGCGCCATACCTTGCCGAGCCAGGTGCGCAGTTCGGCTTCGAGTTCGCTGTCCGTGAGCGGCGCCTCGGCCACCTTCCAGAAGAAGAGCTCCACCTGCACCTCCGGCAGCACCGACGGATAGAGGTAAACCCCGCCCCAGAAGCGGGGCTCCCTGTCCGGACTCCAGAGGCCATAGGCAAAGGAGCGCTTGGCCAGAAACTCGGCGTGCTGCCACTCCAAATCGGCCTCGTGCTGACTCAGGCTGAAATTGGCTGAGGGCCACACATCGTCCGGGCGAAACAGCTGATGGAGCTGATCCCGCTCGCGCAGGATGGCGACAAACTCCACCACGGCCTGGGACGGCGTGGTGGGGAGCAACAGAAAATGCGGGTGCCGATAGGCCTTTGGCACCCGGAACCCCTTGGGAAAGTGGAGCATCAGATCAGTTCCAGCAGGGCCTGCAGCGGATGCTTGAGCTTCTCCCCCTCCATCCGCTTGACCTGGCTGCGGCACGAATAACCGGTGGCCAGACAACGGGCTTGCGGCAGGCGAGCCAGGGGCTCGGCCCAGCTCAGACCGTAGATCCCCTTGGAGTTCTCCACCTGTTTGGCGTCGTGACCATAGGTGCCCGCCATGCCGCAGCAACCCACCGACACCGGCTGCAAACGCGCACCGAAGCGGCCAAACAGGGTGCTCCAATCACCGTGGGTGGTGGGCTTGGCGGTCTTCTCGGTGCAGTGGGCAAACAGATACCAGGGGTCGGTGCCAACCTCTTCCCGCAGCGGCAACGCCTCGGCAGGCAGGGAGAGCAGCCACTCCTGGGGCAGCAGCACCTGGAAATCGCCGCGGGCGGGGCCGAGCGCCTTCACGTACTCGTCCCGGTAGCAGAGCACCAGAGAGGGGTCGACCCCCACCATGGGGATGCCGAGGGCCGCCACCTTGTTGAGGAACTGGGCGCTGCTGGCAGCAGTGCGGGCGAAGGCGCGCAGGAATCCCTTCACGTGCTGGGGCTTGCCGTTGGGTTTGAACGGCAGCAGGTAGGGCTGATAACCCAGCTTGCTGGCCAGCTTCACCAGGTCACGCACCACGGGGGCGTCGTAGTAGCTGGTGAAGGGATCCTGCACGATGAGCACCACTTTTTGGCGCTGCTCGGGGCTCATGGCCTCGAGGCCCGGCAGATCGAAATAGCGGGCGCGGTGATCCCGCAGCTCCTCGGCCAGGGTCGGCACGGAGAGCAGCGGCACATCCACCATGCCGATGCTCTTCTCGGTCGCCTTCTGGGCCCACTCTTTTTCGAGGAAGAAGTTGACCAGCTTGGGGGCCTTGGCCAGCAGGGGCGCATAGCTTTCTACCGTGCCCACGAAATAATCCTTGGGGCCGCGCAGATATCGGCTGTGATAGAGCTGCATGAAGCGGGCGCGGAAGGTGGGCACATCCACCTTGATGGGGCACTGGCTGGTGCATGCCTTGCACGCAAGGCACCCCTCCATCGCCTCCATCACCTCGTGGGAGAAGTCATACTCGCCCCGGGCGCGGGCCACCGTATTGCGGAACTTGTCGACGATCTGCTTGAAGCGCAGACCCCCGCTTTGCAGCGCCACCTCTTCGGCAAGGGGATCGAAGCCCTGCTCCGACAACTGGCGCAGCCATTCACGCATCAGGCCAGCCCGCCCCTTGGGGGAGTGACGGCGGTCGCGGCTGATCTTGACCGAGGGGCACATGGGGGAGTCGGTCTCGAAGGTGAAACACAGACCGTTGCCGTTGCAATCCAGCGCCCGTGTATAGCTCTCGCGCACGGCAATCGGGATCTGGCGGTCGAACTTGCCGCGCTTGGGCCCGTCCACCGAGACAAGCGAAGCGCCGCTGCCATAAGGCATGCAGATCTTGCCCGGGTTGATGCGGTTGGCCGGGTCGAACGCCCCCTTGACCCGTTGCAGCTCTTCCCACAGCTCGCCGAAGAAGGCGGGGCTGTATTCGGAGCGAAAGCCCTTGCCGTGCTCCCCCCACATCAGGCCGCCGTATTTGGCGGTGAGCGCCACCACCTGATCGGAGATGCGCCGCAGCAGCACCTCCTGCTCGGGATCGCACAAGTCCAGCGCCGGGCGCACGTGCAGCACCCCGGCATCGACATGGCCGAACATGCCGTAGTCAAGGCCGTGAGCGTCCAGCAGGGCGCGAAACTCCATGATGAAGTCCGCCAGGGATTCCGGCGGCACGGCGGTGTCTTCGGTGAAGGCCACCGGCTTCTTGCGCCCCTCGGCGTTGCCGAGCAGCCCCACCGACTTCTTGCGCATGCCATAGATGGTCTCGATGCTGGCCAGGTGGTCGCACACCTGATAGCCAATGACCCCGGCTTCACCACGCGCCAGCAGGCCGTCGATCCGCCGGCACAGCTCCGCCACCTTGGCCTTGTGCGCATCCTCGTCAGTGTCGGCAAACTCGACGATGTTGAGCCCCTGCAGATCCTTGCCGGGCACATCCTGGATGAGATCCTTCACCGAGTGCCAGATGATGTCGGCGCGGGCCAGTCCCAGCACCCGGGAGTCCACCGTCTCCACCGACAGCGCCTGGGCCTCGACCATAAAGGGGGCATTGCGCAGCGCGGAGGGGAAGCTGTCGTACTTGACGTTGACCAAAGTCCGGTAGCGCGGGATGGGGGTGATGTTGAGGCGGGCTTCGGTGATAAAGCCCAAGGAGCCTTCCGAGCCGCACAGCACCCGGCTCACATCCAGAGTGTCGGTATCGGGCTGATAGAGGTGCTTGAGATCGTAACCGGTCAGAAAGCGGTTGAGCTTGGGGAAGGTGGCTTCGATGTCGGCACGCCGCTCGCGGCCGATGCGATAGAGGGTGCGATAGATCTCCCCCTCCCGGTTCTCGAGGGCCAGCTTGTCCGCCAGACGCTGACCGGTCACCGGCTCGGTCGCCATGAGATCGCCGTTTTCCAGCACGGCCTTGAGGCCGAGCACGTGATCCGAGGTCTTGCCGTACACCAGCGACCCCTGACCGGACGCATCGGTGTTGACCATGCCCCCCAGGGTGGCGCGATTGGAGGTGGAGAGATCCGGCGAGAAGAAGTAACCGTGGGGTTTGAGATAGGCGTTGAGCTGGTCTTTCACCACCCCGGCCTGGGCCCGCACCCAGCCCTCTTCCAGATTAATTTCCATGATCTGGTTCATATGGCGCGAGAGATCGACGATAATGCCGCCGCCCAAGGATTGGCCATTGGTGCCGGTACCGCCGCCGCGAGGGAAGAAACTCAAGGTTGCGTACTCGGGCCCCTGAGCCAGCTTGAGCATCACCGCTATGTCATCCGCGCTGCGCGGATAGAGAACCGCCTGAGGTACTACCTGATAGACGCTGTTATCCGTCGCCATCGCCAACCGGCTTGCATAAGACTTTTCGATATCACCACGAAATGCTGATCGCGCCAGCAACTCAAGAAACTGCAGGGTTGTAGGTGACAAACTGTCCTGGTAATCGAGTCTCGGGATCATGAATCCTTGTTCCCATCCTTTGCTTGATGCCGGCATTCCGGCGACAACGACCGTTCGGGCCTGCCTCTTTGCGGGTGTCCGAACCAGTCCGCTCACATGTGAGCGGGCAGTATATCAGCTAGAAAACCGCTTGCGCGCGCAATCTTCACCATTTGAAAGGAGGACTTTTATGGCTCACTACAGCCATGTTATCAGTACGCTTATTCGCACCGAAAAACAGGCGCTGACCCTGTCGCTGTTTGGTTGCATCACCTTTGCCATTTTCGGGATCGGCTATGGTCTGTTCGTCGGTTCCAACGCCATCATGCTGGACGGCATCTTCACCCTGTTCAGCATGGGCATGACGGGCCTTGGGCTCATCACCGCCTACCTGGTTACCCGCCCCTCCGACGCCCGTTTCCAATACGGCTACGCCCATTTCGAACCCATCACCAACGTCATCAACGGCGCCATCATTCTGCTGCTCTGCCTCGGTGCCCTCTATGGCGGCATCACCTCCCTACTGGCGGGCGGACGGGAGATCGATCTCGGCCACGCCCTCATCTATGCCGTCGTCTCCACCTTCTTCTGCAGCATCCTCTATCTCATCGAGGCCGACGTGGCCGAGCGGGTCAACTCCGAGCTGGTGCGGGTGGACTCCAAGGAGTGGCTGGTGGATACCCTGCTCAGCGCCACCCTGCTCATCGGCTTTCTGGTCGCCATCGGGCTCGATACCCTGGGTTACGGCCACTACAACCGCTACATAGACCCCATGCTGGTCTCCCTGCTGGCCCTGTGCGCCACCCTAATTCCCATCAAGGTGCTCGGTCGCAACCTGCGGGAGGTGCTGAAGATCGCCCCCAAGGGAGAGGTCAAGCAGCGAGTCGAACACGAGATCGAGGCCCTGCGCCAGCGCCATGGCATCGAATGCTACAGCCACCTGGCGAAAAGCGGCCGCCGCTTCGATCTCGAGCTCAACATCCTGGTGGCCCCCGGCCAGGAGTGGCCCGTCGAGCGCCAGGATGCCCTGCGCCAGGAGCTCTGGTCCCGCCTCGGCGACACCCTGGGAGACGCCTGGCTGTCGGTCTGCTTCACCCGCGAGAAACGCTGGCTCTGATCCGGCGCTCGTCATTGCGCTGCAACGCGGGGCCCAGTCGCCCCGCGTCATGACTCCCGGCGCAACCGCCGCCAAGTTCCCTCCTCTGTCGAGGCCCCATCCTGCTTACCCCCTCACTCCTCGCGCCTTCCCCCTGTCCCGTTCAACCCGCCAGGAGAAAACGTTTGCCACCCCTTCCGGATCAATATTCACTTTCATCCCAGGGAAAAATAATGAAAATTCGTTGCTAAAATAAAGTACCGCCGCTATTTATTCCGATCAGGGATGAAGGCTATTTCCTGCCTGGCAATGGAATTGTTGTTAACCGGAAAAATAAAATAATAAATCTCGTATCATTAAACAGTTGAGGTAATGTCCATGAAGAAAGTACTGATCGCTGCCATAACCCTGGCCATGGCGGGTGCGGCGAGCGCCGCCATTCCCCAGTTGAATTATCAGTGCCCGGGTCAAATCCAGATGCACAGCGATGAAGGTGGCCCCGTCTATATCAATGGCAAGGAGGCCAAACTCAAGAAGTACAGCGAGGAGTTCTACGAGGCCAAGGGTGCCGGCGTCACCCTCTCCATCAGCAACACCGGGGGCCAGTACGATGTCTCCTACACCAGCAAGAAGGGCTCGGGTACCTGCCAGCCAGGCTCCTCTGCGGCCCCTGCTGCAGCCACTGCCTCAGCCCCTGCCCACAAGGGCAGCCTCGCCGAGAAAGCCTGCCTGCAAGCGGTCTCCGCCAAGACCAAGGTGGCCCAGAGCAAGTTGCAGGTGACCGATGTGATGGACTCCGAGGCAGGGGTGGGCGTGACCATCAAGGTGCCGGGCGCAGAGGCTCCCTGGTCATGCCTGAGCGACAAGAAAGGGCATGTTCAGGGCGCGGCCTATACCGGCAATTGACCTGACGACCAGGGTTAACGTCCCCTGAAACAACCCGTGTGAGCGCAAACGAGGAGGCCTGGGCCTCCTTGCTTTTTATACGCTGAATATATGATTCATGTGAATTAGTTGGTGGCGAACAAGTTAAATTTAGAATAATAACTCCATATCAAACACCATAACCCCCTCTATTCCTTCTTTCTCCCATGACACAGCCGCAATATTTCCCCCTGAAACAAATTATTACAAAAATAATGGATATATATGAGCCTGATGAATCCGGTTGTTGGTATCAGATCGTTTATTTTCCTTGTTCAGCACCTATATTTGTGATCGTGTCAATGTGTCGCTCTTTTATCTCCAGTCAAACTTGGCTGCGCATCAATGCCTCTTTCCCTTGCCTCCCCCGTCGGCAATCCCCTCGTCGCGTCCCCCTGACAGCCCCCTTGCCAAATGGCGGCGAGTCGTTATCATCAGGGCTCACTTTTGACCCGAGGTTTTATTGCCCATCATGGACAATCCCCGAAGTAGCCCTTCGTCTTTTCCCATCAAAGCCTATCTGTACCTGCTCAACCAACGCCTCTGAAGCGATCGTCTCCGTCACCACGGCCACGCCGTGACCACGATTCACTGCATCTGTCTTCATTGAGGTCAATCACATGGAATTCTTGCTGGACCCGTCAATCTGGGTCGGTCTGCTTACCCTGATCATCCTGGAAATCGTTCTCGGGATAGACAACCTGGTCTTCATCGCCATCCTGGTGAAAAAACTGCCCCCCGCCCAGCGGGACAAGGCGCGCATCATCGGTCTCTCCCTGGCCCTGCTGATGCGCCTGGGACTGCTCACCATCATGTCATGGCTGGTCACCCTCACGGCTCCTCTGCTGCACATCTGGGATCACCCCTTCTCCGGTCGGGATCTCATCCTGATGGGAGGCGGCCTTTTCCTGCTGTTCAAGGCCACCTCCGAGCTGCATGAGCGACTCGAGGCCAAGCCCGAGGAGCAAGGCGGCACCGGCGTCTATGCCGGGTTCGGGGTGGTGATCGCCCAGATCCTGGTGCTGGATGCGGTCTTCTCCCTGGACTCCATCATCACCGCCGTCGGCATGGTGGATCACCTCGGCGTCATGATGGCGGCCGTAACCATCGCCATGGTAGTGATGGTGCTCGCATCCAAGCCCCTGACCCGCTTCGTCAACGCCCACCCCACTGTGGTGGTGCTCTGCCTGAGCTTCCTCTTGATGATCGGCTTCAGCCTGGTGGCGGAGGGCTTCGGCTTCCACATTCCGAAGGGCTACCTCTACGCGGCCATCGGCTTCTCGGTGCTCATCGAGTTCTTCAACCAGCTCGCCCAGCGCAGTGCCCTGCGCCACGAGGCGCGCCAGCCCCTGCGCGAGCGCACCACCGCCGCCATCTTCAAGTTGATGGGGGGGAACAAGCGCTCCACCCACCCGCAGGAGGACGAAGAAGAGGTGCAGGCTCAGCCCCTGCCCCCCGGTTTCGGTGAAGAGGAGCGTTACATGGTGAGCGGCGTTCTGTCGCTGGCCGAGCGTTCCATTCGCACCATCATGACCCCGCGCTCCGAGATGGAGTGGATCGACGTGAGCGACAGCGAGGACGAGATCCGCGCCCTGCTGCAACGGGCCCCCCACAGCCTGTTCCCGGTCTGTGACGGGGAGCTGGACGAGATCATCGGGGTGGTCAAGGCTCGGGATCTGCTGTTTGCCCTCAACGAGGGGCAGTCCCTGGCAGCGCTTGCCAGACAGAACGAGCCCGTCATCGTGCCCCAGACCATCAACGTGATCCGGCTGCTGGCGGAGCTGCGCCAGGCCAGGGGCAGCCTCATCCTGGTGGCGGACGAGTTTGGCGTCATCCAGGGACTGGTCACCAACCACGATCTGCTGGAGGCCATCGTCGGCGAACTGCCGGACGAGGACGAGACCCCCGATGTGGTGCGCGAGGGCGAGCACTGGCTCATCCACGGCACCACCAACATCCATCAGGTGGAGCAGGCCCTGAACTGCGACGGTCTGGTGAGCGAGAGCGACGAGTACGTGACCCTGGCGGGCATGTTGCTCTCCCACTTCGGCAGCCTGCCAGACGTCGGTCAGCAGTTGCACCTCGGCCAGTTCCGCTTCGAGGTCATGGCCGTGAGCGAGCGGCGCATCGAGCGAGTACGGGTTACCCCACTCTCCCCTTGATCATCGGCGGCAATCACAGCAAGAGAGGGCCCTTGGCCCTCTTTTTTCTGGCGCGAGCCCGGCCCCTCCCGGGCCATTGCTGCGATAACGGCAATTCTCTTCTGCAATACCCCCTCTTTTTCACAATAACAATCCCCTTTAGAGTCACCTCACTCCCAAAGATTGAGGAATCCATCATGCATCACGATCCCCTGTTCTGCCCCCTTCGCCTCGGCCAGCTGCACCTTGCCAACCGCATCGTCATGCCCCCCATGACCCGCTCCCGCGCCAGCCAGCCCGGGGACGTGGCCAACGCCATGATGGCGACCTACTACGCCCAGCGTGCCGGGGCCGGCCTCATCATCAGCGAAGGCACCCAGATAGATCCCCTGGGCAAGGGCTACGCCTGGACGCCGGGCATCCACAGCGCCGAGCAGGTGGCAGGCTGGAAGCAGGTAACAGACGCGGTCCACGCCGAGGGGGGCATTATGTTCGCCCAGCTCTGGCACGTGGGCCGGGTCACCCATCCTGACAACATCGGCGGCGCCCAGCCCCTCTCCTCCTCCGCCATCCAGGCCAAGGGAGTGAAGGTATTCGTCGACAACGGCAGCGATGCCCCGGGGTTTGTGGAGACCGTCACCCCGCGCGCCATGACCCAGGCCGACATCGACGCCGTGGTGGGGCAGTTTCGCCAGGCCGCCCGCAACGCCATGGAGGCGGGCTTTGACGGCATCGAATTGCACGCCGCCAACGGCTACCTCATCAACCAGTTCCTCGACTCCGAGTCCAATACCCGCACCGACGGCTATGGCGGTTCGCTCGAAAACCGGCTGCGTTTCCTCAAAGAGGTGACCGAGGCGGTCTGTAACGAGATCGGTCCCGACCGGGTCGGGGTACGCCTTGCGCCGCTCACCACCCTCAACGGCACCGTGGATGCCAACCCCCAGGAGACCTATCTGGCCGCCGCGCGCCTGCTGGGCCAGCTCGGCGTGGTCTATCTGCACGTCGCCGAAGCGGACTGGGACGACGCCCCCCTGATGGCGGAGAGCTTCAAGCAGGGGCTGCGCGACGCCTTCCCCAACACCCTCATCTACGCCGGCAAGTACGATGGGGAACGCGCCCGCGCCGCCATCGAGGCGGGCTGGGCCGACATGATTGGCTTCGGTCGCCCCTTCGTGGCCAACCCCGACTTGCCAAACCGCCTGCGCCACGGCCATCCGTTCGCCCCCCATGATCCCGCCACCCTGTTTGGCGGCGGCGAGAAAGGGCTGACGGACTACCCCGTCTATGGGGCAGAGCGGGCATAAGGCGGCTGGCGCCGAACGCCTTACCGGGCGGGCCCCACCAGCGTGGGGTCCGCCTTGTTGTCTCGCCAGTGCAACAACAACTCAAGCTATTGTTACGCCATGTAATTCAATCAAGGCACCCACCCCTCTCATCCAAGGAGTCACCATGACCCATACCCAGGCCTGGTGCTGGCACGCCCCCGGCGAACCGGACCAGCTCACCCTCACCCGGCAAGCGCTCCCCACCCCCGGGCCCGACGAGGTCCTCGTCGCCAACCGGATCATCGCCTTCAATCCGGTGGACTGGAAACTCATCGAACAGGGTCATCCCCACTGGCAGCCCGGCCATGTGCCCGGCGTCGATGGCATGGGCACCCTGGTGGCACTGGGGGCCAACGTCACCCACCTGCGCCCCGGCACCCGGGTCGCCTATCACACCGACTTGCGCCACGGCGGCAGCTTTGCCCGCCACACCCTGGTGCCGGCTCGCGCCCTGATGCCGGTGCCCGATGCCCTGAGCGACGAGGCGGCCGCCGCGCTCCCCTGCCCCGGCCTCACCGCCTGGCAGGCACTGGCCAAGCTGCCTCACCTGCACGGGGAGGCCCTGCTCATCACGGGGGCTGGCAGCAGTGTCGGCCGCTTCGCGGTGCAACTTGCCCTCCAGAAGGGGGCCCGCGTCTTTGCCAGCGCCAGCCCGCGCCACCACCAGTGGCTCAAACAGCTAGGCGTGCAGGGGGTGTCGGACTATCGGGATCCCGACTGGCTGGCCCAGTTGCAGGCCGCCAACGGCGGTGAACCCTTCGAGGGGATCATCGATCTGGTCTCCAGCCAGCAGGCAGAAGCCTTGCTGCCTGCCCTTGGCTATTACGGCCACATGGTGACGGTGCTCGGGCGCATCGCGCGCAACCCGCTGCCCGCCTTTAGCCATTGCCACTCGTTGCACGAGATTGCCCTCGGCGCCCAGCACGCCTTTGGCTCGGACAAACAGTGGAGCCGTCTGGTGGCGGCCGGTGTCGCCATGATGGCGCTGATGGCGAGCGGCGAGCTGACCCTGCCGCCGCTGGTGGTGGGCGACTTCGACGCCCTGCCCTCCCTGCTCACTCGCGTCAAGCAGGAGGGACAAGGGGAAAAGTATCTGGTGAGGGTGGGTTGATACCCGCCCAACGATGGCACAAAGAGGCCCGCCATGGCGGGCCTCCTCCATTCAAGGTGTGCAAGGCAGCCTGCTCAGTGCAGGCTCACCCCGTGCAGGGCGGCATGGAGGCGAATGTCCCGGGTCAGGCGCACCTTGTCCGCAAGGCTCAGCCAGCTCGCCTCCACGGCATTGAGACTGAGGCGGCACAGCTGCTCCTGGCTGGCGCCAAGCCCGTCGGCCAGGGCCTGGAAGTTCGCCCCCAGGTATCCCCCGAAATAGGCGGGATCGTCGGAGTTCACGGTGACGCAGAGCCCCTGCTCCAGCAGCCTCAGCACATTGTGGTGGGCCATCTGGTCAAACACCCTGAGCCGCACGTTGGAGAGGGGGCAGACGGTGAGGGGCAGCCGTGTGTCGGCAAGATAGCTCAGCAGCGCGGGATCCTCGACGCAGCGCACCCCGTGATCGATGCGTCGCACTCCGAGCTCCCGGATCGCCTGCCAGATGTAGTCAGCCGGCCCCTCCTCCCCCGCGTGGGCCACCAGCGGCAACCCCAGCTCACGGCAGCGAGCGAAGACCCGGGCGAACTTGCTGGGCGGGTTGCCCTGCTCCCCCGAATCGAGGCCGACCCCGTGCAGGCGCGCCAGGTGCGGCGTGGCCTCTGCCAGGGTGGCGAATGCCGCTTCTTCACTCAGGTGGCGCAGGAAGCTCATGATGAGCCGCCAGCTGATGCCAAAGGCTGCTTCTCCAGCCTGCAGCGCCCGCTCGATGCCCCCCAGCACGGTGGCAAAAGGCACGCCGCGGGCGGTGTGGGTCTGGGGGTCGAAAAAGATCTCCACGTGCACCACGTGATCGGCAACGCAGCGCTCGAGATAGGCCCAGGTGAGGTCGAAGAAGTCCTGTTCGTGGATGAGCACGCTGGCGCCGAGGTAGTAGAGATCGAGGAAGGATTGCAGGCCGTCGAACTCATAGGCGGCGCGCAGGCTGTCGACATCGGGCCAGGGCAGCGCCACCCCGTTGCGCTGGCCGAGGGCGAACATCAGCTCGGGTTCGAGGGTCCCCTCGATATGCAGGTGCAGTTCCAGCTTGGGCAAGCCGGCAATAAAGTGCTCCATGATGACGGCTCCATCGTCAGACTCCGTGCGGGCACCACCGGGGCGGCGCCCTCCCTTCGCCTTCATTGTGCACCCATCTGGCCCGCCGGAGGAGACTTGTCATCAAAGGGCCTTATAATGGCGGCACAAAAACCATAACCGATTGAAGAGACGAACAGAGGGATGCCCTGTCCCCGCTCTTGCGCCCTACAAGGAGAATTCATGAAGAAAAACGTCATCTGTGACATTGACGGCGTCATCCTGCACAACAACGATCTCATTCCCGGCGCCGACCGCTTCGTCCACCGCCTGCTGGAGCAGGGCAGCAAGCTCCTGTTCCTCACCAACTACCCGGCCCAGACCCAGAAAGATCTGCAAAACCGCTTCCGCTCCGCCGGAATAGAGGTGCCCGAGGAGTGCTTCTACACCTCCGCCATGGGCACCGCCGACTTTCTCAAGCGCCAGGATGGCAAGAAGGCCTATGTGATCGGCGAAGGGGCCCTGACCCACGAGCTCTACAAGGCCGGCTTCACCATCACCGACATCGACCCGGACTTCGTGGTGGTGGGGGAGACCCGCAACTACAACTGGACCATGATGCAGCAGGGCGCCAAGTTCGTGGATCAGGGGGCCCGCTTCATCGCCACCAACCCCGACACCCACGGCCCCCTGATGTACCCGGCCTGCGGCGCCCTGTGTGCCCCCATCGAGCGGATGACCGGCAAGAAGCCCTTCTATGTCGGCAAGCCGAGCGCCTGGATCATTCGCGCGGCCCTCAACCGGATGGAGGCCCACTCCGACGACACCATCATCATCGGCGACAACTTGCGCACCGACATCCTGGCAGGCTTCCAGGCTGGTCTCGAGACGGTGCTGGTGCTCTCCGGGGTGAGCAAGGTGGCGGACATCGACCGCATGCCGTTTCGACCGAACCACATCTTTGACTCCGTGGTGGACATCGACATCGTCTGATCCCGGGTGCCGCCCTTCCGGTGGCCTTCAGCCTGCACGGGCCCCCTTGGCAAAGGGGGCCCGTTTCGTTTAACGTAAGCGCAACATCGTTAAACAAACTAAACGGGAGCAGGATGCTCCCCTCGCCACCCCAAGGACGCACCATGAAGAGCCTGAACGACTGGATCCTGCTGGACAAGCACACTGTCTCCCCCACCCCGATGATGCCGGCCCCCGAGCGCATCAGGGCCGGAACGCCGAGCCAGACGGCATGGAACCACTACTCCGACCCGAGCCAGCAGTTTCACGTGGGCTTCTGGGCTTGCGAGCCGGGCTGCTGGGCCGTTCACTATACCGAACACGAATACTGCCAGATGCTGGAAGGGGAGGCGGTGATCCACGACGAGCAGGGCGGCCGGCTGCACCTCAAACCGGGGGATCAGTTCGTCATTCCCGCCGGTTTTGTCGGGCAGTGGGAGACCCTCACCCCTTGTCGCAAGCTCTATGTGATCTTCGAACCCGCCGCGACTTGACGCGCACGTCAACCCTGACCCTCTCTCTTCAGGCGGCCGGACGGCCGCCATCCCCTGCGCAACTTGACGCTTACGGCATGATTTTCTGCGGTTTTCCCGCTTGCAAAAGGGTTTTCCGCTAGGCATTGTGATTGGCGAGGAATGTAAATGGAATTTCGAGCCCAAACGTGGGGGGCTCATATAAAAATCAAGAGGATTACCGCCAATGTGTTCTATTTTCGGCATTCTGGACATCAAGACCGACGCCACTGCCCTGCGCAAATCGGCCTTGGAGATGTCCAAGCGACTGCGTCACCGCGGGCCTGACTGGTCCGGCGTCTACAGCTCCGACAAGGCCATCCTGGTGCACGAGCGCCTGGCCATCGTCGATCCGGGCAACGGCGCACAGCCTCTCTACAACCCCGAGCGCACGCACGTATTGGCCGTCAACGGCGAGATCTACAACCACAAGGAGCTGGAGAAGAACCTCAAGGTCGACTTCCAGTTCCAGACCCACTCCGACTGTGAAGTGCTGCTGGCCCTCTACAAGGAGAAGGGCCCGGCGTTCCTGGACGATCTAAACGGCATCTTCGCCTTCATCCTCTATGACGCCGAGCAGGATGCCTACCTGATTGGTCGCGACCACATGGGGATCATCCCCCTCTATACCGGCCGCGACGAGCACGGCAACTTCTACGTCGCCTCCGAGATGAAGGCCCTGGTGCCCGTGTGCAAGAGCGTCGAAACCTTCCCGCCGGGACACTACCTGTGGAGCAAGGATGGCGAGCTCAAACAGTGGTACAAACGTGACTGGATGGAGTACGCGCCGGTCGAGCACAACGTCAGCGACAAGGCCGAGCTCAAAGCGGCCCTGGAAGCGGCGGTCAAGCGCCAGCTGATGTGCGACGTGCCCTATGGCGTGCTGCTCTCCGGTGGTCTGGATTCGTCCGTCATCTCCGCCATCACCAAGCTCTATGCCGCCCGCCGGGTGGAAGACGATGGCAAGAGCGAAGCCTGGTGGCCGCAGCTGCACTCCTTCGCCGTGGGCCTGGAAGGGTCGCCGGATCTCGCTGCCGCCCGCAAGGTGGCCGATCACCTCGGCACCATCCACCACCAGATCCACTTCACCGTGCAGGAAGGGCTGGATGCCCTGCGTGACGTCATCTATCACCTCGAGACCTATGACGTCACCACCATCCGCGCCTCTACGCCCATGTATCTGATGGCCCGCTACATCAAGGCGATGGGCATCAAGATGGTGCTGTCGGGAGAGGGCTCCGACGAGCTGTTCGGCGGCTACCTCTACTTCCACAAGGCCCCCAACGCCCGTGAGTTCCACGAGGAGAACGTGCGCAAGCTCGCCTCCCTGCATCTGTATGACTGCCTGCGGGCCAACAAGTCCATGGCCGCCTGGGGCGTGGAAGGCCGCGTGCCCTTCCTCGACAAGGAGTTCATGGACGTGGCGATGCGCCTCAATCCCGCCGACAAGATGTGCGGCAAGGGCAAGATCGAGAAGCACATCCTGCGGGAAGCCTTCGAGGATCTGCTGCCCCACGAAGTGGCGTGGCGTCAGAAGGAGCAGTTCTCCGACGGTGTGGGCTACTCCTGGATTGACAGCCTGAAAGCCATGGTCGAGGAAGAGGTGACGGATCAGATGTTCGAGGCCGCGGCCTTCCGCTTCCCCGTCAATACCCCGCTCACCAAGGAGGCGTACTACTACCGCGCCATCTTTGACGAGCACTTCCCGCTGGAGTCCGCCGCCCGCACCGTGCCCTACGGCAAGTCGGTCGCCTGCTCCACCCCGACCGCGCTCGAATGGGATGCCAAGTTCAAGGAGATGGCCGACCCCTCCGGTCGCGCCGTGATGGACGTCCACCAGCAGGGTTACTGATAATCCCAGCGGACAGTTTCACTGCGAGATAACCAAGCCCCTTTCGAGGGGCTTTTGTTTTTCTAAGTTCGCAATCAAAACACATCAATGAAAAAAACCAACTCTCTCTGATCGTTTACCTATTAATGTGATGGATGATGTTGCTCAGGCTGGGTAAGATGATTAACGTGTTTATGACACATAGGCTGACATCATCAGAGAATAGGAGCTACCTTGGTATCACCACGACTGGTTGCAAAAATTGAAGCTGAAGAACCAACCCTACGTTTGGCTGTGCTCATTGATGCAGACAATGCCCAAGCAGCAGTTATTGAGGGGTTGCTGGCAGAAATTGCACGGTTTGGAGAGGCCACTGTAAAACGTATATACGGTGACTTCACTGCGCCAACAAGCGCATCTTGGAAAAAAGTCTTACAACAATATGCCATAAAACCTATCCAGCAGTTCGCATACACCACAGGTAAAAATGCTACTGACAGTACCCTAATAATCGACGCAATGGATTTGCTCTACACACGAAAGTTCGATGGCTTTTGTCTGATAACAAGCGACTCTGATTTCACTGGTCTTGCTATGCGACTACGTGAAGAAGGGCTTACTGTTCTTGGCTTTGGTGAAAAGAAGACTCCTGATGCTTTTCGCAATGCCTGTCATAAGTTTGTGTTTACTGAATTCCTTCGTCCAGGTGCTGCAGCCCAACAAATAATATTAGATAAGAAAATTGAAAACGAACATAAACCGACAGAACACCTGCCATCCTCAGAAACAAAGCCAATTTTCCCTGCAAATTTCCTCTTGGCTGCACTAGAACAGTCAAGTGACGATGCTGGTTGGGCACAATTAGGAACCTTTGGTAGTTACCTCACAAAACTGCAGCCTGATTTCGACTCTAGGCTTTATGGCTTCAAAAAACTGTCAGATCTTGTCAAAGCCAAGACAGATTTATTTATTACGGAGGAACGGCCAGCGCCAGGATCAACACTAAAGGTTTTATATCTTCGAGCAAAACAGTGACATACCTTCCGCTGATGCTAGCCAATAATGAAGGCTGCTTATAAAGCTGCCTTCATCTCAATGACCTGGCCTGTGCTTATGCGGCTTCAGGTCTGGATGATCTTTTTGCTTTTCAGGCGTAACCCTTTGTCGTTTATCCGGAGTTCCATCTTCATTTTTTCTTTTTGGACCAGGCTTAATCCCCATCATTAACTCCTTCTAACATTGGCTTGCGTGAAATACGATTGTTACCCCTGCGCATCCGGTTGATTGGCGGGGGCGGCCTTGATAAAGGCCTGCAACTGCTCGCAGTTGGCGACGATGCGCGCAATGGTGGGGTAGTCATCCAGGGTCATGTCGAAGCGGCGGGCGTTGTAGACCTGGGGCACCAGCATGCAGTCCGCCAGGGTGACCTCGTTGCCCACGCAATAGATGCCGGCGGTGGTCATGAGAAGCTGCTCCAGCGCGGTGAAGGTCTCGTCTATCCAGTGGCGATACCAGGCATCCCGCGCCATCTTGCTCTGCCCCAGCTCCTGCTCCAGGTAGTGCAGCACGCGCAGGTTGTTGAGGGGGTGGGTGTCACAGGCGATCATGTTGACGATCTGGCGCACCCGGGCACGTTCGATGGGGGCGGAGGGCATCAGGGGGTAGGCGGGATAGGTCTCGTCGAGGTACTCCATGATGGCCACCGACTGACCCAGATGCACGTCATCGTCCACGAGAAACGGCACCAGCCCCTGGGGATTGACCCGGCGATAGGCCTTCTCCTTCTGCTCACCCTGCCGCAAGTTGACCGGGTGCTGCTCATAATCGAGCCCCTTGAGTTGCAGTACCAAACGCACGCGAAAGCTGGCCGATGAGCGCCAATATCCAAACAACTGCAGCATAGTGTGTCCCTGTGGTGGCAGGTGTCTGCCACCTGCCGTGTCGCCCGCCCCTCCAGGGGTCGGGCTCTCCTAGCTCGCCCGCTCGGCCGTTGCTTGCGTGACCCGCTGCAAAATGGTGCCAAACAGACTCATCCCGTTGCGATCCTGCATCGCGATGGACACTGTATCACCAAAGCGCAGAAAGGGTGTAGTGGCTTGACCTGACTCGATAATTTCCAGCATCCGCCGCTCGGCAAGGCAGGAGGATCCCCGGCTTCTGTCGTAGTTGGAAACGGTGCCCGATCCGATGATGCAGCCCGCCCCGAGCGGCCTTGTCTTGGCGGCATGGGCAATCAGCTCATCAAAGTTGAAGGTCATGTCCACCCCGGCGTCGGGCTGCCCGAACAGGGCGCCGTTGAGGTGGGTCACCAGGGGCAGGTGGACCTTGCCATCGCGCCAGTCATCCCCCAGCTCGTCCGGGGTGATGGCCACCGGCGAGAAGCTGCTGGAGGGCTTGGACTGGAAGAAGCCAAAGCCCTTGGCAAGCTCCCCGGGAATGAGGTTGCGCAGGCTCACGTCGTTGACCAGCATCAAGAGCTTGATGTGGGTCGCCGCCCCCTGCGAACGGGTGCCCATGGGCACGTCGTCGGTGATGACGGCGACTTCCGACTCGAAGTCGATCCCCCACTCCTCGGAGCCCATCACGATGGGGCCACGGGGCGGCAGGAAGCTGTCAGAGCCTCCCTGATACATCAGGGGATCGTGCCAGAAGCTTTCTGGCATGTCGGCGCCGCGCGCCTTGCGCACCAGCTCCACGTGATTGACGTAGGCACTGCCGTCAATCCACTGGTAGGCGCGGGGCAGCGGGGAGAGGCACGCCTCCTCATCGAAGGGGAAGGCGTCGGGGCAGGCGCCCTCGTTGAGTCGCTGATAAACCTTCGCCAATTGCGGCGCCACTTCTCCCCACTGGTCGAGGGCCGACTGCAGGGTCGGGGCAATGGTCGTCACATGGACGGCGCGCGCCAGATCGCGGCTCACCACCACCAGGGCGCCGTCGCGCTTGCCATTGTTCAGGGTTGCCAGTTTCATATCGAATTCCTTATTTGCCGAGCGTCTCTGGACGCTGCCAGCTGGTGACATAACCGGGGTGTTCGACCCCTTCGCAGATCGGGCCGACGGCCAGGGCATCCCGGGTGTCGAGCATCACCGCCACCTCGTCGGTGAAGGTCTTGGCATGGGCCAACCCCGCCGCAAAGGCCTTGGGATGGGGACCATGGGTGAAGCCGGCAGGGTGGAAGGTGACCATGCCCCGCTTGATGTTGTCCCGGCTGAAGAAGTCCCCGGCGTGGTAGAAGAGCACTTCGTCGAAGTCGTCGTTGCTGTGGTAGAAGGGCACCCGCAGGGCACCTGGGTCGCTCTCGATGGGGCGCGGCACGAAGGTGCAGATGACAAAACGGCTCGCCACGAAGGTGGTGTGGGCCGAGGGAGGCAGGTGGTAGCGGTGGCTCATCAGCGGGCGGATATCCCGCCAGTTGAGGCGCACCACGCACAAGTCCCCGTGCCACCCTTGTGCATCCAGGGGGTTGAACGGCCAGGTGACGACCGAGACCTGATCGTGGCGCTTGATCTGCAGCGACCAGGGGTTTTCATCCTGCTGGGCCAGGAAGCGCTCGTTGATGGCGGGCACGTCCAGGGCCGCCGGATCGAAGATGGCGTGATTGCCCACCAGTCCCTTGTCCGGCAGCTGATAACTGTCTTCCGTCGCCTCGATCATCAGGATGAAGAGGGGCGCGGTGGGCTCGATGCGCCACATGGTGCCACGGGGGATCACCACATAGTCGCCATCTCTCAAGATGAGGTGCCCGTAGTCGCAGTAAAACTCACCGCTCCCCTCGTGAATGAACAGGAGCTCGTCGCCATCGGCGTTTCGCACCAGAAACGGCATGGGCTCATGCAGGCGCCAGATGCGGTAGCGGCAGTGGGGATTGCTGAGAATATCCGGCATTACCCAGGGGGAGAGAGAGCTCACCTCCTCCTGCAGATCGTTCAAGTCAAACGCCCGTGGCCGAAGCGGCCCTTCCCAGTTGACCCAGTCGGTGGGGGCATGCTTGTGGTGCATGTGGGTGGCCGGACCGAAGAAGCCCGAGCGCCCCAGCTCGCGCTCATAGATGGCCTGCTCCGGCAGATCGGCATGGGCCTGGCGGGAGTGGGTTCCCTCCCGATGGGGGAAGCTTATCCAGTTACGCATCGCTCGGTTCTCCGTTTTTCTGGCCCTGCGCGGCACTGTTCACCTCCCCTTGCGTGGATCCGTCCAGCACGCCACGGCGGATCTGATCCAGCTCGATGGATTCGAACAATGCCTGGAAGTTGCCCTCACCAAAGCCCTCGTTGCCCTTGCGCTGGATGATCTCGAAGAACACGGGACCGATGACTGTGTCCGTGAAGATCTGCAGCAGGATGCCGTCCTTCGTCGGCGAGCCGTCGATGAGGATGCGCAGCTCTTTGAGCGCGGCCAGATCCTCCTGATGACCCGCGACCCGGCTGTCCACCTTCTCGTAGTAGGTGTCCGGCGTCGGCATGAAGCCGGTTCCCCGCCCTCTGAGCGTGCGGATGGTGTGATAGATGTCGGCAGAGGCGAGCGCGATGTGCTGGATCCCCTCCCCCTTATACTGGCGCAGGTACTCCTCTATCTGGGACTTGTCGTCCGCCGACTCGTTGATGGGAATGCGAATTTTGCCGCAGGGGGCCGTCATGGCGCGCGAGTGCAGTCCGGTCAGCTTGCCCTCGATGTCGAAGTAGCGGATTTCCCGGAAGTTGCCGATCCGCTCGTAGAAATTCGACCAGAGGTTCATGTTGCCGCGATGGACGTTGTGGGTCAGGTGGTCGATCTCATAGAGCCCCGCGTCCACCTCGGCCATGCGGGCCTGCCAGTCGGGGTAGAAGATAAAGTCCACGTCATAGATGGAGCCCCGCTCGCCATAGCGATCGACAAAGGAGAGGGTACTCTCGCCGATGCCGTAGATGGCGGGGATGTTGAGTTCCATGGGGCCGATTTTGCCCACAAACGGCTTGGCCCCCTGGCCAATGGCGTACTGCTGGGCACGGCCGGCATCGCTCACCCGAAACGCCATGCCGCACACGCTCGGACCATGGGCCCGGGCAAACTCCTCCGCTTGGGAGTGGGGCTCGGCATTGACCACGAAGTTGATGTCCCCCTGGCGATAGAGCCAGCACTGCTTGTGCCTGTGCTTGGCCACTTCGGCAAAGCCCAGTGAGACGAACAACGCCTTGAGGGCCGCAATGCCCTTGAGATCCGGCGCCGTGTACTCGACGAACTCAAACCCGTCGGTGCCAAGGGGGTTGATGGTGTGAGTACGGGAAGAAGGGGTGGTCATGATGCGCTCCTTGCGATGAACTGATAACGAAACGGTTCACGCCGCAAGGGCTCGACAGGCAGCCCGCACGGCGTTGTTAACAACTTGTTTCATTAGAGTGGCGAGCGCAGGGAATGAGAAGGGGCGGCGTTCAGATAGTTTGGCGGGGATCCGCGCCAAAAAATGTAAATGAAATGTGACATAGCAGCCCCAACCTTGCACTGCGCTCGTTAGCGTCCCGCAAGGCTGTCAGCTTTGCCTTACAGCGACCAATAACGGGGTTCGATATGGGGCAGCACCGCCCTCGCTTTTAGCAATCGAGTCCTTTGCGGGTTGATGAGCCAGGCCTGCTCCCCCAACGCCAGCAGGGGCAGATCGTGCAGGCTGTCACTCAGGGTGAGTGCGGCCTCCAGGGTCAGGAGCTCGGGCAGCAGCTTGTGCCTGCCATGGCAATAGAAGCGCGGCACCAGGCCGCCGAAACGGTAACCCATCCGCGAGCCGATGATGCGGTGAGGGAGCCTTGGCAGTTGACGATGGAGCTGGGCACGGACCAGGGCGCGGGGACTGGCGGAGATGACCCAGCAGCGGTGCCCCTCCCCCGTCAGGAGGGCTCGCGCCTCCCGATACAGACCGGGCCGGGTCAGGCTGTACTGCCGTACCAGGGCGCGCCAGGCCAGGGGGGATAGCCCGAGGGTGATGGCCCACCAGATGAGTGCAATGCCGCGACTGCGCTGACCTGGCAGCAGATAGATCACGGCACCGAACGCCATCAGTGGCCACAGCAGCAGCGGCCAGATACGGCGGCGCAAGATGAAACGCAGCAACCCCGCATGGCTGTCATCCGGCGCCAGGGTGTCATCGAAGTCGGCCAGGATCCAGCCACGGGCTGGGACTCTCGCGGTTGCAGCGCTCATTCGGTGATCTCTGCGATGGCGGCATGCAACTCGGGCAGGAGGAACAGCGCCCCCTCATCGGGCGGACAAACGAGATCGAAGCTCTCACCTGCCAGGGTGAAGGCGAGGCGCCAGGCGTGCAGATAACCGCGATCCGCCGCCGTGCCGCCGTAACGCTCATCTCCGAGGATGGGGGCTCCCACGCTCTTCAAGGCCACCCGGATCTGGTGGGTCTTGCCGGTCCGGGGCTTGATACGATAAAGGCGCAGCCCCTCGCGCACCGAAACGGAGTCGAACCAGCTAATGGCCGGGTTATCCTGGGTGCGGCTCAGCATCCAGCTGCCGCCTCGCCCTTTCTCCATGTCCCCCTTCACCCAGCCCTGCTTCTTCTTCGGCTTGCGATCGGAGAGGGCCAGATACTGCTTGCTCACTTCCCGCGCCGCGAAAGCCATGCTGAGGGCGCGATTCGCTTCGGGGGTGCGGGCCAGCAGCACCAACCCAGAGGTCATCTTGTCCAGTCGATGGACCGGATAGAGGTCAAGACCGGTATCCATTCTGACCCGATTGACGAGACCCGGCTCGCCGGCATCATCGTGCATGCCAATGCCCGGACGCTTGTTGATCACCATGAAATCTTTGTGCTGCAATTGTATCCGGTACATGTATAACCCTTTAGAATGTTATTTGTTAACAACTTGAATGCAGGCCTGCAGGCCATCTTCATGGATCCTCAGCACAAGAATCGCACGAATGAAAAAATGCCTGTTTTGGCTGTTGTTGCTTGGCATCACTTGCTTCTCGCCCCTCCAGGCCAGTGAACGGACACGTGATCTGCCGGAGAAGGTGGTATTGCAGTTGCGCTGGCTGCATCAGCCCCAGTTTGTGGGCTATCACATGGCCAAGGCCAAGGGGTATTACGCCGACGCCGGTCTGGATGTCGAGATAAGGCCAGGTGGCAAGGGAATAAGTCCGGTTCAGGAGGTGCTGGCCGGACGCGCCGACTTTGGCGTCGGCAACACCGAGGTGCTGACCCACTACGCCCAGGGCAAGCCGCTGCTGGCGCTGGCCAGCGTCTACCAGCACTCTCCCTCCATCTTCCTGGCACGCCGCGACAGCGGCATTCTCACCGTTGCGGACATGCGTGGCAAACGGATCATGATGTTTCCGGGTCATCAGGATGCCGAACTGCTGGCCACCCTCTACTATCAGGGGCTTCACGAGCGCCAGCTCATCCCGGTACCCACTTCGGTCAACATCGACGATCTGATCGCCGGCCGGATAGACATCTTCAACGCCTATCTGAGCAATGAGCCCTTCTATCTGGAAGAGCGCGGCATCTCGGTGTCCGTCATCAACCCTCGCAACTACGGCATCGATTTCTACAGCGACATTCTCTTCACCACCCAGGCACAGGAGCGGCTCAATCCGGAGCGGGTGGCACGTTTTCGTGCAGCCAGCCTCAAGGGATGGCGCTATGCCCTCACCCACCCCGAGGAAGCCATCGCCCTGCTGCGCACGGAGTATGGCGTCAACCGCAGCCAGGCCCACATGGAATACGAGTTGCAGATGAGCAAGGAGATGATCCAGCCGCTCTATGTGGAGATCGGGTATATGAATCCGGATCGCTTCGCTCACATCATGCAGCAGCTGGTGGAGATAGGCCTCCTTGCCAAACCGGTCTCCCTGACCCGTTTTCTCTATCAGGTTCCCTCAGAACAGTGGAGCTTCTGGCGTCCATGGTTCCTGCTGAGCCTGGGTGTTGGTGGTCTCATCCTGCTGCTCTCCCTCTATCTTCTGATGAGCAACAAGCGGCTCAACCAGGAAGTGGCCCTGCGCAAGCAGCGAGAGCAGGAGATACTGCAACTGGCCCGCCTCGATCCCCTTACCGGGCTGCCCAATCGCCTGAGCCTGATGGAGCAGTTGAAACACCAGGTGCAAAGCGACAATCCGGGCTGCCTGCTGTTTTGCGATCTCAATGACTTCAAGCGCATCAACGACAACTTCGGCCACAGCCAGGGGGATGCCATCCTCTGCCAGCTGGCCAGGCGGATCCACGACGCCATCGGCCACCAGTGCTATTTTGCCCGCTTGGCGGGGGACGAGTTCATCCTGCTGCTGCCGGGCTACGATATCCGTCAGGCAGAGGAGGTCACCGCCGTGATCCGCCAGGCCATGCAGGCCCCCTTCGTGGTCAATGACCAGCCGATGCAGGTGGGCATCAGCATCGGCGTCAGCCACTACCAGCATGACTGGAGCCCGGAGCAGTGGCTCATTCAGGCCGACAGGGCCATGTATTGTGACAAGGGCGGCCGCGTCATCACGCTGGCGGAGCAGTCCGGCTGACTGGTTCATCTCCCGGCACACAGAACCGATACCCCCATGAAACCAATAAACAGGAAGGCCACCCCAGGGGTGGCCTTCTTGCATTGCATGAGTCTGACCGCTCTTACCCGAAGGTCTGCCCCAGGGATTTGAGCTGGCGAGCCTTGGTGAGCAGGATGTCGCTCGAGGCGTCCATGTCCTGCATCTTGTTGCTGTTGGTGTGGGAGTGCTGGGAGATGGCGTTGACGTTGCGGCTGATGTCCTCCACCACCGCCTGCTGCTCCTCTGCCGCCGTCGAGATCTGGGCCGAGAGGTCCACCACCCGTTCTATTTCCGCCAGCACCTGATGCAGGCTCTCTGATCCCTGGCGGGTCAGGGTCACGCAGGATTGGGTCTGTTGCAGGTTCTGCTGCATCATGCCCTTCCAGCCGTTCAGAGTACGCTGGATCTGGCCTATGCTGCTCTGGATCTGCTCGGTCGCCTTGTGGGTGCGCGTGGAGAGGGTTCGCACCTCGTCCGCCACCACCGCAAAGCCTCGCCCCTGCTCCCCTGCCCGCGCAGCCTCGATGGCGGCGTTGAGCGCCAGCAGATTGGTCTGATCCGCAATGCCCTGGATCTCGCTCATCAGCACACCGATGCGGTCCGACTCCTCCGCCAGTGCCACGGCGGCCGTGAAGGCATGCTCTGCCTGGGTGGCCAGCTCCGTCACCCTGTGCTGGGTATCTTCCAGCTGCTGATCGGTGTGTTGGCAGTGCGCCTTGGCCTGGGCTATCTGGTTGTCCGTCTCCAGGATATTGCGGGCAATCTCGTGGGCTGTCGCCGCCATCTCGGTGATGGCAGTCGCCACCTGCTGGGTCTGGACATCCTGTTCGGCGATGTCGGCGCTCGCCTCGCTGGAGGCTGTTTTCAGATGCACCGCGAGATCCTGCAGGGAGAGGGTCGCATCGTCCACTCGTCCAAGGACGGTGCGGATCCTGGCCTGCAACAACTTGATGTGGAAGTCGGCAATGGCACTGGCATCCTCCCCCGAATAGATGAGCCGGGTCAGGCTGTCATATTCGTCCGCGAGCTGTCGCAGATAACGGGGGGTAGTGATGAGGGTGTCACGATAGATCAGGGCCAGCCACAAGAGAGGCAACAGGGTGAACAGCGGCCCCCAGGGCCCCATCAGATAGGCTCCCCCCGCCAGCATCAGCAAGACACCGACGATGGCCAGCCCGTGGCGCATCGGGCGCAGGCTCAATCCGCCCTTTCGCTCCCCCCGCTCCACGCTCTTCAATCTGGCATAGGTGCGCCCGGCCACGGCTTTCATCTCCGGCGCGGCGCGACTGCGGACCGACTGGTAGCCATTGATCCGCCCCTGCTCGAAGATGGGGGTGACATAGGCATCCACCCAATAGTAACGCCCATCCTTGCAGCGGTTTTTCACCATGCCGCGCCAGGGTTTGCCCTGCTTGAGCTTGCCCCAGAGGTCAGCAAAGGCGGCCTTGGGCATGTCCGGGTGGCGAACCATGTTGTGGTGCTGGCCGATGAGCTCGGCCCGGCTGTACCCCGCTACCCGGCAGAAGTGATCATTGGCGTAGGTGATCACACCCTGCAGGTCCGTGGTGGAGACCAGCTGTTCATTGGCAGGAAAATCCACCTCTTCGTCGATGAGATGAACCTGGGTTTTCTTCATGGCGCACACCCCTTGTTTGATCACCCACTGAGCGTAGCCAAACGCCTACGGGCAAGCAACGCAGAGACCCAGTCGGGGAGGATGGCTGAGACACAATTTGCATCCTGTTTGACGCCGCGCAAGATATTGGCCCCCAAAGCCCAGGTTTGGCCAAAAAACACCCGTAATTTTCCCAGGTTCACCTCTCTCCCGCACGATGCATCACACCCCAAAATGGTTCCAACGAGTCTGTGATACTGGCGTTGCAGGGAACCCCGTCAGGGGAGAGCACACTTGATGCGACCTTGGACCTAAGCATAATTGACGTTAACGTAAACGTAGTGTGAGATGATGCCGTTCACCCTACACATCCAGCAGACACGCACCCCATGAAAGGAGTCACCATGTCCAACCTCTCCCCCTCGGCCGGCAGGCGTTTTCGCACAGCCCTGGCCAACGAAAAGCCACTGCAGATTGTCGGCACCATCAACGCCTACATGGCGCTGATGGCCGAGCGCAGCGGCTTCCAGGCCCTCTACCTCTCCGGCGCCGGGGTGGCGAACGCCTCCTTCGGCCTGCCGGATCTCGGCATGACTTCCATGAATGACGTGCTCATCGATGCCGAACGCATCACTGCTGCCACACAGGTGCCACTCCTGGTGGACATCGACACCGGCTGGGGGGGCGCCTTCAACATCGCCCGCACCATCCGCGCTTTCGAGCGTGGCGGTGTGGCCGCCGTCCACATGGAAGATCAGGTGGCCCAGAAGCGCTGCGGTCACAGGCCGAACAAGGCGGTGGTCACGGTCTCGGAGATGGTGGACAGGATCAAGGCCGCGGTGGATGCCCGCCAGGACGAACACTTCGTCATCATGGCCCGCACCGACGCCCTGGCGGTGGAAGGACTGGGCTCGGCCCTGGAGCGGGCCGCCGCCTATGTGGAGGCCGGTGCCGACATGATCTTCGCCGAGGCGGTCACCGAGCTGGACCAGTACGACCGTTTCAGGCAGGCGGCTGGGGTGCCGATCCTCGCCAACATGACCGAGTTCGGCAAGACCGAGCTGTTTGACAAGGAGGCGCTCGCCTTGCATGGCGTCGACATGGTGCTCTACCCCCTGAGCGCCGCCCGCGCCGCCAACCAGGCCGCCCTCAATGTTTATCAGACGCTTCGCCGTGACGGCCACCAACGCGCCGTGGTCGACACCATGCAGACCCGGGAGTCCCTCTACGATTTTCTCGGTTACCACCACTACGAGCAGACCCTGGACAGGCTGTTCACCCAGGACTTGTCGACCAAGGAATAAGACGGCGACCAGCCGCCTCATGCTGGCGGCTGGCGCTTCAACGGACTGAATGAGGAAACATGTGATGAGCGCCCTGCCCGAAACCACCGGCTTCAAGCCGAAGAAATCCGTCGCCCTCTCCGGCACCGCCGCCGGCAACACGGCCCTGTGTACCGTGGGCCTCTCCGGCAACGACCTGCACTACCGTGGCTACGACATCCTGGACGTGGCCACCAGCTGCGAGTTTGAAGAGATAGCCCACCTGCTGGTGCACGGCCATCTGCCCAATGTGGCGGAGCTCGCCGCCTACAAGGCCAAGCTCAAGGCCCTGCGCGGCCTGCCCACCGGAGTGAGGACCGCCCTGGAGCAGCTGCCTCCCTCCGCCCACCCCATGGACGTGATGCGCACCGCCGTCTCCGTGCTGGGGTGCCTGTCACCGGAGAAGGACGATCACAACCACCCGGGCGCCCGGGACATCGCCGACAAGCTGATGGCCTGCTTGGGCTCGGTGCTGCTCTACTGGTACCACTTCAGTCACAACGGCAAACGCATCCATGTGGAAACCGACGACGACTCCATCGGCGGCCACTTCCTCCACCTGCTGCACGGGCACAAGCCACGCGACTCCTGGGTTCGCGCCATGCACACCTCTCTCATCCTCTACGCCGAGCACGAGTTCAACGCCTCCACCTTCACCGGCCGCGTCATTGCCGGTACCGGCTCGGACATGTACTCCTGCATCACGGGAGCCATCGGTGCCCTGCGCGGGCCCAAGCACGGGGGCGCCAACGAGGTGGCCTTCGAGATCCAGAAGCGCTACGAGAACCCGGACGAGGCGGAGGCCGACATTCGCGCCCGGGTCGAGAAAAAAGAGGTGGTCATCGGCTTCGGCCACCCGGTCTACACCGTCTCCGATCCCCGCAACAAGGTAATCAAGGAGGTGGCGCGCGCCCTCAGCCAGGAGCAGCACAACACCAAGATGTTCGATATCGCCGAGCGGCTGGAATCCACCATGTGGGAAGTCAAGAAGATGTTCCCGAACCTCGATTGGTTCAGCGCCGTCAGCTACCACATGATGGGGGTGCCCACCGCCATGTTCACCCCGCTGTTCGTCATCGCCCGCACCTCAGGCTGGTCGGCCCACGTCATCGAGCAACGCATCGACGGCAAGATCATCCGCCCGAGCGCCAACTACGTCGGTCCGGCCGATCTGACCTTCGTGCCGCTCAAGGAGCGCAAGTGATGATCAACACGCAATATCGCAAGCCCCTGCCCGGCACACAGCTTGACTACTTCGACGCCCGGGAGGCGGTCAACGCCATCGCCCCCGGCGCCTGGGACAGGCTCTCCTACACCGCCCGCGTCCACGCCGAGAACCTGGTTCGCAAGTGCGATCCGGCCATTCTCACCGAGTGCCTCGGCCAGATAGTGCACAACAAGCGCGATCGCGACTTTCCCTGGTTCCCGGCGCGGGTGGTGTGCCACGACATCCTGGGGCAGACCGCCCTGGTGGACCTCGCGGGCCTTCGCGACGCCATCGCCGAGCAGGGGGGCGATCCCGCCCAGGTGAACCCTGTGGTGCCGGTGCAGCTCATCGTCGATCATTCCCTCGCCGTGGAGTGCGGCGGCTTCGACCCCGATGCGTTCGAGAAGAACCGCGCCATCGAGGATCGCCGCAACGAGGATCGTTTCCACTTCATCGACTGGACCAGGCAGGCGTTCAAGAACATCGAGGTGATCCCGCCAGGCAACGGCATCATGCACCAGATCAACCTGGAGAAGATGTCCCCTGTCATCCACGCCGATCGCGGTTTGGCCTACCCGGATACCTGCGTCGGTACCGACAGCCACACCCCCCACGTGGATGCCCTCGGCGTCATCGCGGTGGGGGTGGGCGGGCTGGAAGCCGAGAACGTGATGCTGGGACGCGCCTCCTGGATGCGGCTGCCTTCGATCGTCGGCGTGGAGCTCTCCGGCAAGCCGCAACCCGGCATCACCGCCACGGATCTGGTGCTGTCGCTCACCGAATTCCTGCGCCAGCAGAAGGTAGTCGGCGCCTACCTGGAGTTTCGTGGGGAGGGGGCCGCCGCCCTCACCCTCGGCGATCGGGCCACCATCTCCAACATGGCGCCGGAATATGGCGCCACCGCGGCCATGTTCTTCATCGACCAGCAGACCCTCGACTACCTCAAGCTCACCGGCCGTGACGACGAGCAGGTCAGGCTGGTGGAAACCTATGCCAGGGAGGCCGGTCTCTGGGCCGATGCCCTGGCGGGCGCCCAGTACGAGAGGGTGCTGCACTTTGACTTGTCGAGCGTGGTGCGCACCCTGGCGGGCCCCTCCAATCCCCACCGTCGCCTGCCGGTGACCGAACTTGCCACGCGGGGCATCGCGGTGGATCTGGACAAGGCTCGTGCCCAGGAGGCTGACGGCCTCTTGCCCGATGGCGCCGTCATCATCGCCGCCATCACCAGTTGCACCAACACCAGCAACCCGCGCAACGTGATTGCCGCAGGCCTCCTGGCCCGCAACGCCAACCGGCTCGGCCTGATGCGCAAGCCCTGGGTCAAATCCTCCCTCGCCCCCGGCTCCAAGACGGTCGCGCTTTACCTGAAAGAGGCGGGGCTGATGGATGAGCTGGCACAGCTCGGCTTCGGCGTCGTGGCGTTTGCCTGCACCACCTGCAACGGCATGTCCGGTGCCCTGGATCCCGCCATCCAGCAGGAGATCATCGAGCGGGACCTCTACGCCACGGCGGTGCTCTCGGGCAACCGCAACTTCGACGGCCGCATCCATCCCTATGCCAAGCAGGCGTTTCTCGCCTCGCCCCCCCTGGTGGTGGCCTACGCCATCGCGGGCACCATCCGCTTCGACATTGAGAAAGATGTGCTGGGGGTGGTGGACGGCAAGGAAATTCGCCTCAAGGATATCTGGCCGTCTGATGAAGAGATCGACGCCGTGGTCAAGGCGTCGGTCAAGCCGTCCCAGTTCCGCCAGGTCTATATCCCCATGTTCACCCAGGAAGAGGATCAGGGTCCCAAGGTGACGCCCCTGTACGACTGGCGATCTCAAAGCACCTATATCCGTCGCCCGCCTTACTGGGAGGGGGCACTGGCGGGCGAGCGCACCCTGCGCGGCATGCGGCCCCTGGCGCTGTTGCCGGACAACATCACCACCGACCACCTCTCCCCTTCCAACGCCATCCTGCCCGGCAGCGCGGCGGGGGAATACCTGGCGAAGATGGGCCTGCCGGAGGAGGACTTCAACTCCTACGCCACCCACCGCGGCGATCACCTGACCGCCCAGCGCGCCACCTTCGCCAACCCCCAGCTGGTCAACGAGATGGCGGTAGTGAACGGCGTGGTGCAGAAGGGGTCCCTCGCCCGCGTCGAGCCGGACGGCAAAGTGATGCGGATGTGGGAAGCCATCGAGACCTACATGGCACGCAAGCAGCCCCTCATCATCGTGGCCGGTGCCGACTACGGTCAGGGCTCGTCCCGGGACTGGGCAGCCAAGGGGGTGCGCCTTGCCGGGGTGGAGGTGATCGCGGCAGAGGGCTTCGAGCGCATTCACCGCACCAACCTCATCGGCATGGGGGTGCTGCCGCTCGAGTTCAAGCCGGGCACCACCCGCCTCACGCTGGGTCTCGATGGCACCGAGACCTATGACGTGGTGGGAGCACGCCAGCCGCGCACCGATCTCACTTTGATGATCCGCCGTCGCAGCGGCGAAGTGATCCAGGTGCCCATGACCTGCCGCCTCGACACCGCCGAGGAGGTCTCGGTCTATGAGGCGGGCGGCGTGCTGCAACGCTTCGCCCAGGACTTCCTGGCGTCGACCGCGCAAAAGGCCGCAAGCTAAATCGCAACCCCGCTCCGCCCCTTTGAAAAAGGGGAAGGCATAAGGCACCCTCTCCCTTTGGGAGAGGGTTGGTGTGAGGGGAAATCCCCCTCATCCGCCCTTCGGGCACCTTCTCCCAGAGGGAGCAGGATCCATGACTCTTTTCAGGACACTCTCTATGGCCCATATACCACAAGTAAAAATCCCGGCCACCTACCTTCGCGGCGGCACCAGCAAGGGGGTCTTCTTTCGCTTATCTGACCTGCCCGAGCGCTGCCAGCAGCCGGGCCCGGCACGGGATGCCTTCTTCCTGCGGGTCATCGGCAGCCCCGACCCCTACGGCGCCCACATGGACGGCATGGGGGGGGCCACCTCCTCCACAGCCAAGTGCGTGATCCTCTCCAAAAGCCAGCAACCCGATCACGATGTGGACTACCTCTACGGCCAGGTCGCCATCGACAAGGCATTCGTGGACTGGAGCGGCAACTGCGGCAACCTCTCCACCGGCGCCGGGGCCTTCGCCATCCACGCCGGCCTGGTGGACCCGTCCCGCATCCCGGAGCACGGCACCTGTGAGGTGCGGATCTGGCAGGCCAATATCGGCAAGACCATCCTCGCCCACGTGCCGGTGACGAACGGCCAGGTGCAGGAGACCGGCGATTTCGAGCTGGACGGCGTCACTTTCCCCGCCGCCGAGATCGTGCTGGAGTTTCTCGACCCGTCCGACGAGGGTGAGGAGGGCGGCGCCCTCTTCCCCACCGGCAATCTGGTGGACGATCTGGAGGTGCCCGCGTCTGTTGTAAAGAGCGGCGTACTGAAAGCCACCCTGATCAGCGCAGGCATCCCCACCGTGTTCGTCAACGCCGAGGACATCGGTTATGAGGGCACCGAGCTGCGCGAGGCGATCAATACAGATCCGCAAGCGCTCGCCCGTTTCGAGGCGATCCGGGTTGCCGGTGCCCTGCGCATGGGGCTCATCAAGCGCCCCGAAGAGGCGGCCACTCGCCAGCACACCCCGAAAATTGCCTTCGTCGCACCCGCCAAGGATTACCGCACCGCCAGCGGCAAGGAGATTATTGCCGGCGAGATCGATCTGCTGGTGCGGGCCCTCTCCATGGGCAAGCTGCACCACGCCATGATGGGCACCTGCGCCGTGGCCATCGGCACGGCGGCGGCCATTCCCGGCACCCTCGTCAATCTGGCCGCCGGGGGCGGCGAGCGCGAAGCGGTGCGCGTTGGTCACCCCTCCGGCACCCTGAGAGTCGGAGCCCAGGCAGAGCAGGTAGCGGGACAGTGGACGGTCACCAAAGCGGTGATGTCCCGCTCCGCCCGCATCCTGATGGAAGGCTGGGTGCGGGTCCCTGGAGATGCCTTCTAGCCCGCTGCGGCATCACACCGACCAGGCCAGCCAGACGAAAAGAGCCCCAAGGCGACTGCCTCAGGGCTCTTTTTTGGATGTTTCAGGCTGTGAAAATCACATCATCATTGCGGTCTTGCCACACACTCCACCTTTCTTGGCACATTGTGCTTCGCGTCCCCGCCGATGAGCCGCTTGACCTGCCCGGGTGGGCAGCGACCGTCATCCACATAGGCGGTCTCCCCAAGGGGCAGCCTGCCTGGGGGCGGATCCTGACTCAGATAGGTGACGGGAATGGGCGCAGGCGCAAACCCACTGCACCCCGACATCAGGAGTGCGCCGCACCACAGAGCCAGCATGCCTCCCCTCTTTCCTGCAACCGCCATCGCTCACTCCCTGCCTCTGTCGGGGCACCGACCCGGCGCCCCTCGTTTCGGCAGTCTACCCAGGGATGGCGCCGGACCGACACCCGTCTCCGGCACCGTTGTGACGATTCCAGACACAGGCAAAAAATCGGCTTTTCACGGCTTAGACCCGTAGTAGTGGGCCAGCAGGGCATCGGCCTCATCCACGGGGATCGCCATCTGCGGCCAGCGCGCGGCCTTCTCCCTGATGTCCCGCAGGCTCCCCAGCTCCGGGCGCAGTGCGCTGCCGAGGTGGCGGTTCAGGGCATCAAAGCGGGCGATCACCCCCTGTCGGCTGAAGTGCCCGGGCGCCAGATCCAGCCGGTAGCCCTGAAACAGCCACTGGAGTCCCTGATAGACGGCGGGGTGGTAGACGCTGTGGTGATCCTCCTCCTCGAAGTAGCGGCTGGTGACGTGCAGGTTCGGGCCGGGCGCTGCCACCACCTGCCGGGCAAACTGCTGCAGGCGATCCCGGTGAAACGCCGAGCGCCCGAATCCCGGGGTGAAGGGATTGTTGGCCACTGCAACAAACAGCGAGGAGGCGTGCCTGAGCGGCCCGGTCAACTCCGACGCGATGCGCTCGTAATTGCGGGGGTAATCGAACCAGAGGCTGGCGTCGATGGCGATCACCCCCTGGAACTGGCCGCCGTCTTGCGCCTGTGCATCGAGTGCCAGCAGGCCGCCGAGGGAGTGACCCACCAGCAGGGCTGGCGCCTGGGTCCGAAACCTCTCCTCGATGAGGGGGCGCAGCTCCTCACTCAGATAGCGCAGGAATCGGGGCCCGCCCCCCGTCACGGCATAGCCGGGCCCCGCCTGTGCCCCATTGGGCAAGGTCATGGTGTGGCTCGGGGTGTAATCCCGCATCCGGTCGGTGTTGTGGACCGCAACGATGATGAGGGGGGGAATCGCCGGATTGAGCCCGGCCCGCAGGGCCCGGGTGATGCCGACAACCTCCAGCAGGCTCTTCTCCCCGTCGAGCAGATAGAGCACGGGGAACCGAGCCCCGGGCTCGCGTTCATATTCCTGGGGCAGGGAGACACTGTATTGCCGCGTCTCCCCCAGCAGGGCCGAATGGTGGGTGAAGCGCTGGGCGTAGTGGAGCATGTCTGCCTGGGCAGAAGAGAGTGTGATCATGGTGAGCAGCAGGGTGATGAGTCTTGTCATGGGATGAACCAGGATTGTGTCGCCAGCCTTGGGGATCCCCCGTAGGGCGGCGCACAGAGACGACAACAGGGCCCGCAGGCCCTGCTGTCGTCGGTCGTTACAGCTTGTAGGTGAAGCCTGCCATCAGGTTCGCCGGCTCGCCGTACATGTTGAAGGTGCTGGTGGAGCCGACCCGGTAGAAGTACTCCCGGTCGAGCAGGTTGTAGAGGTTCAGGGTCGCCTGCATTCTGTCGTTGATCTCGTAACGCACCGCCGCATCGAACAGGGCATAGCCCCCCTGATGGGTCTCGACCCCCTTCTGGTTGAAGCCGTAGTCGCTCACCGCCGTCATTCCTGCCCCGAGGTGCAGCCCCTGCACCCAGTCGGCCAGGTGGTAGTCGGTCCAGAGTGAGAGGGCGTGACGGGGGATGGTGTCGAATTTCGGGTTGTGATCCCCGGCCTTCTCCTCGATGTCGGTGAAGGTATAACCGGCCATCACCATCCAGTTCTGGCTGAGATAGCCGCTCGCCTCCAGCTCCACCCCTTGCGTCTCCACCTTGCCGGTAGCCCAGTAGGTGTTGGTGATGGCAATGCCCTGATCGTCGTAGGCCTGGGCCGCGATGTTGTCGTCCTTCATCAGGAAGAGGGTCGCCCGGGTGTTGAGCAGGCCGTCACGCAGCGAGGACTTGATGCCGGTTTCCCACTGGCTGCCCTCCCGGGGCTTGAGCAGGTTGCCGCTCTCGTCCTGGCTGGTCTGGGGCTTGAACACCTTGGAGTAGCTGGCATACCAGGCGTGTGCGTCGCTCAGGTCATAGACGGCCCCCGCGTAGGGGGTGAGCTTGCCGTTGAACTCACTGGACTCGCCGCTCTGGGCTCCGGAACTCAGGGTCGTGCTGACGGCATCCAGATCGTACCAGGAGACGCGGGCCCCGGTGATCACCGCCAGCGGCTCCATCAGCCGCCAGGTCACTTTGCCATACAGACCGAGCTCCGACTGCTCCTCATGGTCATTCTTGGTGTAGCTGTAGTCCGGCTTGGCGACCCGGGTCGGGTCGAAATCGAACACATTGATCTTGCCGAGGTTGCGGTTGGTGTAGGTCTGGATGTCCGACTCGTAGCGCTTGTAGTCGGAGCCCAGCACAAACTCGCTCTTGTGCCCCAACAGATCGAACATCTGACTGTAGTTGGCATCGAAGGCCATGTTCTTCTGCTGGTTCCCCTGACCGTTGAACATCAGCCCGGTGTTGCCCGCCGCGTCCACGGGGCCGTTGGTGAAGGTCTGCTCCAGCCGCATGTCGTGATCCATGTAGCGGGCCGAGACCTGACCCACCCCGCCGTTGGCAAAGGCGTGTTGCAGCGAGGCCCCCACATCCGTGGTGTCGGCGTCGAAGAAGTCTTCAGCCGACCCCAGGTAGGTGCTGCGGCCGATGTCGAGCAGGGAGCCGTCCTTGTATGCCGGCAGGCCGTTGGTGGGCAGGATGTCCTTGGTCTGGTGCAGGGCGTAGACGGAGAGGCGGGTGCGATCCGAGAGATCGAATTCCAGGGTGCCGTAGTAGGTACCGTTGTCGTTGTTGTTGTAGTCCACCTGGTTCTTGATGTCGGCGTTGGCCACCACGACGCGGCCGCGCAGGGAACCCTCGTCGTTGAGTGCGCCCCCCATGTCCGCCTCCAGGTAATGCCTGTCCCAGCTGCCATAGCGCGCAGTGACCGAGCCCTTGAAGGCGTCGGTCGGACGCTTGAGCACCATGTTGATCACGCCCCCCAGCTCGCTGGTGCTGTTGAAGAGGCCGGAGGGGCCCCGCATGATCTCCACCCGATCCACCGCCGCCAGCGACGGCAGGGTGCCGTACTTGCTCTGCATGGGCGATGGCAGGCCGTTGAGGTTCACCTCGTCGTATTCATAGCCACGGGAGAAGATGGAGGAGCGACCGCTGTCGTTGACCAGGGTGCGCAGACCCGGCGTGTACTTGGCCAGATCGTCCACCGCCACGAAGTTGCGCTCCTCGATGTAGTCGTTGGTCAACACGGTGATCGACTGGGGGATGTCTTTGAGGGCCGCCGGCGTTTTGGTGCCGACGGTGGCCGAGTCGACCCCATAGCCTCCCGTCTCCTCCGACGGCGACATCCCGTAGAGTGGATTGCCATAGACGACCAGGGTTTCGTCCGGCTTGATGTCCGGTGTGTGTGCCCCTGCCGGGGCGGCAACGGTGACGGCCAGAGCGGCAGAGATGGCCAGAGCCAGCGGGCTTCGCGCTTTATCCTTCAAGACAACCATAGTAAGAGTGACTCCAAGATAGAGATGATAATCATTTTCATTTGATTTTCCGGGGGCTAATATATCACTCCATCTTCCGCCGCAGTTTTGCGGTGTGGTCATTTCACTCTTCGACATGGTCAAATTGCACATGACTGACACAGTGGCAAGGGATACCAGCGCACGCCAGCGGGGGCGCTTCACCGGCAGGGTGGAGAACCTGGTGATCCAGGAGGGTCTTCGCTTTCACAACAAGGACATCGTTCACAAGGCAGACTTCGCCACCGAGCGGGAGTTGCCGCCGCAGTTGATCATCGCCATTCCCCTCGAGAGCCGGGCCCTGATGACCTATGGCGCCACTCACAGGCTCAAGGGGTGTCGCTTCCACGAGTCCGACCCCATAGTGGCAACCGCCATCCTCTATACCGAGCCCGACATCGTGCAGGGGGCGGCCAAAGCCCAGGTGCGCAGCCGCAGCATCGTCCTCTCCCTGGACCACACCTGGCTCTCCCACAACCTGGCACAGGCGCATCGCAAGGCTTTCGCACAGACCTTCAGCCGCCATCTGAGCCGCGTCGACTGGACCCTGCCCGCTGCCCTTGGACAGATTGCGGAAGCGCTCAATCTCACCAGCAGCCAGAACGCCTCCGAGATGCTGATGCGCAAGGCCTTTGCCCTCAGTGTCTGGGAGAGCCTGATGACCAACCTCCAGCAGGCCGCCTCCCCCTGTTGCCAGCGCCAGAACGAGCAACCGACGCGCCTCAAGATGCTGCTCAGGGATGAAAAAGTGGACGAGATGACCCTGACCGAGATCGCAGCCACCCTCGGCATGAGCGTCTCCACCTTGCAGCGAGCCGCAAAAAAAGAGCTGGGCATGAGCCTGCAGCGCTACCTTCGCCAGCGAAAGCTGCAAGAAGCGCGGGCTAGGCTAGAGGCGCGCAGCCTCTCTCTGCAAGGCGCCGCCGCCCACGCCGGCTATGACCATGTGGCCAATTTCATCACGGCGTTTAGAAAGCAGTTCGGCTTCTCGCCGACGCGGATCGCCAGACAGGGTAAAGAGCAGGAACAGGCGCCCTCTGCAACGCCTTGAGCCTCCTTGTTCATGCGCAATACATCTTTGCTCTGGGATAGTAGGGACCACGCAGGTGGGGTGGCGCTTGAAATCAGCGCTCGTCATCCACACATTCAGTGCATACAATGCGTTAACGAAGCACACTTGGTCGCTTCACCCCGGAAATCAAGAGGACATCAAGATGGATACCCGTTCTATCTACACTGGCACCCAGGGTGCCGTGCGCGACACCAACAAGGTGCTGCGCAACACCTACATGCTGCTCTCCCTCACTCTTGGCTTCTCAGCCGTGGTAGCCGGGGTAGCGACCGTCATGAACATGCCGCCCCTGCACTGGGCCGTGTTCCTCATCGGTGTCTACGGCCTGATGTTCCTGACCGAGAAGAACCGTGACAACGGCATGGGGCTGGTGTTCACCTTCGCCCTGACCGGCCTGCTGGGCTATAGCCTCGGCCCCATCATCAACATGTACATGAACAACGGCGGCGGCGAGATCGTGATGACGGCGCTGGGCGGTACTGCGCTCACCTTCTTCGGCCTGTCTGCCTATGCCCTGACCACCAAGCGGGACCTCTCCTTCCTCGGCGGCATGCTGTTCGTCGGGTTCTGGGTACTGCTGGTAGCCATGGTCGCCAACATCTTCCTGCAGATGAGCGCCCTGAGCCTGGCCCTGTCCGCCATGTTCATGCTCTTCTCCTCCGGCGCCATCCTGCTGACCACCCAGCAGATCGTGCGCGGCGGCGAGACCAACTACATCTCTGCCACCGTCACCCTGTATGTCTCCATCTACAACATCTTCCTGAGCCTGCTGAGCCTGCTTGGCGGCAACCGTAACTGATGGATGCTTAAGATGCACAAGACCCCGCTTCGGCGGGGTTTTTATTGGCGCCCATTTCTGTCAGGATAAGTTGCAAATCAAGGATATGAAGCGAAGTGGCCCTGATCCAAATCAGGGCCGTTTCGTTATCGACGGGTTATGCTGTTGCTTTCGTTTCGCTCAAGGGTTGCCTTCATCCCATGCCCATGGACTTTTCAGGTTTATTACGCCGTCTACTGACAGACAGCCACATCTATTTCGCCCTCAAAGTCCTGCTCGCCATCGCGGGGCTGCTCGCCTTCGCGCTGGCAACCGGTGACATCCAGCTCACCGTGCTGCTCTCCCTCGGGGTGGTGGCCGGTGCCATCGCCGAGACCGACGACAGCCTCTGGGGCCGGGTCAAGAACCTCGCCATGACCCTGCTCTGCTTCCTGTTCGCCTCATTGTGCGTGCAGTATCTCTTCCCCACTCCCTGGCTCTTTGCCATCGGGCTCGCGGGCTCCACCTTCCTCTTCGTCATGGTGGGTGCCCTCGGCCAACGCTACGCCACCATCAGCTTTGGTTCCCTGCTGATTGCCATCTACACCATGCTGGGGGCCGCCAAGGCACCTGATCTGCTCTATCAGCCGCTGGCCCTGTGCGCCGGGGCCCTCTGGTACGGCCTGGTGTCCCTGGTCTGGCTCTGGCTGCTGCCCTACAAGACCCTGCACGAGCAACTGGCCCAGAGCTACTTCGCCCTCGCCCGCTACTTGCAGGAGAAATCCCGCTTCTTCCCGGCCGACGAACACGGCGCCCAGGCCATCCGCCACAATCTGGCCCAGCTCAACATCAACCTGGTCAATGCCCTGAACCAGGCCAAGACGGCGCTCAATGCCCGTCTTCATGCCCCCGGCCGCCACGGGGTTGCCCCCGAGCTCGCGGGCCTGCTGCGCCTCTACCTGCTTGCCCTGGAGATCCAGGAGCGGGCCACCTCCAGCCACTACCCCTACAGCAAGCTGGAAGCGGAGCTCAAGCAGGGCATCGTCCTCGACGGCTTCCAGGAGGTGCTGTCACAGCTTGCCGACGCCTGTCAGCAGCTTGGCTACGCCATCCTGGTGCACAAGCCCTACACCCACCACAAACGCATTCACTGGACCCTGGAGGCCCTCGGCGATCAGCTGGAGTTCACCCACCTCAAGCAGCACTACCCCAAGACCCTGCTGACACCGATGAAGTTCCTGCGTCGCAACCTGGCCAGCATCAACCAGTTGCTGCAAAGCGCCGAAGAGCTGCAAAACCCCGCCGCGCCGCCCACCAGCCTGCCTCCCCTGGCACGGCCGATCGCCCTGCCCCTGCTGGCATTGCTCAGGCAGCACCTGACCCCGAACTCCATGGTGTTTCGCCATGCCCTGCGGCTCTCCCTCGGGCTGGTAGTGGGCTATGGCATTCTGCAGGCGTTTCACCTGGACAAGGGGTACTGGATCCTGCTCACCGTATTGTTCGTCTGCCAGCCGAGCTACAGCGCCACCCGCCGTCGCCTGGTGCAGCGGATGCTCGGCACCTTCGCCGGTATCCTCATCGGCGTGCCCGTGCTCTGGTTCTTCCCCGAGCTGCACCTGCAACTGGGGATCATGGGGCTGGCCGCCTTCCTGTTTTTCACCCAGGTGCGCAGCAACTACAGCGCCGCCGTCTGCTTCATCACCCTCTACGTGCTGATGGCGTTCAACCTGCTGGATGGCATCGGCTTCGCCATCCTCGGACCCCGGCTGCTCGATACCCTACTCGGCTGCCTGCTTTCCTACGCCCTGGTGGCCTGGCTCTGGCCCGACTGGCAATACAAGCGGTTGCCGACCCTTATCGCCAACTCCCTGTCCGCCAATGCGAAGTACCTCTCGGCGGTGCTCGCCAGCCTGCATCGCCAACGGGATGAATCCCTGGACTACCGGGTGGCCCGCAAGTGTGCCCACCTCGCCGACAGCGAGCTGGCCATGGCCTGGCAGAGCATGCTGGTAGAGCCGAGCAAGCGCCGCCGCTTCCTGGATCTCTGCTTCACTCTCACCTGGCGCAACCATGCCCTGCTCTCCTATATCTCGGCGCTTGGGGCCCATCGCGACAAACTCGAGCCCATCGAGGGGCTGGAGGAGATAAGCCGCCACATCAGCCAGACCCTGGAGCAGGCCGCCGGTCACCTGGCGGGGGAGATGCCGACGCCGCTCGCGGGAGCCTGTCCAGCCATCGCTCCGGAGAGCAGCGAGGAGCAGCTGATGCTGAGCCAGCAGCTCACCCTCATCAGCCAGTTGGCAGACGAGCTGTTGATGCTGGCCAACGACGGCCAGTTGCTGACAGGTCAGGGCCGGACCTAGCCAGCCATAGCCGCCGGGCCTATCCCGCCCGAGGCAGGCGCCAAGCGCCGCCCCGGTTGCCGGACGGGACGCAAGGCGCTACCATGCCCGCCCCATTGAGATAGCCTTTTCGAGGAAGCGTCATGTCCGAGCCACATCATTTGCAGTTCAACGGCCAACTCATCGAGACCGATGCCCAGGGCTATCTGCGCCACAGCGAGCAATGGAGCGAGGCGCTGGCCCTGGTGCTGGCCGAGAAAGAGGGGATAGTGCTGGAGGATCCGCACTGGGAAGTGGTGCGTTTCGTGCGGGCCTTCTATCTGGAGTTCAACACCTCCCCCGCCATCCGCGCCCTGGTCAAGGCGATGGAAAAGCAGTATGGCCTGGAGAAGGGCAACAGCCGCTACCTCTACAAGTTGTTCCCGGAAGGCCCCGCCAAGCAGGCCACCAAGATCGCAGGCCTCCCCAAGCCGGTGAAGTGCATCTAGGCCTCCTCGGCAGCCCGATAGCCCGATATCCACACTGCCTCCCCCGTGTTGGACACAAAAAAAGACCGCGCCCATGTTGCCATGAGGCGCGGTCTTTTCATTTCATCGTCTTGTCAGGGGTTGTAGGCCACCACGGAGCCGCTCAAGCCCGTCATCTGGCTGATCCGGCTCTGCATGCCCTGCAACTTGGCCTTGGAGACATCCGGCCCGATGAAGACCCGGTTGATCTGCCCCTGCACCGGGGTTCTCGGCGACGTCTGGGCCGAGTAGCCCGCCGCCCTCAGCTTGCTCACCAGGGCATTGACGCTGTCTGCATTCTTGAAGGCGCCAAGCTGCAGGATCCAGCTCCCCTGAGCCGGGGCTGCTGCTGCCGGTGCCGTAGTCGGCAGGGCCATCTTGCTCGCGATGAGATCATCCATGGTCTTGATCTGGCCCGCCTGTGGCTTGGCCTCCACCGGTTTTTGCACCTCTACCGGCTTGGTTGGCACCGGCTTGGGTTTGGGCTGCTCCACCGGTTTCTTGGCGATCACTTCCGGCTTGGGCTCGGGTTTGGGCTGGTGCTTGGGTTGCGCCACGGCCTGTACCGGCTGCTGCTGGGTGATGGGCGCCTGACTGGCTCCCGCTGGATTGGCTCCCCCCTGATTGGCCAGGGTCACGGTATCGCCAATCTCCTCTACCTGCCACTGGGTCGCGGCAGAGGCCTGCTGCTGACTCGCCAGATGCTCGGCAGGCAGGGTGCTCGCCGCCGAGACCTGAAGCGCAGGTTTGGCGGGCTCGAGCTCCGGACGCAGGGGGATCTTGGCGAAGGCCTCGTCCTTCTGCTCCAGCTTGTTGCCGTCCATCAGGTCCGGCAGAAAGATGACCACCAGGGCGACCAGGATGACGGTCCCCACCAATCTGTTTTGAAACTTCGAAGCCAAGTTAATTTCCACCCATGTTACTTAGGATCCATTGCAATCTTGCACACTTCGCAAAGAACGCCTCCCCTCACGCCGGCTGGCGAAGCCGGGTCCCTCGCCACCCACTTGGCCTGAAAGGGGATTATCCAGTGCAAAACCCGGCCCGTCGTCACGATGACGGAGCCAGGGGAGCGAACGGCTCAGACCGAGCCCAGAGCCAGCACGTCGGCGACAGTGTAAAACGAGCCGAACACAATGACCATATCGTCAGGACTCGATGCGGCCAAGGCGGCGCCGTAGGCATCCCCCACGCAGGCAAAGGTGAGCGCCACGCCCCGGCCGCTGCCAAGGGCCGTCGCCAACTGGGCGGCCGTGGCCGCGCGCGGGCCGTGGAGGCTTGCCAGGAACCACTCGTCAATCAGACCGTCAAGCTCGGCCAGCGACCCCGCCATGTCCTTGTCCTTGAGCATGCCAACCACGGCGCGGCGCTTGCCCTTGCCGGGGAGCAGGCGCAACTGGCTGGCGAGATAGGCCGCAGAGTGGGGATTGTGGGCCACGTCGACGATGACCAGCGGCGAGGTTTGCAACTGCTGCATCCGGCCAGCCAGGCGGGCATTGGCCAGGCCGTCGCGGATGGCGGACTCCGCCAATGGCAGACCGAGGGACTCCAGGGCCGCCAGCACGGTGACCGCATTCATCAGCGGCAGGGCCGGTTTGGGCAATCCCGACCAGTGGTGCAGGCCGTGATAATCCCAGTCACCTTCATGCTCGTCACCACGAAAATCGATGCCGACCTGACGCAAGCAGGCGCCGAGGCGCGCCGCTTCGCTTGCGATGGTCGACGGCGGATTGGGCTCCCCGCTGATGGCGGGTTTACCTTTGCGATAGACGCCAGCCTTCTCCACCGCCACCGCCTCCCGGGTATCCCCGAGCCAGTCGCAGTGATCCAGGGCAATGGAGGTGATCAGGGCGACGTCCGATTCCACTACATTGGTGGCATCAAGCCGCCCCCCCAGCCCCACTTCCAGCAAGAGCACATCGGGCGCGGCGCGGCGAAACAGCCACAGACCGGCCAGGGTGGCGAACTCGAAGAAGGTGAGGGCGATGTCGCCCCGGGCGGCTTCCACCTCGGCAAAGGCCGCGCAGTGATCGCCATCGGCCAGCTCCTGGCCATTGACGCGCACCCGCTCGGTAAAGCGCAGCAGATGGGGGGAGGAGTAGACACCGACCCGGTAGCCGGCGGCCATCAGGATGCTGGCCGCCATGGCGCAGGAGGAGCCCTTGCCGTTGGTGCCCGCCACCGTGATCACCTTGAACGGCAGTTCGGTGAGGCCCATGTGGCGGGCAACCGTGCCGACCCGCTCCAGCCCCATGTCGATGTTGGCCGGGTGGATCTGCTCCAAATAAGAAAGCCAGTCGACCAGCGACCGGCTTTGGGATTGTTGCATGTGTGAACTCATCTTCAGTCTTCGATGACCTGAGTGTTCATCAGCTTGGCCAGCAGACCGGCCAGACGGTTGCGCATTTCGCGCCTGTCGATGATGAGATCGATGGCACCCTTCTCCAGCAGGAACTCGGAGCGCTGGAAGCCTTCCGGCAGTTTCTCGCGCACAGTCTGCTCGATGACGCGAGGGCCGGCAAAGCCGATCAGCGCCTTGGGTTCGCCTACGTTGATGTCACCCAGCATGGCCAGACTCGCGGAAACGCCACCCATGGTGGGGTCGGTCAGCACAGAGATGAAGGGCAGGCCCGCCTTGGTGAGCCTGTCGAGCGCCGCACTGGTCTTGGCCATCTGCATCAGGGAGAACAGGGCTTCCTGCATCCGCGCACCACCGGAGGTGGAGAAGCAGACCAGGCCGCGGCCTTCCTTGATGCTCTCCTCGACGGCGCGCACGAAGCGGGCACCGACCACGGAGGACATGGAGCCCCCGATGAAGGAGAACTCGAATGAACAGGCGACGACCGGTACCCCCTTGAGGGTCCCCTTCATCACCACCAGCGCATCCTTCTCGCCCGTCTCTTTCTGGGCGGCAGACAAACGATCCTTGTAGCGCTTGGAATCCTTGAATTTCAGGATGTCTTGCGGCTCCAGCTCGGCCGCGACTTCGCTGCGTCCCTCGGCGTCGAGGAAGCTCTCGAGACGGGCACGTGCGCTGATGCGCATATGATGGTCACACTTGGGGCACACTTCGAGATTGCGCTCCAGCTCTGCCCGGTAGAGCACCTGTTCGCAAGCAGTACACTTGGTCCACACCCCTTCCGGAATGTTGTGACGACGCGGTGTGGTGATCTTGCTCTTGGGAAGGATCTTCTCAAGCCAGCTCATGGAATTCCTTAATGCATTTGTGCCTGACAAAACACATCGAGCCTTGATTGTTCAATGACTTAACGGCTCGATGGCAATAAACGACGGATCATTAAACCACAAATTTTCGGGCCCAGTTACTAAAAACTGGTCGTACCCGGTGCCGAGTCCGGCAGCCACAGCGGGCCGAGGGGCGGCCGGGGCAACCCGAATTCGGCCGGGTAATCCACATCCACCAGATAGAGGCCGCCCGCCTTGGCGGTCGGGCCCGCCAGGTTGCGATCCTTCGCCGCCAGCACCTCGGCAATCCACTCCACCGGTTGAAGCCCCTGCCCCACCAGCAGCAGGGAGCCGGTGATGTTGCGCACCATGTGATGCAGGAAGGCGTTGGCCTTGATGTCGAGCACGATGTAGGGGCCGGAACGGCTGACACACAGGTGGGTCACATTGCGCCAGGGGGTGTTGGACTGACAGGCGACGGCCCGGAAGGTGCTGAAGTCATGCTCCCCCAGCAGGCTCTGGCCGGCCTTATGCATCAGCGTCGCATCGATGGCTTCGTGGTAGTGGCTGACGCCTTGGCCCAGGATCGCCGGGCGGTAGTTGTGGTTGTAGATGACGTAACGGTAGCGACGGGCGGTGGCGCTGAAGCGGGCATGGAAATGCTCGTCCACCTCCCTGACCCAGCGCACGGCGATGTCTGGGGGCAGGTTGGAGTTGAGCCCCAGGGTCCAGGCGCCTTCTGCGCGGTTCGACTCGGTATCGAAGTGGATCACCTGGCCGGTGGCATGCACCCCCGCATCGGTGCGACCGGCACACTGGATGGAGACGGGGTGGTTGGCGATGCGGCGGAGGGCTTTTTCCAGCTCCTCCTGGACGCTGATCACTTCGCGCTGGCGCTGCCAGCCGAAGTACCGGCTGCCGTCATATTCAATACCAAGGGCAATTCGCATGGGTAACGGTGTCTTCTGATGAAAGGATGCAGTGAAAGAAACGGGGCGGATTATACGCGCTCGAGCTCAAAAGTCCCAGACCGGGCGAGGCTGCGGTGCGGGGCCCCCAAAGAGAGAGGGCAGCCCGTGGGCTGCCCTCTCTGGTGCATCGATGACAAGGGCCTGCCTAGCCCAGGCGTTTGAGCAGCTTCTGCGCCTCGCTGCGCTGGTGCTCGCTGCCCTGGGCCACCGCCTCTTCCAGCAGCTCGCGGGCGCTCTCCTTGTCGTCGATCTCGAGGTAAGCCCGGGCCAGATCCAGCTTGGCCCCCACCCCGCCGTCATCGGCATCCACATCAAAGCCGTTGGACTCCGGCAGCACCTCGGGGAAACCGTCCAGCCCCACATCCAGGGAGAAACCCTGATAGGGTTCCTGCTCCGTGCTGCTGGCATCGGCATCGGCCAGCAGCTTGTCGATTTCAACGAAGTCGCTGTCTTGCACCTGCTCGCGGGGTTTCACCTCCCCCTGATGGGACTCCACCTCGGCGAAGGCATCCTCGAAGTCCGCCAGGGCCAGCTCGCTGGGATCCCACTCGGACGTCGCCGGCTTGGTGGGCTCCAGCCCGAGCTCGGCCAGCATGTCGTCCACATCGTCCTTGCCAAACCCCGTCTCGTCGATGTGCGGCGCCTTGGCGGCACGCTCATCGTCGGTCGGCTCGCCAAACCCGGTCTCTAGATCGCTCAGATCGAAGTTGGCCAGTGTCTCGTCACGCTGGCTGCGGCTCTCCTCCTGGGCCTGGGCCAGATCCGCTTCCAGATCCGCGTCCAGCTCGGCAAACAGGGCGGCCTGCAGCTCCTCCTCGGTCATGATCTCGTCATGACCACGAGCAGAGGAGCTGGGCTCGTCGGAGAGATCGAGTTCCGGCACCACGGGCAGATCGAAGTCCCCCTCGTGGGCTAGATCCAGCTCGGGCACCAGATCCGGATCCCGGTTCGCCGTCGTCACCGCAGGCTCCACATCAAAAGCGGAGAGCGCCGTCTCGTCATCCCGGAAGATGACATCGGCGGCGGCACTGGCGCCATCTTGCTTCCTGCTCACTTCCGGCTCGTTGAGATCCGGCATGCCATGGAGGGGCTCGTCATCCGCGATGCCCACCGTCATCAACTGATCAAACTCGCTGTTCTCGTCTCCCATGACCATGGAGGTCGACTCGGAGAGGCTCTTCTCCTGCTCTTCCAGCTCGCGGCGGGCACGAGCACGCAGCCAGAGCGTGACCAGGGCAAGCACCAGGAGTACCGGCAGCAGGATGATCATGGCGAGATTGAGCGGCGAAGAGAGCAGCTCCATCAGCCAGCTCTGTTTGGGCACCGGCGCCACCACGGGAGGCGTCGGATTGGCCTTGAGTTCCGCCACCTCTTTTTGCAGGGCGGTCTGATCCTGCAACTGGGCCTTGAGGGTCTCCACCTCTTCGGTCAGGGCTTGCAGGCGCAGCTTGAGCCTGTGGTTCATCTCGGTGACCTGGCCGAGCTGGGCGTTGGCATCTTCCAGGGCCAGCGCCATCTCGGTGGAGGGTTTGCCCACCGCAGTGGCGGGCAGGGGCGCCGGCGCCGTGCTGGCGGCGCTGCTCGCAGCAGCGCTCACCACCACGGGGGTGGAGACAGCCGCCTTGGCGGTCTCCTTCACCTCGGGGGCTGGAGCCGTCGCCTTGGGTGCCGCCGGGATCGGCGCCGCCTTGGGCGGTGTATTCTTGGCCACCACAGCCGGCTTGGCCGGAGCAGGCTTGCTCGCCACCGGCTGGGCGACGTGGGATTGCTTGTTGGCCAGGTATTTGGGGCTCAGCCCCTTCCAGCTCGCGTTGTCGCTGTTGAAGCGACGGCGTGCTTCGGCATCCGTGATGCGCCCCGCCTCTGCGGCGGTGGGCAGCAGGATGTGGGAACCCACCAGAATATGGTTGATGTTGCCGTCTGCGAAGCTTCGGGGGTTCTTGTCATAGATGGCCACCATGGTCTGGTAGACGCTTACCCGGTTGGAAGGGCGATGCTTGCTCGCCAGACTCCAGAGGGTATCGGTGGGACGCACGGGACCATAACTGCCAGCCGACGCAGCAGGCACTTGACGCACGATGGGCTCGGCTCTGGGCAGGGTGACGGGCGCCACGGGCTGGGCCCGGGGCTCTGGTTGCACCGCGGGGGGCGGTGAGCCATCCGGTCCCTTGAGTTCGACAAAGAAGGGTTCTCGCGCCCCCTCTTCGGCCTGAACCGTGCCCAGAAGCCCCAATGCGAGTAGCGTTGCCAGCGTTATGCGGGAATGTCCCATATTCGTTCCTTCGTATGACGGCCCTATCACATTGAAAAATCTGGATAGTTACCCCAAAACAATCGGCTCAATATAAATCAGGCGCCGGTCTCAAGCCAGCGATCCGACATATTTCGCGCCCGGCGGCGACCAGAAAGCAGCCCCAGACGCGAACCAGAGTGTAGAAAAAAACCTAGTCCACTGATATCACACGGTATTCCAAAAACCGGAGAGTGGGTTCCCGGTCACATACCGGGGCCAGGGCGCCCACATCAAGGCGGGGTTCCCTCCCCGCCCGGGGCCGACATCCGGCCTCAGAGGTAGTCGCGTACCAGCAGTTCGGCAATCTGCACGCTGTTGGTTGCCGCGCCCTTACGAACGTTATCGGCCACGATCCACATATTGATACCACTCGGATGAGAAATATCCTGGCGCACCCGCCCGACCATCACATCATCCTGGCCGGTGGCATCGCGCACCGGGGTCGGGTAGTCCCCTTCATCATCAAACAGGGTCACCCCCGGGGCATTGCGCAACAGCTCCTTGACCTGCTCGGCGTCCAGCGGCTGGTGCAGCTCCACATGAACCGCCTCGGCGTGACCGTAGAAGACCGGTACCCGCACGCAGGTGGGGTTCACGGCGATGCTGGCATCCCCCAGGATCTTCTGGGTCTCCCACACCATCTTCATCTCTTCCCGGGTGTAGCCGTTGTCGGTGAAAGCATCGATCTGCGGGATCAGGTTGAAGGCGATCTGCTGCGGATAGAGGGTCGGCTCCACCGGGCGGCCGTTGAGCAGGTGGGCGGTCTGGCCCGCCAGCTCGCTCACCCCTTCCTTGCCGGAGCCGGAAACGGATTGGTAGGTCGCCACGTTGATGCGACTGATGCCTACCTCATCGTGCAGGGGCTTGAGGGCCACCAGCATCTGGATGGTGGAGCAGTTGGGGTTGGCGATGATGTTGCGGTTGCGAAAATCGGCCAGCGCGTCCGGGTTCACTTCCGGAATGACCAGGGGAATGTCCTCGTCGTAGCGGAAGCAGGAGGTGTTGTCGATGACGATGCAGCCGTGCTCGGCGGCGATGGGCGCCCATTTGGCCGAGACCTCGGCACCGGCGGAGAAGAGTGCGATCTCCACCTGGCTCCAGTCAAAGGCCTCCACATCAAGGATGTCGACGTTCTTGCCGCCAAAACGCACCGTGTCCCCAGCGCTGCGACTGGAGGCGAGCGGATAGAGGGTCGCTACCGGGAAGGCGCGCTCCTCCAGGATCTCGATCATGGCCTGACCCACGGCGCCGCTGGCACCCAATACCGCTACGTTGAATTGCTGACTCACTGATCTGTTCTCCTGTGATGCGGCCCGTCGGGGCCGGGCATAAGGGCCCCGGCTGGCACGCGTATCGGTTTGATGACAGGCCCGCCATGATGCCGGGCCGGGGGAAAACGCCGCCTGGGCAAGCCCCTCCCCTTGTTGAAATCGGGTTTATTGCTCCGAGACGGCAAAGCCCAGTCGGGCCAGTCTGTCGTCGGCGAAGGGCCCTTTCAGTTGCAGGGCGCCCAATTCGCGCCGCTCGGGGTAGCGCTTGCGCTGCTCATCGAAGCTGCCGGGCAGCCCGATCCGGTTGCGAAAACGGGCGTCGTCACGGCGCACGTCATAAACAAGGTGGACAAGCTGCTTGATGAGCGCCTGATCCGCCGGCTGCCCCGGCGTCAGCTCGCGCACCTCTGGGGCAGGCAGCAGGGATTGCAGATCCTGGCGCGGGGTGCGCCCCAGTTGCCGGCACAGCGCCTCATAGAGCATCCAGGTGCCACGGGCCTTGCCTTCCAGGCTGTAACCGGCGATGTGCGGGGTGGCCAGCTCGGTATGGGGCACCAGTTCATTGAGGGGCTCGGGCTCTCCTTCCCACACGTCCATCACCAGTCGCAGGGGATGGGGTCCCTGCTGGCGGACAAGCAGGGCACGGTTGTCCCACACCTCGCCGCGGGATGCGTTGATGAGGATCTGCCCGGCCGGACGCTCGGCGATCTCCTCGGCTCCCAGCAGGTGGAAGGTGGCCTCATCCCCTTCACGAAGATAGGGAACATGGAAGCTGACGATGTCGGCATCCAGGGCAGTGCGGTAATCCACGAAGTCGCCAGCGGCGCCGCTACGGGCCAGGGGCGGGTCGCAGCGCAGCACCTTCATCCCGAGCGCCTCGGCCTTGCCGGCCACGCTCTCGCCGGTGTTGCCGGCGCCGATGACGGCGAGGCTCATCTCGCTCAAGGTCAGCTCATGGCGTTCGGCCAGAACCAGCAGGGCGGAGAGCACGTAGTCCCCCACCGACACCTTGTTGCAGCCGGGGGCGCTGAAGAAGGGAATGCCCCGCGCCGCCAGCAGCCCCTGATCGATGTGATCCGTGCCGATGGTGGCCGTGCCGACAAACCCCAGCCTGGGGCAACTCGCCAGGAGCGCTTCGTTGACCCGGGTCACGGAGCGCACCAGCAGCACATCCGCCTCTTGCAGATCCGCGGCCCTTATTTCTCGTCCCGGCAGGGGAACCACTTCACCAAATTCCGCAAACAGCTCCACCGCATGGGGCATATTTTCATCAACGACGATCTTCATCGGCACGCATCTCGTCCACAAGGGCCACAGGCGCGCCATTCTAGCCCAAACGCGGCGGATTTTCAGAGGCTTGTTGGCAGACCTCTCTGCGGCCATCTTTCCACCTTCCGGCCTCAGGTGCGGGCACGATGTCCGGCAGCATCATATGTAACAACCTGTTGCCCTCACCCCCTTCGCCTTGACCAGAGCAACCTGACTGGCACAATGACGCCTCTTTCTAGCCGCTCGCGCCACCGAACCGGACCCCTTGATGCCGACTCACTCCTCTTCGTTGCCACGCCGCAAGGTGCTTCATTTCAATGCCCTCCTGCTCCTTCCCCTGCTGCTGCTCGCCTGCCTGCCCTGGCAGCCGTTCATGACCCAGGCCCTGCAATCAGGCTGGCTATGGTGGCCCTACGCCCTCACCCGCATGGTGGACTTACCGGGGCTGGTCTTCACCATTGCCGCCCTGCTGCTGCTCACAAGACACAAGCTGACGCTGGACGGTCGCGCCTTGTTGGCGCTGACTGGCGCCCTCTTTGCCGTGCTGGCGAGCGACTGGGTCATCAAGAGCCTCATCAAGCTGCTGACCGAGGAGCCCAGGCCCTACCTCATCTGGCTGGAGAGCCAGGAGCTGATCCCCGCCATCCGCCAGTTCTATGGGGGAAGCCAGGCCCTTCGCAGCGAACAGGTCCACGCCGCGACCCAGTTGCTGGCGCTGCCCGCCTGGCTCGGCCAGCACTGGCAGGCAGAGGTCAACTATGCCTTTCCCTCCGGTCACAGCATCGCCGCCATGAGCCTCGCCCAGTTCTTCGGCCTGATCTGGCTGGCCCGGGCACCCGCCGGGGCCTGGCTGCTGCCACTCTGGGCCATCGGGATCGGCCTCTCGCGCACCCTTATCGGCATGCACTGGCCCCTGGATGTGCTGGCAAGCGCCCTGCTTGGCAGCCTCACCGCCCTCCTGGCCGCCCGCTGGTGGTTGCGCCACTACTGACGTCCAATAAAAAACGGGCACCTGGGTGCCCGTTTTTATCGCTTGTACGCCACTCACCCCTTCTGCTGCCAGCCCTCGGGATACTTGTAGCCGACGAAGCGCTTGGCGGCATAAGCCTTGAATTCAGGGGAGTTGTAGGCGGCCGCCACATCCTTGGCGAACGGCTTGCCCGCATCGGCGCTCTTTACCACCACCCAGTTGATGAAGTCATAGCTGCGCTCGAGGAAGAGGCCGGAGCTGAACGGGATCCCGCTTGAGGCGGCAAAGTTGCCGTTGATGACGGAGAAGTCCACATCCTCACGGGAGCGCGGCAGCTGCGCCGCTTCCAGCAGCACCAGCTTGAGGTTGTGGGGGTTCTTCACCACGTCGAACTCGCTCGCCTTGAGGGGATTGATCCCCTCCTTGAGGCTCAGCCAGCCCAGATCCTGCAGCATCAGCAGTGCCCGCGCCTGGTTGGTGGGATCGTTCGGGATGGCGACCGTGCTTCCCTCTTTCACCGCCTTCAGATCCCCCAGCTTGCCGGCGTAGAGCCCCATGGGGCCGGTCGGCACCTGAGTGATGGGCGCCAGAGAGAGACCCCGGTCTTTGGCGAAGCTCTCCAGATAGGGCTTGTGCTGGAAGCAGTTGACGTCAAGCGACCCGTCCGCCAGGGCGATGTTGGGGGTCACGTAATCGGTGAACTCCACCAGTTTGACCTTGTAGCCCTTGGCTTCGAGCTGCGGCTTGATGGCGTCGGTGACCATATCGGCAAAGTCACCAACCGTGGTGCCGATGACGATCTCTTTCTTCGCCTCATCGATGGCAAAGGCGGACAGCGGCAGGCTGCTGGCGAGCAACGCCAGGGCGGAAAGGGTGAAGAAGGAACGACGTTGCATAAAAAACTCCCTGTCAACATGATCATCAAAACGGTGAGCGGTAGGGGCGCGAACATGCAGTCAGCGCACAACCATCTAGCCATCTAAACGGCCAACTGAGCACACCATAACAGAGCTCGTAGCCTTCGCCAAGCAACAAAACCGGGCAAGCTTGGCCAGCACGAAGCAAAGCGCATCCCGCAACTGGATGAAAAATCTTTGACGGAGCACGCAGTTATGCGCCTTGCCCTCTCCCTGCCTGGCGTCGAACTGACTTATTGTGGTCATTCGATACCCATTTCAACGGTTCCCATGAGGGCCTGATGGGCTGCTCTACACCCAGGCCACGCAAGGAGTCACCGTGTTCGATCATGTTGAAATCAAGGTGGTGCGTTTTGACTCCTGTCAGCACTTCTACGCCACCGTGCTGGCTCCTCTTTTGATAGAACTCAAATGGTCTGATGAGACGGCGGCCGGTTTTGGCCTGATGGGCCGCGATCACGTGGGCTTTCTGATTGAGCGGGGGCAGCAGGGCGCCTCCTGCCATCTCGCATTCAGGGCCGACGACGCGACACAGGTGGATGCGTTCCATCACGCGGGGATCAAGGCAGGCTTTGCCTGCAATGGGTTGCCGGGACTGCGTCCCCACTATGCCCCCAATTACTACGCCGCCTTCCTGGGCGATCCCGATGGCAGCAACATCGAGGCGATGACCTACATTGAGTCCTCACACGCCGCAAACACATCGCAGCACTGTGCCACCCAGCAAAAGGCCCTGCATTCGGTGAATCCAGGGCCTGAGAAGTACACGTAATGAGTCGGGTTAGATTATTTGACCGCCTTGCTGGCGTTCTCCAAGGCCTGCTTCTCGGCGGCGTTCATGATGGACGCCTGGCGGTTTTGCTCGGCCTGGTAGCAGGCGTCCTTGCTGATCCCTTGCGCCTGGCATTCCGCCATGCGTTGTGCCGGGCTGGCGCAACCGGCCAAAAGGCCAGCCAGGGAGACGAACAGGATTATCTTCTTCATGGTACTTCTCATCGTTAATGGAAAATCGTCCAACTACGCAGTAGCGGGTTGATGCGTCGCCCCTTGTCATGCACACCACAACTGAGAAAACGGGCTCCATGACGCGCATCCTAGTGCCCGCCACGCCGTCGGTCAGCTCACAATTTGTATCAAGATGTACGCGAGAATGGCTCCCAGGATGGCGCTGTATCTCATCCGCAACGGAGAAAGGAGACAAAAAATGCACAAACACCATCACCCAGGCCTGCTGGTGGTCGATATCCAGGGCAAGCTGGCCCGCCTGGTCGAGGAGAGCGACGCCCTGATTGCCAATACCGCCAGGCTGGTGCAAGGGGCCAGGGTGCTGGGGCTGCCGGTTGTCTGGCTGGAGCAGAACCCGGACAAGCTCGGTGCCACCGTGCCCGAATTGCAATCGCTGCAGGCAGGCGATCTTGTGCTGCCCAAATTCAGCTTCGGCGCCCTGGGGGAGCCCACTGTGGCGACCGCGCTGGCCGAAAGCGGGGTAGAGCATTGGCTGGTATGTGGCATCGAGGCCCATATCTGCGTCTTCCAGAGCGTGCAGGGGCTTCTGGCCAGCGGTGCCGGGGTCTCGCTGGTGGTGGATGCGGTGTCGTCTCGCTGCGCTGCCAACCGGGATCTCGCCATCGGCCAGCTTGCGGCCAGGGGAGCTGCGCTGACGTCGGTGGAGATGTGTCTCTTTGATCTGATGGGGGATTGCCGCCATCCGGCATTTCGCCAGATCCTCTCCCTGGTGAAATGACCGCCATGATGGACAACATGGCGCCCTTTCTGTTCGCCCTCATCGCCTTCGGGACAGCACTCATGGTGACGGTGACGGGTATGGCCGCCACCCGTCACTATCTGGCCTGGCTCTGGCTGGGGATCATGCTCTTCTTCGGGCTGTGGTGGACGCTGCTGGGGATGCCGCCGCTCCTCGCCGAACCAGCCCCTCTCTGACCATGCCGCCCGGGCGGCTCAGCTCCCCAGACGCTCCTGCAGATAGTCGTAACCTCCCTCCTCCCTTGGCACGAAGCTCAGCCTGTGGGTCAGACCGGGGGGCGCATCATCGGCATGATGGGAAACGAACAACAGCTGGGTTCCCTCGCCAACGAGGCGCGCTACCATCTCCCGCACCAGGTGACGGTTGAGGGGATCCAGTCCCTGCAGGGGTTCGTCCAGGATGAGCAGCGGCGGATGTTTGACCAGGGCACGGGCGATCAGCACCAGTCGCTGCTGACCGAAAGAGAGAGAGTGGAAAGGCTGCGCCCCCTGATCGGCCAGCCCCAGCAGGGCCAGCCACTGGTTGGCCAGCGCCAGCTGACGATCTCCCGGCCGGGTATAAAGCCCGATGGAGTCGTAGAAACCGGAGAGGATCACTGTCTGCACCGGGCAGCTGACACGATAGTCCAGATGCAGCGCCGGGCTCACGAGCCCGATGTGGCGCTTGATCTCCCAGATGCTCTCGCCGCTGCCCCGCCGCCGTCCGAACAGATGGAGCTCATTGTTGTAACCTTGCGGGTGATCTCCGGTGATGAGGGAGAGCAGGGTCGACTTGCCAGCGCCATTCGGTCCCACCAGTTGCCAGTGCTCCCCCTCGTCAATGGTCCAGTCGAGCCCATCGATGATCACCTGATCCCCGTAAGCGATACGCATGGCTTTCATGACGACCCGAGGGCCGGGAGGCAGGGGCTCGGGGGTCGTCAGCGGTGGCGGCAAACGGGGGGATACCGTTTCGGCGCGTGCCAGCTGGGCAACCTCCTGGCTGCCGAGCACCGCTTCGCGCTCCCCCGCCAGCAGCAGACGACACTCACCGAGCAGGCCGAGGTGAGTGGCAAAGGGGGGGATCTCGTCAAAACGGTTGACGATCACCACCAGGCGCAGCCCCTCTGACACTAGGTCGGCCAGCAACATCATCAAAGAAGCCCTGGCCCCCTGATCCAGACCATCGAAGGGTTCGTCCAACACCAGCAGTTCGGGTCGCCCCAGCAGGGCCCGGGCCAGCAGCAGCTTGCGCCCCTCCCCGCTCGAGAGGTAGCGATAGGGGCGCTCCCACAGGGATTCAATGCCAAAACGGGCCAGCAGCGCGCGGGCCTCATGCTCCTCACCCCCTGCCTCCTGCATCAGGGTCGATACCCGATACCCCGCCTCCTCTTCTTCCCCCAGCATGTCGGTATTGCGCCGCTGCCAGTCCAGCTCCCCCAGCTGTTGCTGCGACTCGAACGAGAGTCGCTCGGCCCGGACTCGACCCGATACCGCTCCGGCACGCACGACCAGCTCGCCGCACAGGGCCGACGCCAGCGCCGTCTTGCCGCTGCCGTTGCTGCCGACGAAGGCCCAGCAGGCCTGCGGGGTGAGACAGAGTTCGGGAATAACCAGGGTGTGGTGGCCACGCAGGGCCAGGGTGGCGGATTGCCACTGCAATGAGGTCATGGGATCGTCCTGTGATGGGTGCGGAGCACCTTGCTCTTTCCCCTTGTAACAGAAAAAGGGGGGCGCAGACAAAAACGGCGCCATTGCGGCGCCGTGTCATCAAAAAGCGGGAACGGGTTTAGCCGGCCTTGTGCTGCTCGGCCAGATAGAGCCAGGTGTCGACCACGGTATCGGGGTTGAGCGACACGGAATCGATCCCCTGCTCGACCAGCCAGGCAGCGAAGTCCGGGTGATCGGACGGCCCCTGGCCGCAGATCCCCACGTACTTGCCCGCCTTGCGGGCGGCGGCGATGGCCATGGCCAGCAGTGCTTTGACCGCCTCGTTGCGCTCGTCGAACAGGTGGGCGATGAGCCCGGAGTCCCGATCCAGCCCCAGGGTCAACTGGGTCATGTCATTGGAGCCGATGGAGAAGCCGTCGAAGTGCTCGAGGAACTTGTCCGCCAGCAGCGCATTGGAGGGCAGCTCGCACATCATGATGACTTTCAGGCCGCGCTCGCCACGGCGCAAGCCGTTCTCAGCCAGTATCTCCACCACCTGCTCCGCCTCACCCAGGGTACGCACGAAGGGGATCATCACCTCGACGTTGGTCAACCCCATGACATCCCGCACCCGTTTCATCGCCTCGCACTCGAGGGCGAAGCAGGGGCGGAAGCTGTCGGCGATGTAGCGCGACGCACCGCGGAAACCGATCATGGGGTTCTCTTCATGGGGTTCGTAACCACGCCCCCCCACCAGGTTGGCGTACTCATTGGACTTGAAGTCCGACATCCGCACGATGACCCGCTCAGGCCAGAAGGCGGCCGCCAGGGTGGCGATCCCTTCCGTCAGCTTGGCCACGTAGAACTCCCTGGGGCTCTCGTAGCCCGCGATCATCCTGGTGATGGAGGCCTGGAGTTCCGGGGTCTGCTGATCGAACTCCAGCAGCGCCTTGGGGTGGACCCCGATCATGCGGTTGATGATGAACTCGAGGCGGGCCAGGCCCACGCCGGCATTCGGCAACTGGGCAAAATCGAAGGCGCGGTCCGGATTGCCGACGTTCATCATGATCTTGATGGGCAGGCGCGGCATGTTGCCCACCTCGGTCACCGCCACGTCAAAGTCGAGCTCGCCGTCATAGATGAAGCCGGTATCCCCTTCCGCACAGGAGACGGTGATGAGCTGACCATCCTGGATGTGGTCGGTGGCGTTGCCGCAACCCACCACTGCCGGAATGCCAAGCTCCCGGGCGATGATGGCGGCGTGACAGGTGCGTCCACCCCGGTTGGTGACGATGGCGGAAGCGCGCTTCATGATGGGCTCCCAATCCGGATCGGTCATGTCGGTGACCAGCACATCGCCGGGCTGCACTTCATCCATCTGGCTGATGGAGGAGATGACACGGGCCGGACCCGCGCCAATCTTGTGGCCGATGGCGCGCCCCTCGATCAGCACCTTGCCGGTTTGCTTGAGGGCAAAGCGCTCGAGGGTATTGGCTTCCTGGCGGCTACGCACGGTTTCCGGACGGGCCTGAACGATGTAGAGCTTGCCATCCTGACCATCCTTGGCCCACTCGATGTCCATCGGGCGACCGTAGTGCTGCTCGATGATGAGGGCCTGCTTTGCCAGGGCCATCACTTCCTCGTCTGTGATGCAGAAGCGGTTGCGCTCGGCATCGGTGGTGTCGACCACCTTCACCTGACGGCCATGACCGGCATCCCCGGAGTAGGTCATCTTGATGAGCTTGGAGCCCAGCGTCTTGCGCACCACGGCGGGGCGCCCGGCCTTGAGGGTCGGCTTGTGCACATAGAACTCGTCCGGGTTGACGGCCCCCTGCACCACCATCTCGCCCAAGCCCTGGGCGCCGGTGATGAAGACCACGTCGTTGAAGCCGGATTCGGTGTCCAGGGTAAACATGACGCCTGAGGCGGCGAGATCCGAGCGCACCATGCGCTGTACCCCGGCGGAGAGAGCGACCCCCTTGTGGTCATAGCCCTGATGGACCCGGTAGGAGATGGCGCGATCGTTGAACAGAGAGGCAAACACATGCTTGATGGCAGTCATGACGGCATCGATGCCGCGCACGTTGAGGAAGGTCTCCTGCTGACCGGCAAACGACGCATCCGGCATGTCTTCCGCGGTGGCGGAGGAGCGCACGGCAAAGGATGCCTCGAGCCCGGCGCTCAGCTTGTCGTAGGCCTCGCGCACCGCCTGCTCCAGAGCGGGCTGGAAGGGCGCTTCCACCACCCAGTCGCGGATCTGCTGACCGGCCCGGTTGAGGGCTGCGATGTCATCCACATCCAGACTGTCGAGCAGGTCATGGATCTTGCCGTTGAGGCCGCTTAACTCCAGAAACTCGTTAAACGCAAAGGCCGTGGTCGCAAACCCGCCCGGCACGGACACGCCGGCCCCCGAGAGGTTGCTGATCATCTCGCCAAGGGATGCATTCTTGCCGCCGACGCGTTCAACGTCCTGCATACCGAGCTGTTCGTACCAGAGTACGTACTGTTGCATTTGCATGTCTCCAGGTTGGGGGGCCAGGGTGACAATTCACCTGCTGTGCCAAGTCGTGTGTTTTTGTTAGTGTCTGTTGCCAACGACCATGAAAACGTTTTCTATTTATTGTCAAAAAAATCCCCGAGCAAGAGTTGGGGATGGTCGTTTGACACAGGCATTCTACAATAGCGACACAAAAAGGTAACGACTCAGGTTTGCAAGCGAGTTCACAACTTGGGCATGGCAGATCTGTTGACAAAAACGATATGGTTTCGAGAGATACTTATTTCTCGCCGCCCTCTGGAGCGCACCACAGGAGTCCGCAGTGCACACCGTATTCTATGTATCCGACGGCACCGCCATCACCGCCGAAGTCTTCGGCCACGCCGTGTTGAGCCAGTTTCCCCTGGCCTTCGAACAGGTCACCATCCCCTTTGTCGAGACCCAGGAGAAAGCGCGCCAGGTACGGGCACGCATTGATGAGCAGTTTCGCCAGACCGGGGTGCGCCCCATCCTGTTTCACACCATCGTCGACCCCATGGTGCGTGAAGAGGTGCTCAAGGCCCAGGCCAGCAGCCACGATTTTCTCAACACCTTCGTGAGCCCTCTCGAACAGGAGCTCGGTATCAAGGCCGAACCCAGGTTGCATCGCACCCATGGCATGGAAAACCGCAAGCTTTACGACGATCGCATCGAGGCGGTCAACTTTGCGTTGGCCAACGACGATGGCATCACCACCAGGGAGTATGACGAGGCAGACATCATCCTCATCGGGGTCTCCCGTTGCGGCAAGACACCGACCAGCCTCTATCTGGCGCTGCAATTTGGCATTCGCGCCGCCAACTATCCCTTTATCGAGCAGGACATGGGATCGCTGGAGCTGCCCGCCGCCCTCAAGGCCAATCGCCACAAATTGTTCGGCCTCACCATCATGCCGCAGCGGCTGCACGAGATCCGCAACCAGCGCCGCGCCAACAGCCGCTACTCCTCACTTGATCAATGCAAACAGGAGCTGGCCAGCGTCGAGAGGCTGTTCCGCCAGGAGGCGATCCGCTTCCTCGATACCAGCTCCCACTCGGTCGAGGAGATCAGCGCCAAGATCCTGGAAGCAACCGGCCTTCGCCGCCAGCTCTGCTAACCTTCAAGGCTGTGACAGCACAACGCACCATTAAACAGGTGAGTGGCAAGATAACGAAACAGAGAAACAGGATGAAAAAATGATGCCAGCATCGTCGCTGGCATCCTATCACTCGCGGGGCAAGCAGGCTCAGGGCTTGTTGAGCTCCTTGTTGTTCATCAACATGCCGTGAAAATGGATGAGTCCCCTGCCCTTGCGGACTCGCTCGCTCAGCCAGCAGGCTGGCACCAACCCCATCCCGGCAGCAAGGATGAGCACCATGGCGACGTGGTTCACCAGGTAATCCGCTCCCAACCAGCCCCAGACAACAAGGCTGCTCATCGCCATCGTCAGCAACATGGGGGAGAGCCAGATCCCGAGCCAGAGCACGGCCATCACCAGGCCACCGACTATACGCTCCATCATATGAGTCCCTTTTTATCAAAAGGCAAAAGCATCATAAAAACCAATTCGCGTCAACAGGCGCAAATCCACCAGAACACAAAATCAGCAATCACTCTCAAAACCCCTTTCCAGATCATGAAAAACCTGCATGGCGCACAAAACAGCAGCCAATGATGAGGAAAACAGGTGCATGGACGGTCGATTATCACTATTCTGCTCGGGTTGGTAGCCGCTACAAAAAACAGCCAGCGGCAAATCGTAACGATATAAATACGGATTTCGTCACGTTTTCGGCACAAGATGCCGCGCCAGGCAGAGGACGTGCTGTGGCTGACGGGACGCGAGCCGAGTGATTTCAGCGACGTAAGGAAGGAAGCATGGATCTTCAACAACACGGCGAGGAGCTTAAGCGCGGTCTGAAAAACCGCCATATCCAGCTCATCGCACTGGGCGGTGCCATCGGTACCGGCCTGTTCCTCGGCATTGCCGACACCATCAAGATGGCGGGCCCTGCGGTGCTGCTGGGTTATGCCATCGGCGGCTTCATCGCCTTCCTCATCATGCGCCAGCTGGGCGAGATGGTGGTGGAAGAGCCGGTTGCCGGCTCATTCAGCCATTTTGCCTACAAGTACTGGGGTGACTTCGCCGGCTTCGCCTCCGGCTGGAACTACTGGGTGCTCTATGTGCTGGTGAGCATGGCCGAGCTGACGGCAGTCGGTATCTATGTCCAGTACTGGTGGCCCGAGATCCCGACCTGGATGTCGGCGGCCTTCTTCTTCGTGCTGATCAACGCCATCAACCTCTCCAACGTCAAGGCGTTCGGCGAGATGGAGTTCTGGTTCGCCATCATCAAGGTGGTCGCCATTCTCGGCATGATTGGATTCGGCGGCTGGATGCTGTTCTCCGGCAGCGGCGGCCCCGAGGCCACGGTCAGCAACCTCTGGGCCCAGGGTGGCTTCTTCCCCAACGGCGTAGGCGGGCTGGTGATGGCCATGGCCTTCATCATGTTCTCCTTCGGCGGTCTGGAGCTGGTCGGCATCACGGCAGCGGAAGCGGACAATCCCGAGAAGAGCATCCCCAAGGCCACCAACCAGGTGATCTACCGCATCCTCATCTTCTACATCGGTGCCCTCACCGTACTGCTCTCCCTCTATCCCTGGGGCAAGGTAGTGGAAGGCGGCAGCCCGTTCGTGATGATCTTCCATGCGCTCGACAGCAACCTGGTAGCCAACGTACTTAACCTGGTGGTGCTGACCGCCGCGCTGTCGGTGTACAACAGCTGCGTCTACTGCAACAGCCGCATGCTGTTTGGCCTGGCCAAGCAGGGCAACGGCCCCAAGGCCCTGCTCAAGACCAACAAGAGCGGCGTGCCCCTGACCGCCATCACCATCTCGGCCGCGGCCACCCTGCTGTGTGTGCTCATCAACTATTTGATCCCGGGCAAGGCCTTTGGTCTGCTGATGTCTCTGGTGGTCTCCGCCCTGGTCATCAACTGGGCCATGATCAGCCTGGCACACCTCAAGTTCCGCAAGGTGAAGGCTGCAGAAGGGGTCACCACCAAGTTCAAGGCACTGTGGAGCCCGTTTGGCAACTACCTCTGCCTCGCCTTCATGGCCGCCATCCTGGTGATCATGTACATGAACGACGGCACCCGCATCTCGGTCGAGCTGATCCCGGCCTGGGTCCTGGTACTCGGAATCGGCTATCTGCTCAAACAGAAGAGCCAACGCAAGCTGGCGACCAACCTGGGCTAGGCATCGAGCCTCCTCCAACAAAAATGCCGGTCAGTGACCGGCATTTTTTTACTCCATTCCCGTTTCACCTGACCCAGTTAGCGGCTCGCTTGTCCTGCCAGCCCCTGCAATGACAAACCCGAGGGGTTGCCTCGGGTTTGAGTGATGGACAAAGGGGCTGTGTTATTCCAGCAGGAAGACGGCTTCTACATTGTCAGTGATGCTGATCTGCTGCTGTTGATAGCTGTTTTCCATCATGTCGGCGGCAGGGGCTGCCGCAGCCTTCATGGCACGGGTATAGACCGGCATGGGAGAACTGTTGCGGTATTCAACGCTATACACTTTGCCAAGCTTCATGCCGAAAGCCTTGGCCAGGGATTCCGCCTTGCTCGTGGCATCAGCGACAGCACCAAGCCGGGCCTGCTCCTTGATGACCTGTGGTGACTTCAGGCCGTACTCTATCTGGGTCACGGACTCCAGACCCGCCTTGAGGGCGGTATCCATCAACTGGCTGAGTTTGTCGAGTTGATAGAGTTTGACGGCCAGTTGGCGCTGGGCACGGTAACCCACCATTTCAGGCTGCTTGTTCTGGGGATACTGATACTCGGGGGAGATCACCAGGTTGCCCGCCTCGACGTCGCTGCGCTTGATGCCCAGGCTCTCCAGCTGGCCAAAGAAGGCAGCTACCTTGGTATCTACCTGCTGTTTGGCCTTGATGCCCTGCTTCTCCAGTGCCGTGACGGCGACATTGAGCGTCAGCATGTCTGGTTCAGCCTTCTGTTCCGCATAGCCACTGACGACCAGATGGGGGGCCTGAGGAACCTCGATGGCAAGCAACGGAGCACTGACAACCAGCGCGGATAGGGTAAGAAGGGGACGCCACATAAAAAAACCTCCATCATTTAGATGGAGGTCATTATGCATGTCGTCGATTGGGATTCATATATCGTGTGTCGGCGGGATCTGGTCCAGCACCTGATTGGTCATGTCGATATTGATGCTGATCTCCCCTCCTCCTGAATTGCCATGGCTTGTCATCACGGGAGCAGGCGCCTGGCTGCCAAACAGCGATTCATCCTCAAAGTGGAACGAATCCCACGACAGAACATGACCTTGTGATGGCAGATTCGGCTCGGACGTCGTCACGACGGCCAGCGCCCCCCAGTCAAGCTCCTCACCGTGGCTGAGCAGCCCCTGCAAGGAGGTATCGCTCAGGCTCTGCAACGAATACTCCTGCTGCCCCCACTCATGGCCGACCAGCACCATCATGTGGGGCAGGGGCGCATCCTCTGCTGGCGTGAAGCTGATACGAGAGGCGGCAAAGTCCACATTGAGCAACCCCGCCACCTCACCATCTTCGCTCTCCAGCTCCAGACCATTGAGCGTGTCACCCGTCATCGTGGCCTGATAACCAAAGCGGCCGGTGCAGACGATATTGTCCTGCCCGTTCCAGCTGTAGCGAATGCCGTCGATGTCGACCCAGTTGAATGACTGCATGGTGACCCTCTCCTGATACTGCTGCTATCTTATCTGCCCACTCCGTCAAATAACAGGGGCCGGGCACACCCGGCCCCCATACCCTGCTTACGGATCGACCTTGAGGTTGCCCTGATCCAGCAGATCCTGAATGATCTGCAGATTAGATTTACCGGCCGTCAGATCCACGTTGTCAAAGAGGATGGTATGAGTCGTGGTGCCACTTCCCGCGCCATCCAGATCAATGGTCAGGGTCGACTTGCCACTGCCCGGACCAGGAGCAAAGGTAAGATAGTGATCCAGTGTGCTCGCATCGGCATGCTCACCACTGAGCAGTTCACTCAGGTCCAGGACATCTCCATTGGCCCCCGTGGTGAAGTCTTTGATGGTATCCGTGCCTCCTGCATCACCTGCCATCCATTTAAAGGTATCCTTGCCAGCCCCACCAGTCAGGGTATCACTGCCGGTACCCCCAATCAGCAGGTCGTCACCACCACCACCACTCAAGATGTCGTTACCTGCCAGTCCGCTCAGGACGTTGGCATTGCCATCGCCGGTCAGGCTGTCGTTGAACATGGACCCTACCAGGTTTTCCATGTTGCTCAGGCTGTCTGTCCCTGCCCCTCCGGTATTCTGATTGGCGCCATTGACTGTGACCGTGACCCCAGCAGCGCTGTCGAAGTAACTGGCCGTATCATTGCCGTTGCCGCCGTTCAGGGTATCGTTGCCAGCGCCACCGATCAGGAGATCATTGCCTTCACCGCCATTCAAGGTGTCGTTGCCGAGCCCCCCAAGCAGGATGTCGTTCCCGGCATTCCCGTTGAGCGTATCGTTTCCAGACCCCCCGATCAGGATCTCGTCGAGATAGCTCCCGGTGAGTGTCGAACCGCTCTGCACATCCACATACACCTTGGCCGTATCTGTGGTCGTGCTATTGGTGTAGTTGAACGAACCCTCGTAAGAGCTGGGGGTAGCATTGCCGGAAGTATCGTCAAATGTTACCGAGCCTGCATTGTCTGTGACGGTCCCTCCCACAGCTCCCGAGACGCCCGTGATCATCTGGGTCGCAGCCAGAGGCCCGGTGTCATTGGCAAGCAGGGCCCAATCCGGAATGGTCGCAGGGTCCTGGTTGGTGATGATAAAGTCATCACGAACCACGGTAGGACCGACCGCCGGGTTGATAACGATGGACAAGGTGCTGGACGCAGTATCCCCATCGTTGTCTATCACACTGTAACCCACGACCTGGTTTATCCCCCCGACCGGAATGGATGACGGCGGAGTATAGGTGTAGGCGCCGTTGTCCATGTCCACCTTGAGGATGCCGCCTGCAAGTGTAATGGTCCATTCGTTGGTCGTTGTATTGAAGGTCCCGGCTGATGTCCCTCCCGAGACGCCGGCGGAGTCCGTCTTCTGGTTGTAGGTATAAGTCACCCCTCCCACGGTAATGGCATTGAGCCAGCCACCATCGGCCCCGGCACTCGCCGCTACACCGTTGATAAGTTGTCCTGCCAGGGGCGGAGCTACCACGGTGCTCAAAAGGGTCGCGGTCAGTTGGCTGAAGTCAGTCACCACCACTGCGGTGGTATTTGCCGGGCTGGCACCACTGACCCCGTTGTAGGCAATAGGATCCAGTGCAGACTGGGTCGCTCCCGAGCCCATCCCGAGCGCGTACGAATTGATGTTGTTCGCCGTCAGGAAATCGGCCCAGTCCTTGGTTTCACCGCTCAGTGTCGTGCCGTCACCATCGATCCCGTTCCCACCGCCAAGCGAGTTGTTGCCATCAGGAACTGTGGCGGGGGTACCGCTCAACGAGCTGGCATTTGGCAGACCATCCGACATGAAGTAAGAGACATTTTGCGCATTAGCGAGTTTACCTGTATCGCCAAAGGCTTTGATTGCCTCGTTCAGTGCATCATCGTAGTTGGTCGAGTCCGTGGGGGTAAGGCCAAGGATGATGGCCTTGGCTACATCGATCGAAACCCACACCCCGGTCGGATTGGCGGCTGAAGTGGAGAAGGTCACGATATTGACCATGACGCTGCCGTAGGCGCTGTATTTGTCCAGCAGCTCCAACGCGGACTTCTGCATCACCTGCATCCGAGTCATGCCTTGATAGCCCGATGGGTCACCCATACTGCCGGAGATATCGAGGATCAACATCAGATTCGTGTTCTGCACCTGAGTCGCCTGGCCTGCATTGGTAACAGCATTGGCAATGGGGGCATCATCGCTGATCACAACCTGCAGGTTACCCGTGCCACTGTCGCCACTGGCATCCGTAGCCGACACGACGAAACTCGGACCATTCGCTGTATCACTGTTGCCCTGAACGTTGTGAGTCAGCACATTGTCTTTGAGCGTGTAGGTATAGTTCACCGTGTAGACACCGGCTGTGGGGCCGCTGACACCGGTTACCGTCAGCATTCCTTCCGTATTGTTGATCAAGGTCTGACTGCCGCCACTGGTCAAATTGTAAGCCTGCCCACCGATGGTCAAGGTAGTCAGATTTTCACCTTGGGTGTTGATGGTGAAGCTGCCATTGAATATCTCCGAATTACCACTGGCAGCGGTCCCCTCAGGCAGTCCCTCCTCATCAACCGTCGCATTGCCGATGGTCAATACAGGAACACGGGTATCCTGAGCAATATTGATGGTCAGTGTTGCCGGATCCGTATCACCATCGCCATCTTTGAGCGTGTAGGTAAATACCTCCGAGGCCCCCACGGGAACCGATGCCGCCGTGAGCGTATAACTGTATTCGCCATCCAGCCCCATGGTCAGCGTCCCATACAGCCCGGTCACGGTGAATCCACCGGCAGGATTACTGTCTGAATTGCCGTTCGAGCTCACGACCTGGCTGATTGCCGCACCATCAGCCCCCATGACGTCCACCCCGGCACCGGCTGTGCCGCCGATGGTACCCGCCCCGGTAATGACATTACCCGTCACCGGAGTGAACACACCTTCAGTAGCACTGTCAGCATCATCGTTGGCCGTCGGCACGTCATCGACAATCTGCACGCTCAGGGTGTTCGAGGCCGAGTCCCCGTCGCTGTCCACCAGGCTCACCGCGAAGTCTTCGAACAG